>NZ_NMUO01000074.1 GCF_002237365.1 Zobellella denitrificans
GGTGACGACCTTGGCACCGGCCCGGCGGGCCAGGGCAACGGACTCGTCCGTGCTGCCGCCGTCCACCAGGATCACCTCGGTCTGGCCGCCCTCAAGCGGCAGCGCGGCCAGGGTATGGGGCAGGACGGCGGCTTCGTTCAACACCGGCATAATGATCGACATCGTCATGACGGCTCCTTGTGCAGGGCGCCGCCGCAGCTGCTGCCCTGGCCGGCGGTGCAGCCGTAGCAGTGCTCGGCCACCCGGATGGGCTGGCCGTCCAGCTCGCGGCCCAGCAGATCGCGCAGGTGCGGGCGGCCCGCGCCGGGCAGGCGCAGCCCCAGTTGCTGGTTGAAATCGCAGTCGTACAAATACCCCTGCCAGTCCACGCTCACCAGGTTGCGGCACATCAGCCCCGGCAGATTGGCGGCGGAGAAGTTTTCCTTCAGCAGGCGCAGGTAGTCGTGGAACTGGCGCTTGCTGAGCAGGTAGTCGCCGAAGCGTTTGATCGGCATGTTGGCCAGGGCGAACAGCCGGTTGAAGCGGATGCCGAAGTGCTCCCCCAGCTCGCGCTTGTAGTCGGCTTCCAGCGCCGCCTGGGGCGGCGGCAGGCTGGGGCCCTGGGGATTGTAGACAAGGTTGAGCTCAAGCCCCGAGCCGGGCTGGCCGTACCCCAGCCGGTTGAGTGCCTGCAGGGCGAGGATGCTCTTGTCGAAGGTGCCCTTGCCCCGCTGCTTGTCGACGTTGTCCACCGAATAACAGGGCAGGGAAGCCACCACCTCCACCCCCTGTCCGGCAAGGAACTCGGCCAGGTCGTCCTGGCCCGGCTCGAACAGTATGGTGAGGTTGCAGCGATCGATCACCTTCACCCCCAGGGCGCGGGCGGCACGCACCAGCGCCCTAAAGCCCGGGTGCAGCTCGGGGGCGCCGCCGGTGAGATCCAGGGTCGACAGCCCTCGGGCCCGCAGCACCTCGGGGATCAGCGCCAGGTTGTCCTCGTCCATCATCTCGGTACGGTGGGGGCCGGCGGCCACGTGGCAGTGCACGCACTTCATGTTGCACTTGTAGCCCAGGTTCACCTGCAGGGTATCGAGCCGGTGGCGGCGGATGGCCGGAAAGTCGGTCAGATCCAGCAACGGCAGGGTGTCTCTCATGGCGGTTCTCCACGGATGGCAAGGGATAAGCTAACGTCGTGCCAGGGGGGCTGATTGTTACAACCGGTTCGATTCCGTTTCGTCTAAAGCTTATACCCGGCGTGCGGCAAAGATCTTTCAGGCTGAATGCACGGCAGGCTCATTGTTCGGGCTCCTGCTGCTGCGGGTTGTCGTTGTCGGGACGATCGGCGTAGCGCCTGGCTATCCGGCGGATCACCGGCAACTGCTGCTCGAAGTTGCGGCAGCCCTTGCACATCAGGGTGTGCAGCTTCAGCGCCAGCTTTTCGCCGGCGGCCAGGGGCCTGTCCTGGCTCTCCGACATCAGTTGGGTGGCTTGTCGACAATTCAGCATGAGCAGTCTCCTTGCAGTTGCCATTTGTTTTCCAGGCATTCGCGCAGGCGCAGGCGGGCGCGGTACAGCAGCACATTGAGGTTGCTGACCGTGAGTTCAAGCTCGCGGCATATTTCGCTGCTTTCCAGATTTATAAACTCCCGCATCATAAACACCCGTCCCTGGTTGGCGGGCAGGTGATCCAGGCAGAACTCGAAAATCGTCCAGAATTGCTCGTCCTCGAAGCTGGCTTCGGGGGAGCTCCAGCGGACGGGCATTTCTTCCCGGTGCCAACGGCCGCTCCGGTTGAACAGCAGCGCTTCCGGATCCTGCTCTTCATCGCTGCCCAGGCTGGACACCGCGATCAGCCGCTGGTTCTTGCGAATGATGTCGGCAATTTTGTTGCGCAGTATGGCGAACACCCAGTTCTTGTAGGCGGCCTGGCCCTTGAAGGAGTCGGCGTACTTGAGGGCGCCGAGCAGGGCCTCCTGCACCGCGTCCTCCGCCAGGTGGGCATCCTTGAGCTGCAGCCTGGCAAAGCGGAGCATCTGCCGGCGCAGTTCCTCGGATAACAGCTCGGGACGGGCGGCGTGCTGTCCGTCCCGGCTCATTTCATGTCGTTGGGGCATGGGGCCTCTTTATGCAGGCTGTGATGAGTGTGAGTAGACTGTAGCCCCAAAAAACCGGGTGTTCAGCCTTGCCCATCTTCTGATGGTGAGTCGTTTTACCGGCACTATTCTTACACTGGTTCGAAAATATTTTTTACCGGCTGTAATCACAGCGGCGTTCGGCCGACTGTAACCGGGTATGAGTACAGGGATGATCGCAACCGGCTCGGCCTTATCCTGTAGGCGCCCGTTTACGTGGCGCAAACCTGCAAAGGAGAGGCGCGCGGAAATTGGGCGCCGTATTCCCCGGTTTGTGCCGGCTAAAGCGGCACCTACAGCGGCACCTACAGCGACGGCTACGCAGGGATAGCGTGGCCTAAGTTTTAAACCATAGTGTCTTGGAACCAACGAGGTCTGCCCATGAGCCGATACCATGTTTTTACCCCCGAGCACGCCATCGACTACGCCCGCCGGCACGGCCCCGGCTTCGACACCGCCGCCCGGCTGTCGGCGGCGGAAGTGGGCGACGGCAACCTCAACCAGGTGTTCCGGGTGGTGGATGACGCCGGCGGGCGCAGCGTTATCGTCAAGCAGGCGCTGCCCTACATCCGCTGCGTGGGCGAGTCCTGGCCCCTGACCCGGGAGCGGGCCAGGATAGAGGCCGGGGTGCTGCGGCGCCATGGCGAGCATTGCCCCGAGCACACGGTGGCGTTGCTGCACCAGAACGCCGGGCTGTCGGTGCTGATGCTGGAGGATCTGTCGGCGTGGCGGCTGTGGCGACAGGCCCTGATGGCGGGCGAGGCGCCGGCGGAAACGGCGGACCGGCTGGGGCATTACCTGGCACGGGTGCTCTATCACGGCTCCGATTTTCACCTGGCATCCATAGCCAAGCGGGCCGAGATGGTGCGGTTCAGCAACCCGGAGCTGTGCGCCGCCACCGAAACGG
Source organism: Zobellella denitrificans (assembly GCF_002237365.1). GTDB lineage: Bacteria > Pseudomonadota > Gammaproteobacteria > Enterobacterales > Aeromonadaceae > Oceanimonas > Oceanimonas denitrificans. The sequence goes on from NZ_NMUO01000074.1 coordinate 3,019, forward strand.
TGTTCTTCGACGACCCTTATCACGACCATCCGCGCAACCAGATCGCGCCCGCCCTGCGTCCCCTGGCCGAGCAGCTGTGGCGGGACGGTCCCCTCAAACGCCGGGTGGCGGCGCTCAAGCACCGCTTTCTGTGCGATGCCGAGGCCCTGCTGCACGGCGACCTGCACACCGGCTCGGTGTTCGTGACCGAGGGCGGGCTCAAGGTGTTCGACGCCGAATTCGGCTGTTACGGCCCCATGGGCTTCGATCTGGGCTCGGCCATCGGCAACCTGCTGCTCAACCACTGCGGCCAGCCCGGCCTGCACCCGGGGGAAAAGGGGCGGGCAGAGCAGCGGCGGCGGCGGGAGGAGGTGCAGACCCTGTGGCGGCGGTTCCACGACGACTTCACCGCCCTGGCGGCGGGCTGCGCGGATCCGGCCCTGGCCGAGCCGGGCTATGTGGCCGACTTTCTGGCCCGGGTGTGGCGGGACAGCCTGGGCTATGCCGGCACCGAGCTTATCCGCCGCACCATCGGCATCGCCCAGGTGGCGGATCTGAACGGCATCGAGGAGGAGGCGACGCGGCTCGCCTGCCAGCGCACCGCCCTGACCCTGGGGCGGGCGCTGATCCTCGAGGCCGACACCCTGGCCGGCGGCAAGGAGCTGGCAGCGCTGGTGGTGGCGTGCAGACAGCCGTCCGGGGAGAATTAACGAAACCAGCTCATCGGCTGAACAGCAGCCAGGCTCCGCTCAGGACAAAGAGGGCGCCTGCGTTTGAATGGGACAGCGGCCTCGCATTCTGCAAGGCGTGGCAGCAATGCTCCAGAGTCGTTGAATGATCATCTACAATGATAGGCGCATCACGCCAGGATATTCCAAGGACAGATATGACCGCCAACCACCGTTCTTCCCATGAAATCGTAATGGAAACGCTACACTCGGTACGTACCCTGCTCGGCATGGAAGTGGCATTTGTCTCGGTGTTCACGGGTGGGCGGCGCGTCTTTCGTTACGTGGATTCACAAGGGGGCGCCACACCTGTCCGCGTAGGCGCTTCGGATCCTCTGGAAGAAAGCTATTGCCAGCGCGTGGTTGACGGCCGTCTGCCTGAGCTGATCCAGGACGCAACGCAAATCCCTGAGGCACTGACCTTGCCGGCGACGATGGCGTTGCCGGTGGGTGCCCACCTGAGCATCCCGATCCGCTTCAGCGACGGGCAGGTCTACGGCACATTTTGCTGCTTCAGCACCTTTCCCGACAGTACCTTGAATGATCGCGATATCCGGGCGATGCGGCTCTTTGCCGAGATGACTGGCAAGCTCCTGGAGAGGCAGGTAGCCGAGGAAGAAGCCTGCAACCAACTCGTCACTCGCCTTCGAGCCGTGATCGATGAGGAGCTTTTCAGTATGGTCTACCAGCCGATTATCCGTGTCGACCAGCACAAGGTCGTCGGCTACGAGGCGCTGGCGCGGTTTTCGGCAGAACCGGTGCGCTCGCCCGACCAATGGTTCAATGAAGCCGCAGAGGTCGGTCTCCAGGAAGAATTGGAGTTGGCCGTGATCAAGAAGGCATTGCAGGGGTTGGCCCATCTCCCCGAAGATACCTACCTCTCACTCAATGTCTCGCCGGAAACCCTTCTGAAGGGTTCCGTCGCGTCCGTTTTGGAGGGATATCCCTTCGAGCGCTTGATGTTGGAAGTCACTGAACATGTGTCCGTCACCGACTATTCCTTGATCGCTACTGTACTCGTGCCCATGCGGCAACGGGGCTTGCGCTTGGCGGTAGACGACGCCGGCGCCGGGTTCGCCAGTTTCCGCCACATTCTCAAATTGCAGCCGGACGTGATCAAACTCGATGTGAGCTTGATCCGGAGAATCGACACCGATACAGGGTGCCGCGCTTTTACCGCTGCCATCGTTCGGTTTGCCGAGGAGACGGGCAGCAAGGTTGTTGCAGAAGGGGTTGAAACTGACGCTGAGCTCAACGCTTTGCGCAAGCTAAAGGTCAATAAGGCGCAGGGGTATCTGCTGGGACGCCCCACGCCAATCGAAGCGTTGCTGTTCTGAGAGCGTAATAGGGGAGGATCCCCTTACTCCTTCCCAGCGCCTAAGGTGGCCGGGATCAAGGCGGTGGCGGCGTTGATCAACGACAGTTTCACCACCACCCTGGGCCGGGCCCCGTTCATCTCGTTCAGCACCTTCCTGGCCCTGCTGCGGCCCACCGCCGAACAAATGCGCAAGGAACTGGATTTGCTGCCTTAGAGCACCGATCAGTTTAAAACGTGAGCAGTACGATGTTTTACCTGTAGGCGCCCGTTTACGTGGCGCAAACCTGCCAACGGCGTGGGGTGTGGAAATTGGGCGCCGTCTTCCCGTCGGCTGAAGCGACGGCTACAGCGGCACAAATCGGCAGCTACGCAGAGCCGGGCTGCCTGATTTTTAAACTATACGGTGCCTTAGGAGACAATGCGATGACCTGGTTGATGCTGATAACGGGATTGCTGCTGCTGATCCTGGGCGCCGATCTCCTGGTGCGGGGGGCGGCCCGGCTGGCCGCCAGCCTGGGGGTGCCGGCCCTGGTGATCGGCCTCACCGTGGTGGCCTTCGGCACCAGCGCGCCGGAGCTGGCGGTGAGCGTCAAGTCCGCCTGGGCCGGCCAGGCGGAGCTGGCCATCGCCAACGTGGTGGGCAGCAACATCTTCAACGTGCTGTTCATCCTCGGCCTGGCGGCGCTGATCTCGCCCCTGGTGGTGTCGAAGCAGCTGATCCGCCAGGATGTGCCCATCATGATACTGGTGTCGGTGGTGGCCGTGCTGATGGCCTGGGACGGCACCCTGGGCCGGGGCGAGGCGGTGCTGCTGTTCACCGGCCTGCTCGGCTACACCGCCTTCCTGTTCGTGCAGGGCCGACGGCAGGGCATGGACACGGCGGACGAGGAGGTCGACGAGCTGATACGCCGGCCCGTGCCCGCCTGGCAGAACCTGCTGCTGGTGGCGGGCGGCCTGGTGCTGCTGGTGGCGGGCGCGCGCTGGCTGGTGCAGAGCGCGGTGCAGATCGCCGCGTCTTTCGGGGTGAGCGAGGCGGTGATCGGGCTGACCATCGTCGCCGCCGGCACCTCGCTGCCGGAGGTGATGACCTCGGTGATCGCCACCCTCAAGGGGCAGCGGGATATCGCCATCGGCAACGTGGTGGGCAGCAACGTGTTCAACATCCTGTGCGTGCTCGGCCTCTCTAGCCTGGTCTCGCCGGCGCCGCTGCTGGCCGGTACCCAACTGGCCAGCCTGGACATGCCGGTGATGCTGGGGGTGGCGGTGCTGTGCCTGCCGCTGTTCTTCGTGGGTGCCAGGCTCACCCGCTTCGAAGGGCTGCTCTTCCTCGTCCTCTACCTGGCCTATGTGTGGTACATGGTGGCGCTGACCCTGGCCGCCGGCTACCTGCCCCGGCTCGGCGCGGGCATCGTCTACGGGCTGATCCCGCTGGTGGTGCTCTACGTGGCCGCCACCCTGGGGCGGGATCTGTGGCGCCGGCGGCGGGGAGCGGAGCCCGCCGCGCCCCGTGATAACCGAGCACCGTGACTCACTTGGGATCCGTTCCGGGCTCTGGCCAGCGGCTGAGCGGCAGCCATGAAGACGGCTCGCCGAGGCCCTGGGAGGCGCCCAGCGAGATAACCGATGAGTTCATGCCCTCAAGCCGCCGGTGAGGCTTGCACCGGCGCCATGGTTGAGTTAACTCTGTAGTAACCTAGCTTTTGTTGAGTAAATGCAAAACCATGAGATCAAAAACGCCCTTGTCCCAGGTGACCGACTTCGATCTGCGCCTGCTGCGCCTGTTCAAGGTGGTGGCGGAGTGCGGGAGCTTTTCCGCCGCCGAAAGCGCCCTGGGGGTGACCCGTTCGGCGGTGAGCCTGCAGATGAGCGATCTGGAAAAGCGCCTGGGCATGCGCCTGTGCCAGCGCGGCCGGGCGGGCTTTGCCCTGACCGACGAGGGCAGGGAAGTGCTGCGGGCGGGGGAAGTGCTGCTGAGCGCGGTGGAAAACTTTCGCGCCGAGATCAACCAGATCAACCGGCAACTGCGGGGCGAGCTCAATATCGGCATCGTCAACAACCTGGTGACTCAACCCCATATGGAGATCACCCGCGCCCTGAAGGCGCTGCGCGGGCGCAGCGACGAAATCCGGGTCAACATCAGCATGAGCACCCCCGGCGAGATAGAGCGGGGGCTGTTCGACGGCCGCCTGCACGTGGGCGCCATTCCCCTGACCACGCCGCTTTCGGGCCTGGACTACCGCCTGCTCTACGAGGAGCGCTCCAGCCTCTATTGCAGCCGCGAGCACCCGTTGTTTCATGCCGACACCGAGCCGGACGACGACACCCTGGGCTCGGTCGACGCCGTGGTGCCCGGCTATCCCATGACGGCGCAGGCCATGGGCCTGCACCGGCAACTGAACTGCACCGCCACCGCCTCCGATCGGGAGGGCATCGCCTTTTTGATCCTCACCGGCAGCTACATCGGCTATCTGCCGGATCACTATGCCGCCAATTGGGTCGCCAAGGGGCAGATGAAGCCCCTGTGCCCGGAGCGGCTGTTTTTCGATGCGCCCCTGGCCATGGTCACCCGCAAGGGACGCCGCCCCAATCTGCTGCTGGAGAGTTTTCTCGACTCCCTGCAAGCCCCCCGCTGAATGGCGGCTGCTGCCGCCCCGGTGCCCGGGCTGAAAAGTTAAGCATTGGCTTACCTATGGTTAAATACATTTGAATTTAACTTAACCAAACCGGGCGCCAGAATGGTCCTGTTATCGCTTTCCATCAACGGCAGCAGGGATTGGATCATGGCTAAACAGGATATTCTGCAGCGCGCCGGCCTGAGCCCCGCGCAGCTCGACGCCTACTGGATGCCCTACACCGGCAACCGCCAGTTCAAACAGGATCCGCGCATCATCGTCGGCGCCGAGGGGTGCTACTATCGGGATGTGGACGGTCGCCGGATCTTCGACGGCCTGTCCGGGCTCTGGACCTGCGGCGCCGGCCACAACAGGCCCGAGATCGCCGAGGCGGTGGCCAGGCAGCTGCGCGAACTCGACTATGCCCCGGCCTTCCAGTTCGGCCATCCCAAGGCGTTCGAGCTGGCCCATCGCATCCGCGAGCTGACGCCCGCCGGCCTCGACTACGTCTTTTTCACCGGCTCCGGCTCCGAGAGCGCCGACACCGCCCTGAAAATAGCCCGGGCCTACTGGCGCAAGAAGGGCAAGGCCGGCAAGACCAAGCTGATCGGTCGCGCCAAGGGCTACCACGGCGTCAACTTCGGTGGCATCAGCCTGGGCGGCATCGGCCCCAACCGGGCCCTGTTCGGCCAGGGGATCGATGCCGACCACCTGCCCCATACCCTGCTGAAGGAGAATGCCTTCACCCGTGGCATGCCAGGGAAGGGCGCCGACAAGGCCGAGGATCTGCTGGAGCTGATTGCGCTGCACGACGCCTCCAATATCGCCGCCGTCATCGTCGAGCCGCTGGCCGGCTCCGCCGGCGTGATCCCGCCGCCGGTGGGCTATTTGAAGCGGCTGCGCGAGATCTGCGATGCGCACGACATCCTGCTGATCTTCGACGAGGTGATCACCGGTTTCGGCCGCATGGGATCCATGACCGGCGCCGAGGAGTTCGGGGTGGTGCCGGACATCATGAACGTGGCCAAGCAGCTGACCAACGGCGCCGTGCCCATGGGGGCGGTGATCTGCCAGGGCGAGATCTACCACATCTTTATGGAGCAGGGCGGGCCCGACTATCTGCTCGAGCTGCCCCACGGCTACACCTATTCCGGCCATCCGGTGGCCTGCGCCGCGGCGCTGGCGTCGCTCGATATCCTCCAGCAGGACCAACTCGTTCCCCGCGTGAAGGAGCTGGCGCCGTATTTCGAGAATGCGCTGCACGGCCTGAAAGGCACCCGTTATATCAGCGATATCCGCAACTACGGTCTGGCCGGCGCCCTGCAGATCGAAAGCTACCCCGGCGAGCCGGCGCGCCGCCCCTTCGAGATTGCGATGAAGTGCTGGCAGAAGGGTTTTTACGTGCGTTACGGCGGCGACACCATCCAGCTGGGCCTGCCCTTTATCGTGGAGCGGGAAGAGATAGACCGGCTGGTCAACGCCCTGGGCGAGGCCATCGGCGAGCTGGACTGAGCCCCGGCCACCGTCGCGAAAGACAAAAATTCACATCAAGCGAGGTACATGGATGAAGATTATCGGCCACCTGATCAACGGCACCATCGTGACCGACGGCACCCGCACCCAGGACGTGTTCAACCCCTCCACCGGCGAGGTTGCCAAGCAGGTGGCCCTGGCCGGCAAGGCCGCGGTGGAGGAGGCCATCGCCGCCGCCCAGGCCGCCTTTCCGGCCTGGCGCAACACCCCGCCGCTGAAGCGGGCGCGGGTCATGTATCGTTTCAAGCAACTACTGGAAGAGCATGCCGAGGAAATCTGCCGGCTGATCGGCGAGGAGCACGGCAAGATAGCGCACGACGCCATGGGTGAACTCACACGCGGCATCGAGAACGTCGAATACGCCTGCGGCGTGCCCGAGCTGCTCAAGGGCGAGCACAGCAAGAACGTGGGCCCGGCCATCGACTCCTGGAGCGAGTTCCAGCCGCTGGGCGTGGTGGCCGGCATCACCCCGTTCAACTTCCCCGCCATGGTGCCGCTGTGGATGTACCCCATGGCCATCGCCTGCGGCAACTGCTTCGTGCTCAAGCCCTCCGAGCGGGATCCGGGCTCGACCCTGTTCATCGCCCAGTTGTTGGTGGAAGCGGGCCTGCCGGCCGGGGTGATCAACGTGGTCAACGGCGACAAGGAAGCGGTCGACACCCTGCTCGACGACCCGCGGGTGCAGGCGGTGAGCTTCGTCGGCTCCACCCCCGTTGCCGAATACATCTACGCCAGGGCCAGTGCCAACGGCAAGCGCTGCCAGGCGCAGGGCGGGGCCAAGAACCACGCCATCGTGCTGCCCGATGCCGACATGGACAACGCCGTCAATGCCCTGACCGGTGCGGCCTTCGGCTCTTCCGGCGAGCGCTGCATGGCGTTGTCGGTGGCGGTGGCGGTGGGCGACGCGGCCGCCGAGGCCCTGGTGAGCAAGATGCAGGCGCAGATGCAAAGCCTCAAGGTCGGCGCCTTCAGCGAGCGGCAGAACGACTTCGGCCCGGTGATCACCAAGGCGCACATGGAAAAAGTAGTCGGCTACATCAACAGCGCCGAGGAGCAGGGCGCCGAGATAGTGGTGGACGGCCGCCACCCGAGCGTGCCCGGTTTTGACAACGGCTTTTTCGTGGGCGGCACCCTGATCGACCGGGTCACCCCGGACATGCTCTGCTACCGGGAAGAGATCTTCGGCCCGGTGCTGCTGGTGGTGCGGGTACAGACCATGCAGCAGGCGATGGAGCTGATCGATGCCCACGAATATGGCAACGGCACCTGCATCTTCACCCGCGACGGCGAGGCGGCCCGCTACTTCAGCGACAACATCCAGGTGGGCATGGTCGGCATCAACGTGCCGCTGCCGGTACCGGTGGCCTACCATTCCTTCGGCGGCTGGAAGCGTTCGCTGTTCGGCGATCTCTATGCCTACGGCCCCGACGCCGTGCGCTTCTACACCCGGCGCAAGACCATCACCCAGCGCTGGCCCTCGGCGGGGGTGCGCGAAGGGGTGCAGTTCGCCTTTCCATCCTGACGTAACAGGGGCGGGCGGTGTTTCGCTGCCCGCCGGCTCTCCCTTTTCTGCTCACCTCGAATGATCAATTTCAGCCCCTTTCATCCGGCGAGCGTCGTCACCGCCATCCCGGTGCCATAGTTGAAAGAGGATGGGCGCCGCCGGCCCATACCGGGCGGTTGGGGCGAACGGCGGCGTCGCCCGCCAGCGCGAGGAGGTGGATTATGGATGGGGCAGTGGTCCGGCGCGAGGTGCGGCTTAATGCCGCCGGTGTCACCCTGGACGGATTGCTGGCGTTGCCGGTGGGAGGGCAGGCCCTGGTGCTGTTTGCCCATGGCAGCGGCAGCAGCCGGTTCAGCCCGCGCAACCGGCTGGTGGCGGAGCGGCTCAATGCCGCCGGGATCGGTACCCTGCTGTTCGATCTGCTGACGGCGGATGAGCACCGCATCGACGAGGTGACGCGCGAGTTTCGCTTTAATATTCCGCTGCTGTCCCGGCGGCTGATCGGCGCCATCGACTGGGCGGACGGCGAGGCCGATACCCGGGCCTTGCGCCTCGGGCTGTTCGGATCCAGCACGGGGGCCGCGGCGGCCCTGCTGGCGGCCGCCGAACGTCCCCGGCGGGTGGCGGCGGTGGTGTCCAGAGGAGGGCGGCCCGATCTGGCGGGCGCGGCCTTGCCCAGGGTGCAGGCACCGACCCTGCTGCTCGTGGGTGGCGAGGACCATCAGGTGCTCGGCCTTAACCGCGAGGCGGCGCAACAGATGCGGATCCGCCCCCGGCTGGAAACCGTGGCGGGCGCCAGTCACCTGTTCGAAGAGCCGGGCACGCTGGACAGGGTGATCCAGCTGGCCATCGACTGGTTCGCGCGCCATCTGTGCCGGGATTGAGCCGGCATTGCCGAGGTACCACCCTGCGCTTTCTTCCGCTTTTTGTTCCTTGTGCTCGACCCAAAATTGTCGGTAAGGGCTTGCCAGACTGGCTGTTAAAGTGAAGGAATCAACAAAATTTTGTGGAAATTAAAAGAATATGATTGCTTCACTTCGGTTCAGCAACTTCTACAGCTTTGCCGACGACACCCTCGTCGACTTCACGCTGGGCAAAAAGCCTACGCCTTCCGGCTATGATATCGAGCTGGCCGATGCTCGCCTGAACAAGGTCATCGCCGTGGTGGGGGCCAACGGCTCGGGCAAAACCCAGTTCATCAAGCCGCTGGCGTTTTTAAGCTGGTTTATCTGTGATTCCTTTCTTAACAGCGATCCGGATCAGGACATCGTCTATGCGCCGCATGCGCTTTGCTCCGAAGAAGAAACCCGGATGGAGCTTGATTTTATCCTTGACGGCACCGAACACCGCTATCAGCTGGTGATGAAGGAGCACAGGGTGGTGAGTGAGGCACTCTTTGTTCGCACCAGCAGCCAGTTCAGCTATGTGTTCAAGCGCGAGCAAAGCGGGGGCGGGTATCATTTTCGGCAAAAAGGGTTTCCTTTTCCCAGGGCGCAGGCCGAGAGCCTGCGCGCCAATGCTTCCCTGCTGGCGGCAGCGCACAGCTACGACATCAAGGAAGCCAGGCCCTTTATTGAATATTTTCGCCGCATCGTCACCAACGTGGCCAGCAGTGGCCGGCGCCACTTTCAGCATGGAGCCGTGGTACATGCGGCCGAATTATACGAAAAGGCGCCCGAGCTGAAGGTGCGCATGGCCGAGGTGATGCGTGAATTCGACCTGGGGCTTGATGGCGTGGCCATCAGAAAACTTGAAGGCACCACCCAAGACGGCAAAACCGAAAGTTTCTACATGCCTTTTGGCGAGCATCGCACTACGTCGGGGGAAGCGTTTGAGCTGCCCTTTTTCGAGGAATCCAGCGGTACCCAGTCGGCCTTTGTGCTGCTGGAGCGGGTGCTCAGGGTGTTGCTTCAGGGTGGCCTGGCGGTGATCGATGAAATAGACAACGATTTGCACCCGCACCTGGTGCCCATCATGCTCGACTGGTTCCGGTTTGAGCACAGCAATCCGCACCAGGCTCAGATCGTCTTTACCTGCCACACGCCCGAGGTACTCAACCGTTTGCAAAAGCACCAGGTTTACCTGTGCGAAAAGCAGGATCAGTGCTCCACCGCCTGGCGGCTGGATGAGATGGCGGGTCTGCGCGCCGACGACAACCTTTACGCCAAATACATGGCCGGCGCCCTGGGCGCCGTCCCGGATGTATAAGCCATGAGCAAGCGCAAAGGCAGAAGCGTAAAAAAGCACCTGGTGGCGCACACCACGCTGCTGGTCGTGGGCGAGGGCGCGGACGACAAGGCCTTTATTACCAACGTGATCCGAACCCACAGGAACAGTGATTTTGACCGCCGTATTCTGGTGCTGGACTCGGATCTTCCGCCGGCTCAGGCCGAACGCCGCAAGGCGGAGCAGGCCGGTTATGACATTATCCTCTGGCGCCCCCAATGCCTGGAGGGCGCCCTGCTGGAAGTGTTGGGCGAAAGAATAGGCGCTCACGAAAACAGCCAGCAGCTCAAGCCGCGCCTTCACCCCCGCCTGGCCGACAGGCATACCGAACCGGCGGCCTACGCCGAGCTGTTTCCCAGGCCGGTGTTGGAAAAAACAACCAACGAGTCCGTTTGCTCCCTGCGCCATTACCTTGAAAACAAACAGAATTAATCGACGTCATACCTCCTGAACCGCCGAAGCATCTGCTGCCACTACACCTTTGACCAGAACGCATCGAGGGGAAACGCCGGGAGGTGCAGGAACTGGTGGAGCGCAGGCGGCCCGCCTGCCTTCGCGCGCAGCGTGAACCCCCGGCCAGGAAAGCAGCGCGTCAGCTTCGGACATAACTCCTACGCGGGCCGCCCTCCCTGCGGAGACCTTACGCCAACTTAAGCTCCGCCAGCCACTCGGCGAGCCGTTGCCGGTCGTGGCCGGCCAGGGTCTTGAGCGGCAGCGGCAGGCTGGGCGCCTCGGCCAGACCCAGCAGCTCGGCGGCGGTTGCGGTGACCCGCAGGCTGCCGTACTGGCGGAACAGCTCCCACATTGGCTGCAGCCGGCCGGACAACTGCAGGGCCCGGGCGGCCTCGGCGTCGTCCGGTACGCCGGGGATCTTGATGGAGGCCACCTGCGGCAGCCCCGCTATCCGGCCGTGCAGCTCGTCGCTGAAGGTGAAGTGGGTCGTGCCGGGGTTGTCGTAGACACAGAGCGGCACGGACAGGGTGCGGGTCACGTCCCGGTACAGGCCGAACACCTCGTCGTCCGACAGTTTCTGGTACGACACCGGCGCCAGCAGCACGCCGGCGGCTCCCGCCTGCTGGGCGTCTTCGGCCAGCTCCTGCACGGCGCGGGTGCGCAGGGCGCCGATGCCGGCGATCACCGGCACCGTCCCTGCATGCCGCACCGCCAACTGCACGATACGGGCCCGTTCGGCCCGCGTGAGGTAGGCATAGTTCCCCGTCGAGCCGAGCACGCCGATGGAGTCGACCCCGGCGCCGGCCAGGCGTTCGACCAGGCTGATGAAGGCGGCCTCGTCGATGCCGCTCTCGTTCATCGTTTTTACGCGAGAAACCTCGTCCTTCAGAGCGGGGAGGGGTAGCGCGCAGCCGTCAGGCTGCCCTGTTCTAGCTCTCCTTTTTGCTGGCTATTTATACAGCATTTGACTACGCTGAGCGTATGACGAAACGCGCCTACAAGTACCGGTTTTACCCTACGTCCAAGCAGGAACAGCTGTTGGCTCGGACCTTTGGCTGTGTGCGCTTTGTCTACAATTCGGTGTTGCGCCATCGAACCGATGCGTTCCAGCAGCGCAAGGAGAAGGTCGGTTACCTTGCGGCGAACGCCTTCCTGACTCAACTGAAGAAAACGCCCGGGGCGGCCTTCCTCAATGAGGTCAGTTCGGTGCCATTGCAACAGTGCCTTCGCCACCAGCAGGCCGCGTTCAGGCACTTCTTCGAGGGGCGCGCCAACTATCCCACGTTCAAGCGCAAGCGGCATCGTCAGTCGGCGGAGTTTACCCGCTCGGCATTCCAGTACCGCGACGGCCGCTTGTTCCTCGCCAAGTGCAAACAGCCGCTGGCGATACACTGGAGCCGTGAACTACCTTGCGAGCCGAGCACCGTCACCGTTTCCAGGGACTCGGCAGGCCGTTACTTCGTCTCCTGCCTGTGCGAGTTCCATCCCGAGACGCTGCCCATAACCCCGAGGATGGTCGGTATCGACCTCGGCCTGAAAGACCTGTTCGTCACCAGTGACGGGCATCGAACCGGCAACCCCCGCCATACCGCGACATATGCGGCTAGGCTGGTCAGGGCGCAGCGGCGGCTGAGCAAGAAGAAGCTCGGCTCCAGGAACCGTGCCAAGGCGCGGCAGAAGGTGGCCCGACTTCACGCCAAGATCGCCGATTGCCGGATGGACGGCTTGCACAAGCTGTCCCGCAGACTGATTAACGAGAACCAAGTGATCTGCGTCGAATCCCTCAAGGTGAAGAACATGCTGCGCCATCCACGACTCGCCAAGTCCATCAGCGATGCGGGCTGGGGGGAGTTTGTGCGCCAGCTTGAGTACAAGGCGGAGTGGGCGGGACGCAAACTGGTCGCCATCGACCAGTGGTATCCGTCCAGCAAGCTTTGCTCCTGCTGTGGGCATGTGCTGGACAACCTGCCGCTGTCCGTACGCGCCTGGAGCTGCCCCGAATGTGCCACCGAACATGACCGCGATGTTAACGCGGCGGTCAACATTAAAGCCGCCGGGCTGGCGGTGTTAGCCCTTGGAGAGAATGTAAGCGGCATGGGGCCAGTCTCCGTGTCCGGTTCTCGGTGAATTGGGAATCCCCTTCTTTCAGGAAGGGGAGAAGTCAAGGGGTGAGGGGAAATGCGCTGAGGCCTGCAAACATCTTGGTTTCTCCGGTGACAGGGGGGCGGGCAGGGATCACATACTAATGCCTATGCGCCCAGATGGCACAGCCGCTTGATGACACCGTTTTTGCCATGACCGCGTAAGCCGTTACCTTTGTCCGCCTGTTTGGGCATGAGCGTTGCCTGTTTAGGTAAGCCCGAAGCGTTGATGCTTTTGCATCAACGCCGTGCTGTTTAACGGTTAACGCTTTGTTTACTTTTCCTGTCGAGGGGCCCGCCTGGGCCGCACCACAGACAGGAACAACACCATGACCGCATCCGCAAGCACACGCGATTACCGCCTCACCGGCCCGAGCGCCCGGGAGGCGGTGGCCCGGGGCCTGGCCTCGGCCCAGTGGTACCAGACCCCGGTACCGCGCAAAACCCTCAAGGCGCTGATGCAGCGCCAGGACCGCAGCGCCATCCGCGATACCCTGCTGTGGTGGGCGCTGCTGCTGCTGTTCGCTACCTTAGGATTGCTGGCCTGGGGCAGCTGGCTGGCGGTGCCCTGTTTTCTGGTTTATGGCGTGCTGTACAGCTCGGCGTCGGACTCCCGCTGGCACGAGTGCAGCCACGGCACCGCCTTCCGCACCCCCTGGATGAACGATCTGGTCTATCGCCAGGCCAGCTTCATGATCCTGCGCGAGCCCACCGTCTGGCGCTGGAGCCACGCCCGCCACCACACCGACACCATCATCGTCGGCCTGGATCCGGAGATTAACGCGCCCCGTCCCACCCCGGTGCTGCGCCACCTGCTCGGGCTGCTGGCCATTCCCGCCGTGCTGGGCACCCTGAAAAGCCTGCTGCGCCACAGCGGCGGCCGGCTCACCGAGGACGAGCGGGCCTTCATTCCCGAGATGGAGTGGCCCAAGGTGTTCCAGCAGGCACGCATGTACCTGGCCCTGCAGATGGCCGTGCTGCTGCTGGCGGTAGGGCTGCAGTCCTGGCTGCCGGTGATGCTGGTGGGAGTGCTGCCCACCATGTACGGCGCCTGGCTGGCCTACCTGTTCGGGCTGACCCAGCACGCCGGCCTGGCCGACAACGTGCTGGATCACCGCAAGAACAGCCGCACCATCCGCATGAACCCGGTGTTCCGCTTTATCTACTGGAACATGAACTATCACACCGAGCACCACATGTACCCCATGGTGCCCTATCACGCGCTGCCGGCCCTGCACGAGCAGATCAAGCACGATCTGCCGCCGGTGTATCCCAGCACCTGGGCGGCCCTGTGCGAACTGGTGCCGGCCCTGTGGCGCCAGCGCCAGGACCCGGATTATTTCGTCGACCGGCCGCTGCCGGCGGCGGCCGAACCACCCGCCGACGCCGACCTGCGGCCGGCCCATTCCCTGTAAGTCCCCCTGGGGGAGGAGAGCAAGATGAGCAACTGGATAGACGTGTGCGCCTTCGACGATATCGACCAAGAGGATGTCATTCGGGTCGACCGCGGCGAGCGGACCCTGGCCATATACCGCAGCCCGGACGACGAGGTGTTCGCCACCGCCGGGCTCTGCACCCATGAGGCGGTGCACCTGGCCGACGGCCTGGTGATGGGCGACATCATCGAGTGCCCCAAGCACAACGGCCGTTTCAACTACAAGACCGGCGAGGCCAAGAACGCCCCCGCCTGCGTCCACCTCAAGACCTATGCCGCCAAAGTGGAAGGCGGCCGGGTCTACGTCTGCCTGGAGTGAGGTGAGCATGGACGAGCGCATCATCATCATCGGCGCCGGCGAGGCCGGCATCCGCGCCGCCCTCACCCTGCGCCAACAGGGCTGCCGGACGCCGATCACCCTGTTCGGCGACGAGCCCCACGCCCCCTACGAGCGGCCGCCCCTGTCCAAGGCCGGGGGCGGCGAGCCGGTGGCCATCGGCGACCTGGTGGCCATGGAACGGGTCGAGCTGCGCCTGGGTGAGCGGGTGGAACATATCGACCGGGCCCATCGCCAGCTGGTTACCCAGCACGGCGAGCGCCTGCCCTACCGGCAACTGCTGCTGGCCACCGGCGCCCGTGCCCGGCGGCTGGTGCTGCCCGGCCTGGCGGAGGACGCGGCCCTGACCCTGCGCACCCTGGATGACGCCCGCCGCATCTTCGCCCGGGTGGCCCCGGGCAAAAGGGTGGTCATCGTCGGCGGCGGCTTCGTCGGCCTGGAGCTGGCCGCCGCCCTGATCGGCAAGGGCGCACGGGTCAGCCTGCTCGAAAGCCAGCCCCGGCTGCTGCAGCGGGCGGTGCCGGCGGAACTGGCCCGCGTCGTCGAGGAGGAGCATCGGGCGCGGGGCGTGGCGCTTTACCTGGGCGTGGGCATAGTGCGGGCCGAGCCCCGGGGCGAGGGCGCCCGGCTGACGCTCAATGACGGCCGCGAGCTCAAGGCCGAGCTGCTGGTGGCCGGCATCGGATCCGAGCCCAACACCCAGCTGGCCGCCGGCGCCGGGCTGGTGCTCGACAACGGCATCGCCGTGGATGTCGAGCTTCGCACCAGCGATCCGGCCATCTTCGCCGCCGGCGACTGCTGCTCCTTTCCCCATGCCCTGTACCGGCAACAGCGGCTGCGGCTGGAATCCTGGCGCTGCGCCCGGGAGCAGGGCGAAACCGCCGCCCTCAACATGCTGGGCGGCCGGCACGCTTACGCCCCGGCGCCCTGGTTCTGGTCGGATCAATTCGATCTGGGCCTGCAGATAGTGGGCCTGCCCCATCTGGCCGGTCGCACCCTGTGCCGAGAGCTGGGTGAGCGGGCCCGGCTACTGTTCCACCTGGACCGGGACGGCCGGCTGCTGGCCGCGAGCGGCATCGGCCCCGGCAACACCGTGGCCAAGGACATCAAGCTGGCCGAGCGGCTGATCAACCTGGGGGCCAGCCCCGATCCCGCGCTGCTCGCCGATCCCGGCGTCAGGCTCAAGCAACTGTTGTCCGCCGCCACCGGGGAGGCCGCATGAAACTGTTGATCCTGCAATCCATGTGGGCCATGGAAAACATCCTGCCGGGCGGCGACACCCTGCCGCTGCCCGAGGCGGTCCGGCGCATTGCCGAGCACGGCTTTGCCGGGGTGACCGACCACTTTACCGATCGCCGCCACGTGCGGCGGCTCACCCAGGAGCTGCGGCCGCTGGGGCTGACCGCCGAGGCCCAGTGTTTCCCCCAAAGCGTGGACGAGCTGCAGCCGACCCTGGAGCTGGCGGCCGAGTTCGGCTGCCACCACGTCACCATCCAGCCCGATGTGCGCACCCGCGACAAGCAGGCGGCGCTGGCCCTGCTGCGGGGCTGGCAGCGGCTGGCGGAGCAGGTGGACTTTCCGGTGCTGGTGGAGACCCACCGCTACCGGCTGACCAACGATCTGTTCTTCACCCTGGAGCTGCTGGAGGAGCTGCCGAGCCTCCAACTGGTGGGGGACTTGTCCCATTACGTGGCCGGGCACGAGTTGCCGCTGGTGGAGGGCGACCCCCAGGCCGAGGCACAGCTCAGGGAGATCATGCGCCACTGCCACGCCTACCACGGCCGGGTGTCCAACTGCGAGCAGGTGCAACTGCCGATAAGCTTTGCCCAGCACCAGCCCTGGCTGGAGCAGTACCGCCGGCTGTGGCACTGGGGCTTTGCCAACTGGTGCGCGCGGGCCGCCCCCGGCGACAGCCTGGCCTTCACCTGCGAGCTGGGCACCCGTCCCTATGCCATCACCGGCGCGGACGGGCAGGACATCACCGACCGCTGGGCCGAATCCCTGCAACTCAAGCAACTGGCCGAAACCATCTGGGCGGAAGTGGCGGCGCAAGCCTAGGCTCGTTGGAGCGCAGGCGGCCCGCCTGCATTCACGCGCAGCGTGAACCTTCGGGTTGGCTTACCACACCGCAGATTTAAAAAGGCGCGGGGCAGAACAGGCATCGCGGGTTGGGCTGTGCCTTCCCCACCTCGGTGCCACCCTCATGCGGGCGGGCCGCCCGCGCCCCAAGACACAGCCTAAGTTTTAAACTATATGGCGTTCTAGGCTCGTTGGAGCGCAGGCGGCCCGCCTGCTTTTGCCGCGTAGCGGCAACCCTGGCAGGTGGCGCCGGTGCTGGATGCCGGTCAGCGCCTGCGCGGGCATGACGGGGAATACTGGATACTCGTTCCCCCCTTGTGCTGAAATGGCGGCCTTAGCGGCAACAACCTGATGCAAGGCGGAGCAGCGTGAAAAAAACCACCATCGTCGAGATCGCCGAACGGGCGGGCGTGGGCCGGGCCACGGTGGACCGGGTGCTGAACGAGCGGGGCAACGTCACCCCGGCCACCGCCGAGCGGGTATTGCGGGCGGCCCGGGAGCTGGGGCTGAAACGCACCCTGCCGGACGCCTGGCAGCCGCTGCGCCACCTGGAGGTGGTGCTCTGCGACAACGGCGCCAGCTTTTTCCGCCGGCTGGAGCAGGGCTTTGTGCGCGCCGCCGAGGTGCTCGGCAAGCGTCAACTGGTGCTGCACCGCACCCTGGTGCGCGAGCCGGAGCCGGAACGGCTGGCC
>NZ_NMUO01000075.1 GCF_002237365.1 Zobellella denitrificans
AAGGGCCGTCCGAGACTAGGACGTAGATAGGCAGGGTGTGGAAGCGTAGCGATACGTGCAGCTAACCTGTACTAATGACCCGTGCGGCTTAACCATACAACACCCAAGAAGTGTGAGACCTTGCGGTTTCAAGAACAAATTCATCGAAGACAGCTTTTCCGGATTAAAGTTTATTGCCTGGCGGCGATAGCGTTGTGGTCCCACCTGACTCCATGCCGAACTCAGAAGTGAAACGCACCCGCGCCGATGATAGTGTGGCAGCTGCCATGTGAAAGTAGGTCACTGCCAGGCACCCAATTGGAAAACCCCGATACGAAAGTGTCGGGGTTTTTTCGTTCCTGCAGGATTTTACCCATCCATCGAACCATTGACTGGCTTCGTAAGGAACCCATTCGATCCGCCAATTACATCCTCCTTCGGTCCTCACTACCGTGAGGCAGTTCACAAAAAGCGCTGGTCTGTTTTCCCGTCTTGTGATTTAGTGAGTCAAGCCTCATGGATGATAAGCATCATAAGCAATCACTTGCCGAGTGTTATAAAACGTCATAGCGTTAAAGTGTAATAAAGCTGTCATTGCACGGTGGTTTAACTGAGCAATGACCATGACAAGGGCCAGGCCCGGGGAGCATGCCTATGGACGGCAACGACCGTAAACGCTTTATTCTGGATACCAACGTACTCCTGCACGAACCCCTCTCCATCTATTCCTTCAAGGAACACAATGTCGTTATACCCATGACGGTGCTCGAAGAGCTGGACCGGATCAAGGACCGGCAGAAGGACGTCAGCCGCGATGCCCGGGTAGCGATTCGCACCCTGGAAGACATCTTTCACGATGCCACCCCGGAGCAGATCCTGGCCGGGGTGCCGCTGGGGCTGAAGGACGACGAGGCCAGCGGTACCATTGCCATTATCTCCGATCGGCATTTACCGGAAGGCTATGCGGTATTCACCGACGACGAGGCCGACAATCGCATCATCAACACCGCGCTCTATCTGCAAAAGCATCATACCGAGGGCATGGCGGTACTGGTGACCAAGGACATCAACATGCGGCTCAAGGCCAAGGGCGCCGGCCTGCAGCATGTGGAGGACTACCGTTCGGACCAGTTGGTGGACGATATCCGACTGTTGTCCAAGGGCTTCTATCGTGTGGAAGACAGCTTCTGGGACAAGGTGGGGGAATGTGAAAGTGAAACCCATGGCCGGGAGGTCATCCATACGGTTGCCGACGAGGTACTGCCGGCGGCCCATATCAACCAGTACCTGATCGACGATACCGACGATTTCGCCGGGCGGGTTCTGAGCAAGGGGGAGGGCAAGGTACGCTTCGTCGATCTGGGGCGGGAGCGGATGATGGGGCGCAAGGCCTGGGGCATTCATCCCAAGAACATCTATCAGGCGATGGCGCTGGATGCCCTGCTGGATCCCCATATCGATCTGGTGATCCTGACCGGCCCCGCCGGTTGCGGCAAGACTCTGCTGGCCATGGCCACCGCCCTGGAAATGACCATCGAGAAGGGTATCTACGACAGGGTCATCGTGACCCGCAATACTCCCGAAATAGCCGAGAGCATCGGCTTCCTGCCCGGCACCGAAGAGGAAAAAATGGCCCCCTGGCTGGGCGCCATCACCGACACCCTGGAAGTGCTGCACAAGCAGGATGAATGCATGGACGGCTCGTTAAGTTACATCATGGGCAAGGCCAATATCCAGTTCAAGTCGGTCAACTTCATGCGTGGGCGCAGCATCCAGAATACCTTCGTGCTGCTGGACGAGTGCCAGAACCTGACCGCATCCCAGCTCAAGACCATTATCACTCGCTGTGGCGAAGGCACCAAGCTGGTGTGTTCGGGCAATTTGGCGCAGATCGATTCCAACTACCTGACCCCGGTGACCTCCGGGCTGACCTACATAGTGGAGCGCTTCAAGGATTTTGAAGGCAGCGCCAACATCTACCTCAACGGCGTGGTGCGCAGCCGCCTGGCCTCCTTCGCCGAGGAAAACCTCTAACGGCCCAGATAGGCCTGCAGCGCCGGGGTGCGGGGGGCTGACAACAGCCCCTTGTCGCCCTGCTCAAGGATGTGGCCGTCGTAAACGAAGGCGATGCGGTCGGCGACCCTGGCCGCCTCATCCGGATGATGGGTAACCAGCAGTACCGTCAGGCCGAGCCTATCGGTCTGTGTCCGCAACAGATCCAGCAACTCGAAGCGCAGGGCCGGGTCCAGGGCGGAAAAGGGCTCATCCAGCAAGAGCACCGGTGTCTGGCGCACCAGGCATCGGGCCAGCCCCACCCTTTGCTGTTGTCCCCCCGACAGGCTCGCCGGCTTGCGCTGGAGCAGGGCCGCTATGCCCACCTGCCGGGCGACCTGTTCCACGTCTTCCCGTTGAGCCGCCGTCAGTTGCAGGGAGGGAGACAGGCCGATGGCGATATTCTGGTAGACCGTCATATGCCAGAACAGGTTGTTGTCCTGGAACAGGGTGGTCATGGGCCTTTGGGCCGGTGGCAGGGGCAGCAAATCCCGGCCGTCGAGGCAGAGCCGCCCCGAGTCGACCCGGGCAAAGCCGGCCACCATGGCCAGCAGGGTCGACTTGCCGGCGCCGCTCGGTCCGATCAGGGCGGTGATTTCCCCTGCCTCGGCCCGGAGAGAAAAACACAGTTCCTGCTCCGGATAGCGGGAGCGTAGCTCATCGAGTACCAGCATCTTTACCTCCCAGCACGCCTTCGATCAGGATGAACAGTCCCAGGCTCAGCAACAGCAGGATCAGCGAGGTGGCCGCCGCTTCCGTCATCTGGTAGTTGCCCAACTGCTGGTACAGCAGCCAGGGCAGGGTTTGCAGATGCTGGCTGCCGAACATGGCGATGGCGCTGAGATCGCCCAGCGACAGCATCATCGCCAGGGCCAGTGCCAGGGCGGCCGGTTTGCGCAGCAGGGGCCACTCCAGCTGTCGGAGCCGGTTCAGCCCTCCTATGTCGAGGCTGGTACAGAGACGGTCATACTGGCGGGCAATCCGCTCCATGGGCTGCTGCAGGGCGCGCAGCCCATAGGGCAGCGCCATCAGGGCGTTGACCAGCAACACCAGCAAGGGACCCAGGGTGAACACATCGAACGAGCCGCGCAGCAGGATAAAGAGCCCGGTGGAGAGCACCACCGCGGGCAGCACCAAGATCACCGAGCCGGTGGCTTCCATCAGCGCCGCTCCTATTCTGTGATGCAGCCTCAGCCTGAGATGACGGCTGCTGCTCAGCAGTCCCAGGGTGAGCAGCACCGACAGCAGGCCGGCGCCACCGGCGATAAGCAGGGAACTGGCCGTGGCCCGCCATAGCAGGGAAGAACTCAAGGCCGTCCACAGACTGGGGTTGAGGCCGCTGACGATGATGGCCAGCAGGGGCGGCAGAAAAAGGACGAGACAAAGGCTCAGTACCAGCAGATCCCAAAGATAGACGCCTCTCCAGTGCCGGTCCGGTCGGGCAGAGAGGAGCTGCCTCTCCGGTGAGTGGAGCACCGGCCTGGTCAACCAGTACTGCAGCAACAGGAAGCCGCTGCAGAACAACAATTGCAGCACGGCCAGCATGCCCGCCAGAGGCAGGTCGAAGTCGAAGCGCAGGGCCTGGTAGATGGCCACCTCCAGGGTGGTGGACCTGGGCCCGCCGCCCAGTGCCATCACGGTGGCGAAGCTGGTAAAGCAGAGCATGAAGATCATGCTGGCCAGCGCGGGCAGGGTGCCGCGCATGGCCGGCCACTCCAGCCAGCGTAACAGCTGCCAGCCGCTGAAGCCGAGCTGGCTGGCCATTCGCCACTGGCTTTGGGGAATGCCTTCGATGGCCTGCAGCAGGATCCGGGCCGCCAGGGGCATGTTGAAGAACACATGGGCCAGCAGGATGCCGGGCAGGCCATAGAGGTAGCTGACGGGCTCCAGGCCGATCAACCCCAGCAACTGGTTGACCCAGCCCTGGCGGCCATGGACGGCGACGATGCCGAATACCACCAGGATCACCGGCAACACCAGCGAGAGCCCGAACAGGCGCAACAGCAGGGTTCGCCCGGGAAAATAACGACGGGACAGGGCCTGGGCCAGGGGAATGGCCAGCAGCAGGCTGAGCAGGGTGGACAGCAAGGCCTGGTAGAAGCTGAACCAGATGACGTGGCGCAGATAAGGATCTGCGAGCACCTTCCCCAGGGACATCTGGCCGCCTTGCAGCAGCAGGGCCCCTATGGGCCCTGCGGTGAGCAGCAGTATGCCGAGCAGGCTGAGGCTGCCCGGCAGCCACCAGTACCGGTTCGGCATCAGCGGGTTACGGCACCCAGCCACTGCCGCAGCCAGCCCTGGCGCTGTTCGGAAACTTCCTCGGCGCTGAAGCTGAGCGGCTGTTCAGGGCTCACCAGGGTATCGAAGCCGGCGGGCAGTTCGACATCGATCACCGGGTACATCCAGTTGCCGGCGGGAATGTGCTGCTGAAAGCCGGGGCTCACCATGAACTGCAGGAAGCGCTCGGCCAGTTCTGGCTGCTGGCTGGTATTGAGCCGGGCGGCTACCTCCACCTGCAGGTAGTGGCCTTCCTCGAAGCCGGCGGCCCGGTACTGGGTCTTCTGCTCCGCTTCTATGTGGTAGGCGGGGGAAGTGGTGTAGGACAGCACCAGATCCGCCTCGCCCTTGAGGAACATGCCGTAGGACTCACTCCAGCCCTTGGTGACGGACACGGTACGCTTGGCCAGGTTCTGCCAGACCTCGGGGGCCTGCTCGCCATAGAGCTTCTGCACCCACAGCATCAGGCCCTGGCCCGGGGTGCTGGTACGCGGATCCTGGTACAGCAGGGTCAGCTCGGGGCGTTCCAGCAGCTCGGCGAAGCTGGCGGGGGGATTGGCGAGGCGCTCGGCGTCGTAGATAAAGGCGAAGTAGCCGTAGTCGAAGGGCAGGAAGACGGAATCGCTCCAGCCGCCGGGCACCTTGAGCCCTTCGAGGGATTGACCGTGCTCGGCCAACAGGCCGGTGTCCTTGGCGGCCTGCAGCAGGTTGTTGTCCAGCCCCAGTACGATGTCGGCCTTGGTATTGGCGCCTTCGAGTCGCAGTCGGTTGAGGATGGAGACCCCATCGTCCAGGGCCACGAACTCGAGATTACAGCCACATTCCGCCTCGAAGGCCTGCTCGATGGCCGGCCCAGGGCCCCAATCGGACGCAAATGAGCTATAGGTATAGATGGTCAGGGTCGGATCTTGCGCCATGGCCTGGCCGGCGGTGAGCAGGGGCAGGGCAATCAGGGCTTTTTTCACAGGGCCACTCCTTGTGGATAGGGTAGGGCCGAGTGCTCAAATCCCTACGCCGGCACGACCCGGATCAGGTGTACGAGTATGATCTCAGCGGCTGGCCGCACCCCGTTCGAGAATGGCCGCTATTGTAGGACCATTCGTTTTGTTAAACCAGTGCTATAAGGAAGAAGGCCTATGCTACCCGCCCATGAAGAACAACGGCTGTACAGCCGCATGCAACTGGATGCCAAGGTGATCCTGGCCACCACCAAGGAAAGGGTGGAGGGGATCTGCCGCAACCTCAGTGCCGAGGGGCTCCTGATGGAAGTCGCCGCCGGCAAGTGCCAACTGGGGCAGGAATGGCGGCTGGTGTTGCCCTCGGTTGACGCTGGCGTGGAGCCCCTGACCGCCACGGCCAGGGTGATCCGGCTCGAACCCGGCGATGGAGTGGACCTGGTGGCCCTGGCATTGAGCGAGGTCCATTGAGGACAGGAGGTTCATTGAATGTCTCCCGGATTGTGGTTAGATTAAAAGCTCTAAACTTGTTCAGGAGGCATCACCATGTCCAGGGACGAACCCCGTTTTCCGGTCAGCGTCGAGATCCCCGTCGCCTGGGGCGAGATGGACGCGCTCAACCACGTCAACAACGTGGTCTATTTCCGGTATTTCGAGACGGTACGCATTGAGTACCTGCGCCGCATCGGCATGCTGGACGTACTGAGTACGGCGGGCGTGGGGCCGGTGCTGGCGGAAACCTCCGCCCGTTACCGCCGGCCGGTGACCTTTCCCGACACCCTGAGGGCCGAGGCCAGGGTCATCGAGCTGGACGAGCACGGCTTTACCATGGAGTACCGTATCCTCAGCCAGGCCCAGCAGACGGTAACGACCGAAGGCTCGGCGCGGGTGGTGATGGTGGATTTCGGGACCGGGCGCAGGGCACCGCTCGGCGAGGCACTGAAGCGGCGGGTGCTGCAGCTGGAAGGAGAAAACAACGCCGGCTAGCGCCGGCGTTGTCGTGGATTACAGCCAGTCCGGCTGCCTGGCCTCGTAGGCGTCGATCTGATCCGCGTGCTGCAGGGTCAGGCCGATATTGTCCAGGCCGTTGAGCAGGCAGTAGCGGCGGAATTCGTCGATCTCGAAGGGGAAAGCGAGTTCGCCGGCGCGCACCTGCTGGGCTTCCAGATCCACGGTGATCTCGGCACCCTTGTCGGCATTGACGTACTGGAACAGGGCTTCCACCTGCTCCTCGCTCAGCCGCACCGGCACCATGCCGTTGTTGATGGCGTTGCCGTAGAAGATGTCGGCGAAGCTCGGCGCTATGATGGCCCTGAGGCCGAAGTCGGCCAGGGCCCAGGGGGCGTGTTCGCGGCTGGAGCCGCAACCGAAGTTTTCCCGGGCCAGCAGGATCACCGCCCGGTCGTAGGGCGCCTGGTTGAGCACGAACTCCGGGTTGGGCTGCTCGCCGGCGTCATCCAGAAACCGCGAGTCGTGGAACAGGTGCTTGCCGAAGCCGGACCGGGTCACCTTCTGCAGGAACTGCTTGGGGATGATCTGATCGGTGTCTACGTTGGCCGCGTCCAGGGGGGCGGCGATACCGGTTAATTGCTTGAATCCGCTCATGGTTTACCCCTTATAAATCCCGGATGTCGACGAAGTGACCGAACACGGCGGCGGCGGCGGCCATGGCCGGGCTCACCAGATGGGTGCGGCCACCGCGGCCCTGGCGGCCTTCGAAGTTGCGGTTGCTGGTGGCGGCACAACGCTCGCCCGGCGCCAGCCGGTCGTTGTTCATGGCCAGGCACATGGAGCAGCCGGGCAGACGCCACTCGAAGCCGGCGTCGATAAAGATTTTATCCAGCCCTTCCGCTTCGGCCTGGGCCTTCACCTGCTGGGAGCCGGGGACCACCAGCGCCTGTACTCCGGCGGCGACCTTGCGGCCACGGGCCACGGCGGCGGCGGCGCGCAGATCCTCGATGCGGCTGTTGGTGCAGGAGCCGATAAACACCTTGTCGATTTGTACGTCGGTCAGCTTGCCACCGGCCTGAATATCCATGTATTGCAGTGCCTTGGCGGCGGACTGGCGCTCGATGGGATCCTCGAAATCGTCCGGGGAGGGGATGGTGCCATCCACCGGCATCACCTGACCCGGGTTGGTGCCCCAGGTCACCTGGGGCGCGATCTCGGCGCCCTCCAGCTCGACCACGGCGTCGAAGACGGCGTCCGTGTCGGACTTCAGGGTGCTCCAGTAGGCGACCGCCGCTTCCCACTGCTCGCCCTCGGGCGCGAAGGGCCGGCCCTTGAGGTAGTCGAAGGTGGTCTGGTCGGGAGCCACCAGGCCGGCCTTGGCGCCGAGTTCGATGGCCATGTTGCAGATGGTCATGCGCGCTTCCATCGACAGGGACTCGATCACCTGGCCGCAGAATTCCACCACATAGCCGGTGCCGCCGGCGTGGCCGACCTTGCCGATGATGGCCAGCACCACGTCCTTGGCGCTGATGCCCGGCTTGAGTGCGCCGTTGACCTGGATTTTCATGGTTTTGGCCCGGCCCTGCTTCAGGGTCTGGGTGGCCATGACGTGTTCCACCTCGGAGGTGCCGATGCCGAAGGCCAGGGCACCGAAGGCGCCGTGGGTGGCGGTGTGGGAGTCGCCGCAGACGATGGTGGTGCCGGGCAGGGTCAGCCCCAGCTCGGGACCGATCACGTGCACTATGCCCTGGTACTTGTGGTGCAGGTCATAGAGCGGCACGCCGAACTCTTCGCAGTTTTTGGCCAGGGTTTCCATCTGGATGCGGGCCATCTCGCCGGAAGCGGCGATGTCGTTGGTCTGGGTGGAGACGTTGTGATCCATGGTCGCCCAGGTGCGGTCCGGGCGGCGCAGCTTGCGGCCCTTTTCGCGCAGGCCGTCGAAGGCCTGGGGCGAGGTGACTTCGTGCACCAGGTGGCGGTCGATATAGAGCAGCGGGGTTTCGCCGGCTTCATCGCGTACCAGGTGGGCGTCGAAAACTTTCTGATAGAGGGTCTTGGCCATTAGTTTGCTCTCCTGATGCGCGCGACTATCTGCTCACCCATTTGACTGGTGCTCTGTACCGGATGTTCGGCAGCGGCACTGTAAAGATCACCGGTGAAGTAGCCGGCGGCCAGGGTTTCGCTCACGGCTCGCTCGATGGCCTGGGCGGCCTCTTCCTGTTTGAAGCTGTAACGCAGCATCAGGGCGGCGGAGAGGATCTGGGCGATGGGGTTGGCGATATTCTTGCCGGCGATATCCGGGGCGGTGCCGCCGGCCGGCTCGTACAGGCCAAAGCCCTTGTCGTTCAGGCTGACCGAGGGCAGCAGGCCCATGGAGCCGGTGATCATCGCCATCTCGTCGGAGATGATGTCGCCGAACAGGTTGGAGCACAGCAGCACGTCGAACTGGGACGGATCCTTGATCAGCTGCATGGTGGCGTTGTCGATGTAGATGTGGTTCAGGGTCACGTCCGGGTATTCCCTGGCCACTTCGATCACCACTTCCCGCCACAGGATGGAGGCCTGCAGCACGTTGGCCTTGTCCACCGAGGTGACCAGGCCGCGACGGCCGCGGGCCGCCTCGAACGCCAGCCGGGCGATGCGTTCGATCTCGTAACGGTGATAGACCTCGGTGTCGAACGCCTTCTCTTCGGGGCCGGAGCCTTCCCGGCCCTTGGGCTGGCCGAAGTAGATGCCGCCGGTCAGCTCGCGCATGCACAGGATGTCGAAGCCGCGGGCGCTGATGTCGGCGCGCAGCGGCGAGAAGCCTTCCAGGCCCTGGTAGATCTTGGCGGGGCGCATATTGCAGAACAGCTTGAAGTGGCCGCGCAGGGGCAGCAGGGCACCGCGCTCGGGCTGCTCGTTGGGAGGCAGCTTTTCCCACTTGGGACCGCCAACCGAGCCGAACAGGATGGCGTCGGCGGCTTCACAGCCGGCCAGGGTCGCCGCCGGCAGCGGAGTGCCGTGGTTGTCGATGGCGATGCCGCCCACGTCATGGTGGCTCAGCTCCAGGCTGAAACCGAACTCGGCCTGTACCTTGTCCAGCCCCTTGAGGGCTTGCGCCATCACCTCGGGACCGATGCCGTCGCCCGGCAAGACGGCGACCTTGTAGCTTGCACTCATACTCACACTGTCTCCATACGAATTTTCTTTTGGATTTCTTCTTTCATCTCGGCCACCTGCTCGGCCCGGTAGATGCTGTTGATCACGTGCACCAGCGCCTGGGCGGAGGACTCGACGATGTCGGTGGCCAGGCCCATGCCGTGGAACTTGCGGCCCTTGTATTCGGCGACGATGTCCACCTGGCCCAGCGCATCCTTGCCTTCGCCCTTGCTCTTGAGCTCGTACTTGTCGATGCGGATGTCGTAGCCGGTGATGCGATTGATGCACTGATATACCGCGTCCACCGGACCGTTGCCGACGGCGGCCTCGTCGACCACCTGCTCGCCCACCTGCATGCGTACGCTGGCGGTGGACATCACGTTGCTGCCGGACTGCACGCTCAGGTATTTGAGCTTGAACTGCTCCGGCTCTTCGTGGATCTGGCTGAAGAACACCAGCGCCTCGAGATCGTAGTCGAACACCTGTCCCTTGCGATCCGCCAGGGCGAGGAAGCTCTGGTACAGGCTGTCGAGATCGTAGTCCTGCTCGGTGTAGCCCATCTCGGCCATGCGGTGCTTGATCACGTGGCGGCCGGAGCGGGAGGTCAGGTTGAGCTGGTTCTTGGGCAGGCCGATGCTCTCGGGGGTGATGATCTCGTAGGTGTTCTTGTTCTTCAGCACCCCGTCCTGATGAATGCCGGAGGAGTGGGCGAAGGCGTTGGCGCCGACGATGGCCTTGTTGGGCTGTACCGGCATGTTGCACAGGTTGCGCACCAGCTGGCTGGTCCGGTAGATTTCCTGGTGCTTGATGTTGGTGTGCACCCCGAGCAGTTCGCCCCGGGTTTTCATGACCATGGCCACTTCTTCCAGCGAGCAGTTGCCGGCCCGCTCGCCGATGCCGTTGATGGTGCACTCGATCTGGCGCGCACCCTGCTGCACCGCGGCGATGGAGTTGGCCACCGACATGCCGAGGTCGTCGTGGCAGTGCACGGAAATCACCGCCTGGTGAATGTTGGGCACCCGTTCAAACAGGGTTTTGATAATGCCGCCAAACTCGCTGGGTACGGTGTAACCCACGGTGTCGGGAATATTGACGGTGCGGGCGCCGGCCTTGATGACGGCCTCGACCATGCGGCACAGGTTGTCGATGGGGGTGCGGCCGGCGTCTTCACAGGAAAACTCCACATCGTCCGTATAGCCACGAGCGTGCTTGACCGCGGCGACGCTCATTTCCACCACCGAGTCGAAATCCTTGCGCAGCTTGCTCTGCACATGGATGTCGGAGGTGGAGATAAAGGTGTGGATACGGAACTGGTCCGCCACCCGCAGGGCTTCGCCGGCGGCGTCGATATCGGCCTTGAGGGCGCGGGACAGGGCGCAGACCCGGCTGTTCTTGATATGGCGGGCGATGGTCTGCACCGACTCGAAGTCGCCGGGGGAGGAGATGGGGAAGCCGACTTCCATCACGTCCACCCCGAGGCGCTCGAGGGCCAGGGCGATCTGCAGTTTTTCCTTGACCGTCAGGCTGGCGGAAAGCGCCTGCTCGCCGTCCCGCAAGGTGGTATCGAATATAATGACTTGGCTCGACATGTCGCTTCCCCTCTGTTGATCCGTGCCGCCCGCGACAGATATAAAAAACCCGTGCGGATGGCACGGGTTTTAACTTGAATATATGGATGATGAATTCCAGCTACGCCCAACCCGTGCGCTTGTGCACCTCTAGAGTTAGTAGTAGTAGCTGAATGCGCTTTTGCATATCACTCATCACCGAAAGAAGAATCCGTTAACAACGCTATACCAATAACGGGAATCGGCGCGGCTGTCAATCGCCGGCTGCCGCGATGGGATAAATATTGGTGGTCGATAAGGCGATAAATTGGGTGGTTGATGGGGTTTTGTGTTGATTAAGTTTCTGATGATGTTTTTTTTGTCTGTTATTTTGGGATTTTGCGATTAAATCGTCATTCTTCCCTTGGGGGCGTTTTTTCGCTCCCGGGGACAAGGCCTGGCCGCCCTCGGCGAAGGCCGGGCGGCGGGAGAGTCGCGGTCGAGCGTTGCCCAACCGGGAGCGAGTGACCCGTGGCCCTCCTGCATGGCCGGAACTGGTTCCGTTTTTTCGTCGTGAAAACTGATATAAAGTTCCCCTCTGTCGAGGCGGGCGGGCGTTGTACAAAGCCATAGACAAGTGATTTAAAGCAGGTTAAGGTGATTTTTCATCCCTTTTCTGCTTATTTGTAGCCTAGCTAGCAGAAGTGTTTGTTTTATAAAGATAAAAAGCTGCTCGCTTTGTCATATTGCGATATGCCAGCCGGGCCAGGCTGTAAATATCGACAGGGGAGAGTGGCAAACGTGAACGGAGCAGAGCCTGGAGGGCTTACCATGGAGATGTTATCAGGCGCGGAAATGGTGGTACGAGCGCTGGAAGACCAGGGGATCGAGCATATCTTCGGTTATCCTGGCGGTTCGGTGCTGGATATCTATGACGCCTTATTCGAAAACAGCAAGATTGAGCATGTGCTGGTGCGCCACGAGCAGGCGGCCGTGCATATGGCCGACGGTTATACCCGCGCCACCGGCAAGGTCGGCACCGTGCTGGTCACCTCGGGCCCGGGAGCGACCAACTGCATCACCGGCATCGCCACCGCCTACATGGATTCGATCCCCATGGTGATCCTGTCCGGCCAGGTTCCGACCAACTATATCGGCGACGATGCCTTCCAGGAGACCGACATGATCGGTATTTCCCGGCCCATCGTGAAGCACAGCTTCCTGTGCAAGAAGGCCACCGATATCCCGCTGGCCATCAAGAAAGCCTATTACATAGCGGCGACCGGTCGGCCCGGCCCGGTGGTGGTCGACCTGCCGAAAGACGTGCAGAACCCGAGGGAAAAGCATCCCTACGTGTACCCCAGCTCGGTGGAAATGCGTTCCTACAATCCCACCGGTGTCGGTCACAAGGGCCAGATCAAGAAGGCCATGAAGGCCCTGGCAGAGGCCAAGCGGCCGGTCATGTATGTGGGCGGAGGGGCCGTCACCGCCGAGGCCAGCGCCCTGGTGGTCCAGTTGGCCGAAATGTTCAACCTGCCGGTGACCAATACCCTGATGGGCCTGGGCAGCATGCCCGGCACCCACAAGCAGTTCGTCGGCATGCTGGGCATGCATGGCACCTATGAAGCCAACAAGACCATGCATAACTCGGATCTGATCCTGGCCATCGGTGCCCGTTTCGACGACCGGGTGACCAACAACGTGGCCAAGTTCTGCCCCCATGCCACCATAGTGCATGTGGACGTGGACCCCACCTCCATCTCCAAGACCATCCAGGCCCATATTCCCATCGTGGGCTCGGCCGATACGGTGCTGGCGCAGATGCTGGA
Organism: Zobellella denitrificans; assembly: GCF_002237365.1. Classification (GTDB taxonomy): domain Bacteria; phylum Pseudomonadota; class Gammaproteobacteria; order Enterobacterales; family Aeromonadaceae; genus Oceanimonas; species Oceanimonas denitrificans. The sequence continues at coordinate 12,733 of NZ_NMUO01000075.1, forward strand.
CGCCATCCGCGAGCTGGGGCTCAAGCCCGACAGCCAGGCCATGAGCGACTGGTGGACCCAGATTGAGCAATGGCGGGACCGCCAGTGCCTGCGTTACGAGAAGAGCGACAAGTACATCAAACCCCAGCAGGTGATCGAGTCGGTGTACCGCATCACCAAGGGCGAGGCCATGGTCAGCTCCGACGTGGGCCAGCACCAGATGTTTGCCGCCCTTTACTATCCCTTCGACAAGCCGCGCCAGTGGATCAACTCCGGTGGCCTCGGCACCATGGGCTTCGGCCTGCCGGCTGCGATGGGGGCCAAGATGGCGCGGCCGGATGCCGTTTCCGTCTGCGTGACCGGCGACGGCTCCATTCAGATGAACATTCAGGAACTCTCCACCTGCATGCAGTACAACATTCCGGTGAAGATCATTTCCATGAACAACCAGGCCCTCGGCATGGTGAAGCAATGGCAGAAGATGTTCTATGAAGGGCGGCAGAGCCACTCCTACATGGACTCCCTGCCCGATTTCGTCAAGCTGGCCGAGGCCTATGGCCATGTGGGCATGCGGGTGACCGATCCGGCCGAGCTGGATGCGGCGCTGGAGAAATGCTTCTCCCTCACCGACAAGCTGGTGTTTATGGATATCCAGATCGATCCGGAAGAGCATGTCTACCCCATGCAGATCAAGACCGGCGCCATGGATGAAATGTGGTTAAGCAAAACGGAGAGAACCTGATGCGGCGAATCATATCCCTGTTGCTGGAGAACGAATCCGGAGCCCTGAGCCGGGTGGTGGGGTTGTTCTCCCAGCGGGCCTACAATATCGAGACCCTGACGGTGGCCCCCACCGAGGATCCTACCCTGTCGCGCATGACCATAGTGACCACGGGGGATGACCGGGTCCTGGAGCAGATCACCAAGCAGCTGAACAAGCTGGTGGACGTGCTCAAGGTGAGCGACCTGACCGACGGCGATCATATCGAACGGGAAATCGTGCTGGTCAAGGTGCGGGCCGACGGCGCCAACCGGGACGAAGTTAAGCGCACCGCCGATATCTTCCGGGGCCAGATCGTCGACGTGACCCCGCACCTCTATACGGTGCAGTTGGTGGGTACCAGCGACAAGCTGGACGCCTTTATCCGCAACATGAGCGAAACCACCGAGGTGGTGGAGGTAGTGCGCAGCGGAGTTTGTGGCGTGTCTCGCGGGGAAAAAGCCCTGCGCGCCTGAAGCTGAAAGCAGAAAACCGCCTGCGGGCGGTTTTTTTACGTCTTCAAAAAAAGTTGACATCTGGCATCATGGGTTGAAAATCGGAGCCAGATGTTTGGGTGGGAGCCAGAGATGCCAGCGGAAAGTGGGACAGCCCGTTCCCTCAAGAAGAGTGCGGCCAAGCGTGCGTTCAGCCAGCAGGATCGGCAACTGCTGGCCGGCTACGCCGCCATGGTGGACGGCCTGGCCGAGATGTTCGGCAAGCACTGCGAAGTGGTGTTGCACTCGCTGGAGGATCTGGAGTGCTCGGTGATCAAGATTGCCAACGGCTTCAACACCGGCCGTACCCAGGGCGCGCCCATCACCGATCTGGCGCTGCGCCTGCTGCCGGAGCTGGAACAGCAGGGGTTGAGCCACAGCCAGGCCTATTTCACCCAGAGCCGGCTGGGCTCGCCGATGAAGTCCTCGACCCTGGCCTTGCGCAACCTGCAGGGAGACATCATCGGCCTGCTGTGCATCAATCTGCACCTGGGGGCGCCCTTTCATGAATTCATGGCCGACTTCCTGCCCAAGGCCACCGAGCTGACGGAAGTCTCGCCGGAGAACTTCAGCAACAACGTGGAAGAGCTGGTGACCCTGACGGTGGAGCGGACCATCGAGGAGATCAATGCCGACCCGGAAGTGGCCAACAACGCCAAGAACAAGCAGATCGTCACCACGCTCTACGAGAAAGGCATTTTCGACATCAAGGACGCCATCGCCATGGTGTCGAACAAACTGAATATATCCAAACACACCGTCTATCTTTATATTCGGCAAAAAAAACGCGATGACGAAGAACCATCGCCCAACCAGGAGTACCCATGACTAAAACCGTAATCGCCACCGACAAGGCCCCCGCCGCCATCGGCCCCTATGTGCAGGCCACCCGTATCGGCAACATGGTCTATACCTCCGGTCAGATCCCCCTGGATCCGGTCACCATGGATATCGTCGAAGGCGGCATCGAAGCCCAGACCAAGCAGGTGATGGACAACCTGATGGCGGTACTGGAAGAAGCCGGCGCCAGCGCTTCCTCCGTGCTGAAAACCACCTGTTTCCTGTCCGACATGAACAACTTCCTGGCCTTTAACGAAGTTTATGCCAGCTATTTCGTGGCCGGCGCCCCGGCCCGCTCCTGCGTGGAAGTGGCCCGTCTGCCCAAGGACGTGCTGGTCGAAGTCGAGGCCGTGGCCTACGTCGAGTAAGTCTCCGCGGGGCGATTCTCGTCGCCCCGTTTTTGTCCGGATCCGCCGATGAACCCTTCTCCTCTTCGTTTTGCCCTGCTGGTCACCGGGCCCTGCTACGGTACCCAGTCCGCCGCCGACGCCTATCGTTTCGCCCGGGCCCTGCTGCAGCAGGGGCATGTTATCGACAATGTCTTCTTCTATCAGGACGGGGTGCACAACGGCAGCCTGCTGATCCAGCCGGCCGGGGATGAGGTTGACCTGCACCGGGCCTGGGTCGAACTGGCCGAAGAGCAGGGGCTGGCGCTCGACCTTTGCGTGGCGGCGGCGCTGCGCCGCGGACTCAGCGACCAGGCCTCCTCGCAACAGGCCGGGCTGGCGCAGTGGAACGTGGTGGCGCCTTTTCGCCTCAGCGGCCTGGGAGAGCTGGCGCAGGCTTCCTTGAGCGCCGACAGGGTGGTGCAATTCTGATGAACCGAATCGCCTTTGTCTTTCGTACCTCGCCCCATGGCTCGGCCTCCGGCCGGGAAGGGCTGGACGCAGTCCTGGCCACCTCGGCCCTGAGCGAGGATATCGCGGTATTTTTTATCGGCGATGGTGTCTACCAGCTGCTGGCGGGGCAGGATCCCGCCGCCGTGCTGGGCCGCCATCATGCGCCGACCTTCGGTCTGCTCGAGTTGTACGATATCGAGACGGTCTATGTCTGCGCCGAGTCGCTGGCGGAGCGTGGGCTGAACGGGGCCGAGCTGGTCATTGAGGCCAGCGCGCTGGCGCTGCCCGAGCTGAAGCAGCAACTGGCCGGTTACGACGTGCGACTGCGTTTTTGAGGTGACTATGCTGCATACGGTCAAGGACTCCCCGCTGAACCATCACACCCTGGCCCAGGCCCTGCGCTATATGGAGGCCGGAGATCGGCTATTGTTATGGCAGGATGCCGTCATCGCGGTGGCGGCGCCGGCCTGGCAGGCACGACTGCAACCTTTGGCCGAGGCCGGTGGTCTATATGTGATGCAGGAGGATCTGCAGGCCAGGGGGCTGCACGCCGCCCTGGGACAACCCCTGACCATGGCGGAGCTGGTGGCGCTGGTGGCGGAGCTGGGCAGTCCCCAGGCCTGGTGAGGCGGGGTAGAAATCACCGACAGGAATTGTATAAATCTTGACTCAAAAACGAGGCAAGCATAGAATTTTGCGTCCCCGCTTTCGGGGATGGATTTTTCACAACTGTAGAACGATATTTTTCAGGAGCTGTTAATGGCAACAATTAACCAGCTGGTGCGCAAACCGCGTCAAAAGAACGTAGCCAAGAGCAACGTTCCGGCGCTGGAAGCTTGCCCGCAAAAGCGCGGCGTATGCACCCGCGTGTACACCACCACCCCGAAGAAGCCGAACTCCGCACTGCGTAAGGTGTGCCGTGTTCGTCTGACCAACGGTTTCGAGGTGAACTCCTACATCGGTGGTGAAGGTCACAACCTGCAAGAGCACTCCGTGGTGCTGATCCGCGGTGGCCGTGTTAAAGATTTGCCCGGTGTTCGTTACCACACCGTGCGTGGCGCACTGGACACCTCTGGTGTTTCCGCTCGTCGCCAAGGCCGTTCCAAGTACGGCGCCAAGAAGCCCAAGGCTTAATGGTTCTCCGTTAAGTAAGGCCAAACATTTTATTTTTTAACCTGTTTTGTTTTGGGTTATCCCTGAAGTTACGGAGAGTTTGCAATGCCAAGACGTCGCGTAATCGGCCAGCGTAAAATCCTGCCGGATCCCAAGTTCGGATCCGAACTGCTGGCGAAGTTCGTAAACGTAGTAATGGTAGACGGTAAGAAATCTACCTCTGAAAATATTGTTTACGGTGCTTTGGACATCGTTGCTGCCAAAACCAGCAAGGAGCACCTGGCTCTGTTCGAAGAAGCCCTGGACAACGTTCGTCCTACTGTTGAAGTTAAATCCCGCCGGGTGGGTGGTTCTACCTACCAGGTTCCGGTTGAAGTACGCCCCGTGCGTCGTAATGCCCTGGCCATGCGCTGGCTGGTAGACGCCGCCCGTAAGCGTGGTGAAAAATCCATGGCTCAGCGTCTGGCTGGCGAGCTGCTGGATGCCGCTGAAAACAAAGGCTCTGCGGTCAAGAAGCGTGAAGACGTGCACCGTATGGCCGAAGCCAACAAAGCGTTCGCACACTATCGCTGGTAATTGGACGGGCGCGGTCAAGGCCGCGCCTCTTCGGTTGCTGACTAAGGACAGTTGACCTTAGCAAGAGGATATCATTGTGGCTCGTACAACCCCAATTGAGCGCTATCGTAACATCGGTATCAGCGCTCACATCGACGCCGGTAAGACGACGACTACCGAGCGTATTCTGTTCTACACCGGTGTAAACCACAAGATCGGTGAAGTGCATGATGGTGCTGCCACCATGGACTGGATGGAGCAGGAGCAGGAGCGTGGTATTACCATTACCTCTGCCGCTACCACCTGTTTCTGGGACGGTATGGCGCACCAGTATCCCCAGCACCGTATCAACATCATCGATACCCCTGGACACGTTGACTTTACCATCGAAGTGGAACGCTCCATGCGGGTGCTCGATGGTGCCGTCATGGTGTACTGCGCGGTGGGTGGCGTTCAGCCCCAGTCCGAAACCGTGTGGCGCCAGGCCAATAAGTATCACGTACCGCGTATCGCCTTCGTCAACAAGATGGACCGTACCGGTGCCAACTTCCTGCGCGTGGTGTCCCAGATCCAGAGCCGCCTGAAAGGCGTTCCGGTACCGGTACAACTGCCGATCGGCGCCGAAGAGGGCTTCCGTGGCGTGGTCGACCTGGTCAAGATGAAAGCCATCGACTGGAACGACGACGACAACGGCACCAGCTTTGAATACCACGACATTCCTGCAGAGATGCAGGAACTGGCCGAAGAGTGGCACCAGAACCTGGTGGAAGCCGCCGCCGAAGCCAATGAAGAGCTGATGGAGAAGTACCTGGAAGAAGGCGCACTGAGCGAGGAAGAGATCAAGTCCGCGCTGCGCAGCCGGGTGCTGAACAACGAAGTCATTCTGGTGACCTGTGGTTCCGCGTTCAAGAACAAGGGCGTACAGGCCATGCTGGACGTGGTGGTCGACTACCTGCCGTCGCCGGTGGAAGTACCGGCCATCGCCGGTGTGAAGGAAGACGGTGAAACGCCGGACAGCCGTACCGCCGACGATGCCGCACCTTTCGCCGCCCTGGCGTTCAAGATAGCGACCGACCCCTTTGTGGGTAACCTGACCTTCTTCCGTGTCTACTCCGGTGTGATCAACTCCGGCGACACCGTGCTGAACTCCGTCAAGGGCAAGCGCGAGCGTTTCGGCCGTATCGTACAGATGCACGCCAACAAGCGGGAAGAGATCAAGGAAGTGCGCGCCGGTGACATCGCCGCCGCCATCGGTCTGAAAGACGTGACCACCGGTGACACCCTGTGTGCCCAGGACGCGCCTATCATTCTCGAGCGGATGGAGTTCCCCGAGCCGGTTATCTCCGTGGCCGTCGAGCCGAGAACCAAGGCAGACCAGGAAAAAATGGGCCTGGCCCTGGGCCGTCTGGCGCAGGAAGACCCGTCTTTCCGCGTGTGGACCGATGAAGAATCCGGTCAGACCATTATCGCCGGTATGGGCGAGCTGCACCTGGACATCATCGTCGACCGTATGAAGCGTGAATTCAAGGTGGAAGCCAACGTGGGCAAACCCCAGGTGGCCTACCGCGAAACCATCCGTGGCTCCGTGGAGCAGGAAGGCAAGTTCGTGCGTCAGTCCGGTGGTCGTGGTCAGTTCGGTCACGTCTGGATCAAGATCGAGCCGCAAGAAGCCGGTGCCGGCTACAAGTTCGAGAACGCCGTTGTCGGTGGTGTGATTCCGAAGGAATACATCCCCGCCGTTGACAAGGGTATTCAAGAGCAGATGAAGCAGGGCGTTCTGGCCGGTTATCCGATCGAAGACATCAAGATCACCCTGTACGATGGTTCCTACCACGATGTTGACTCTTCTGAAATGGCCTTTAAGATCGCCGGATCCATGGCGTTCAAGGCCGGTTTCATGAAGTGCAACCCGGCGCTGCTTGAGCCGATGATGAAGGTTGAAGTAGAAACGCCGGAAGAGTACATGGGTGATGTGATCGGTGATGTTAACCGTCGTCGCGGCATCATCGAAGGCATGGAAGACGGCCCTACCGGCAAGATAGTCAATGCCCTGGTACCGCTGTCCGAAATGTTCGGCTATGCCACCGACCTGCGTTCTCAGACTCAGGGCCGTGCTTCTTACTCCATGGAGTTTGCCAAGTACGCCGAAGTGCCTGCGAACATGGCAGAGGCGGTTATCGCTTCTCGCAGAGGTTAATTAATTTTTGTTTTAACTCCCCACCCGCCCTGCGGGTGGGATCAAACTAGGAAGGACTAGGTCGTGTCTAAAGAAAAATTTGAACGTACAAAACCGCACGTCAACGTCGGTACCATCGGCCACGTTGACCATGGTAAAACCACTCTGACTGCTGCCATCACCAACGTGCTGGCCAAGAAATTCGGCGGCGCCGCCCGTGCCTTCGACCAGATCGACAACGCTCCGGAAGAAAAAGCCCGTGGTATCACCATCGCCGCTTCCCACGTCGAGTATGACACCGAAATCCGTCACTACGCGCACGTTGACTGCCCCGGCCACGCCGACTACGTGAAAA
>NZ_NMUO01000076.1 GCF_002237365.1 Zobellella denitrificans
GAGCGGATCCTCGCCAGCAACAGCGGCCTGTTGTCGATGCTGGTGGCGGTGAGCTTTCTGGGACTGGTCAGCCGGCCCGGAGCCGAGCGGGAGGAGCGGCTGCCCCGGGGGCGGCGGGCGCTGGCGTCCACCCTGGGGGCGGTGCACCTGTTCGGCTCCGTTATCAACCTGTCGTCGGTGTTCATCATCGGCGATCGCCTGGCCCGGCGAGGCAGCGTCAGCCGGGAGCAGGCCATAGTGCTGATCCGGGGCTTCACCGCCGCCGCCTTCTGGTCCCCCTTCTTCGCCGCCATGGCGGTGACCCTGAGCGTGGCGCCCGGGGCGCAGCTGGCCCGCCTCTGGCTGGTGAGCATGCCGCTGGCCCTGCTGGCCATGGCGCTCACCTTCTGGCAGCTGAGCCGGCAAGGGGGAGAGCGGGCGTCGGTACAGGAGTTCCGGGGCTATCCCCTGCATGCGGGCAGCCTGGTGCTGCCGGCCCTGCTGGCGGCGGCGGTGTTACTGTTGCATGAGTGGCGGCCGGCCTTGTCGATCCTGGCGGTGATCACCCTGCTGGCGCCGTCGCTCAGCCTGGCGTGGTGGTGGCCGGCCGGCGCTCGCCGGTGGCGGCGCTGGGGCAACTGGTGAACGGCCGCCTGCCGCAGATGGCAACGAGTTGGCGCTGTTTCTCGCCGCCGGCGTGCTGGGCTATGGCCTGGATACCCTGCTCGGTGCCTGGGGCGCTACCCTGCCGCTCGATGGCTTCGGCCCCCTGGAGGCGAGCCTGAGCTACCTGGCCACGGTGCTGCTGGCGCTGCTGGGCATTCACCCCATCATCTGCATCGCCCTGGCCGGCGCCGTGCTGGCGCCGCTGTCGCCCGACCATACCCTGCTGGCGCTGGTGTTTCTGTCGTCCTGGGCGGTGGGCACCTCCGCCGGCCCCCTGTCCGGCATCAACCTGGCGTTTCAGGGCCGCTACGGGCTGGATTCGTTCCGCATCATGCGCTGGAACCTGGGCTATCTGGGGCTGATGTCGGTGCTGGTGGTGCTGGCCATCTGGTTGCTGGCCGCCCTGCTCGGGGTGGAGGGATAACAGGGCCGGCGGACGCGGCCTAGAGCCGTCCTTCCCGCTCCAGCCGCTGCCGGACCCAGGTGCGGTAGAGCCAGGACAGGCAGGGGCGGATCAGCGGCAGGCCGATAAGCCAGGCCAGGAGCCTGAGCCGGGGCACCCGTTGCATCAGCAGGATATAGGCATCCAGCTCCGAGAAGATCTCGCCGTCGGCGGTTTGTACGTGCAGTTCCCGCAGCGCCTTGTCGGGGCTTATCCCCAGGCTCAGCAGCACCTCTTCCCGACCGGTGATATCGAACCAGTAGATATCCTCGCCGCCGGCGCCGGCCCAGCGTTCGTAGCGGGCCCTGTCCTTCACGCAGCCCTCGCAGCTGCCGTCGTAGAACACCACCAGCTGGTGGCGGGGCTTTTTTCCGTCCATCATGTCGCCCTCCTGGGCTCGAGGCCGCGCTTCCGTGCGGGCCTGTCGCTTAAGCGTAGCTCGTTTCAGGCCAGATATCTCTGTTCCAGGTGCGACCTGAACGGCGCCGGATCCAGGGCCTGGCCGGTGGCCGCGGTGAGCAGCCCGGCGGTGTCCTGCAGGCTGGCCTCTTGCCAGATGTGCTGTTGCAGCCAGCCGAAGATGGCGGGCAGATCCGCTTCGATCAGCCGCGCCAGCGGGCCCAGCTGCCGCTCCATGGCCGCCGCCTGCTGGGCGGCGTAGATGGCGCCCAGGGTATAACTCGGGAAGTAGCCGAAGCTGCCGTCGGTCCAGTGGATGTCCTGCAGGCAGCCATCCCGATCATTGCCCTGGGTCGACAGCCCCAGGTACTGGCGCATCAGCTGATCCCAGCGCTCGGGCAGTTCCCGGGCCTCCATCCGGCCCTCGATCAAGTCCCGCTCGATTTCGTAGCGCAGCATGATGTGGGCCGGGTAGCTGACCTCGTCCGCGTCCACCCGGATAAAGCCGGGCTCGACCCGGGTGTAGAGCCTGGCCAGGTTGTCCGGGGCGAAGGCCGGCTGGGTGCCAAAGTGCCGCTCGAGCAAGGGGGCCAGGCGGGCGAGAAAGGCCGGGTGCCGGGCCAACTGCATCTCGAAGAACAGGCTCTGGGACTCGTGCACCCCCATGGATCGGGCCTGGCCCACCGGCAGCCGGCGCCAGGCCGCCGGCAGGCCCTGCTCGTAGCGGGCATGGCCGGTTTCGTGGATGATGCCCATCAGGGCCTGGGTCACGTCCTGCTCGTCGTAGCGGGTGGTGAGGCGCACGTCCTCGCTGACCCCGCCGCAAAAGGGGTGCACGCTCACGTCCAGCCGGCCGTGGTTGAAGTCGAAGCCGAGCATCGTCATCACCTCCAGCCCCAGCGCCTTCTGTTGCGCCGTGGGGAAGGGGCCCTCGGGCACCAGTACCTGCTCATGGCGCTGCTTGTCCTGCACTTGCCGGATGAGATCCGGCAGCCAGCCCCTGAGGCCGCCGAACAGGCGATCGAGTTCGGCCCCGCGCATGCCGGGCTCGTACTGCTCCAGCAGGCTGTCGTAGCGGGACAGCCCAAGGGTATCGGCCCGGGCGGCGGCGGCCTGGCGGGACAGGTTGAGCACCTCCTCGAACAGGGGTAGAAAGCCGGCCCAGTCGTTGGCCGGGCGCAGGCTGCGCCAGGCGTGCTCGCAGCGGGAGCCGGCCAGGGAGCGGGCGCGGACCAGATCGGCCGGCAGCATGTTGGCGTCGCGCCAGGCCCGGCGCATTTCGTGCAGGCTGACGCCCTGCTCCGGCGTCAGCGCCTCTTCCCCGGCGGCGGCGAACCAGTCGGGCAGGCGGTCGTCCTGCAGCTGGCGGTGGCAGAGCACCGCCAGGGTACCCAGGGCCTCGGCCCTGGCTTCGTTGCCGCCCGGGGGCATCATGGTGGCCTGATCCCAGCCGCAGATGGCGCCCAGGTGCTGCAGGTGATGAAGTTGTTCGAAGTGCTCGACCAGACTGGTGTAGGACATGAAAATTTTCCTTGTGTTGATTCAGCCGAGGCGGCTCTGGTGACGTTCGCGGGTTTCCTGCTTGGCCCGCTCGCTCTTGCGCAGCAGCACATAGAGGCTGCCGCTGCCGCCGTGGGCGCGTTGGGTGCTGTGGCAGGCCAGCACCTCCGGCAGTTGCGGCAGCCAGCCGGAAACGTAGCTTTTCAGCAGCGCCTGGGGCCGGCTGCGCTCGCCCTTGCCGTGCACCACCACCACGGAGCGCAGCTCCAGCCGCAGGCAGTCGCGGATAAAGCCGAGCAGGGCGGCGCGGGCCTGCGCCACCGTATGGTTGTGCAGATCGAGGCGGGCCTCGCAGGGATACTTGCCCAGGCGCAGCTTGCGGAACACCCCCTCCTGCACCCCGTCCTTCTTGTAGGACACCAGATCATCGGGCTTGAGCAGGGTGACGCTCTCGAGGGACAGGCAGGCGGGGGAGGCGCTCTGTTCCGCCTCGGCGGCGGCGCGCCTGGCCTCCAGGCTGGCGGCGTCCTGCCCGGGACGGGCAACGGAGGCCAGGGTGTCTTGCCGGAGCGGGGTCAACCCCTCCAGCTCACCGATAAAGGATGACCATTCGGAAGAAGGCATGGCGGCGGCTCCTCGGTAACGGGAATAGCCGCAGTATAAGCAAGTTGCACAAAAGGGGAAACGGCAGACCCCGGGGGAGGAGGAGGTCGGGGTCCACCGTTGTTAAACCGGTATTATTCCTGGGGAGAAGCCTTTTTCACCTTGTAGATGAAGTAGCCCGCGTAGAAGCTGATCAGCAGCGCGGTGGCGATAATGACGATCATGGACATCAAGCCGACATCGCTGCCAAACATCAAATCAAGCCAGAATTCCATCAGTCATCTCCTTATCGTCTCGCTATGAACGCCATCTTAGCGGGCCGGCAGGGAGCCATGCTGATCCTGATCAATAAACTACCTTGTCCTCTATTTTTTTAAGGGTATAGCCATCCTGGCGCAGCAGGGCGAGCAGCCCCTGCTCGCCGTAGAGGTGCAGGGCGCCCACCACCAGCAGTGCCCGGGGCGGATTCAGCTGCGTGAGTCGCTCCAGCCACAGCCGGTTGCGCGACAGCAGCAGTTCCTGCTCGATAAAGGCCTTGAGCTCCTCGCCGGTGTCTTCCTGCAGCAGCGCCTGCAGGGCCTGTTCGTCGCCGTCGAGCCAGGTGTCGAGCAACCGGTTCAGGTGGCCTTGCATGTCGGGCAGCTCATCCAGGGTATGGCGTACGAAGTCGGCCTCTAGCCGTCGTTCCGGCAGGGAGGCCAGCATGCCGAACACTGTGCTGGGGGATTCCAGCCCGGCCACCGGTATCTGCCGGGCCCGGGCCTCGGCCAGTATCTGCATGTCCACTCCCTGCTCGCCGGCAAAGCCCAGGGCCATGGCCCTGGCCTGGGTCAGTTGCAGGGCGGCGAACCAGGGTGGCAGCGGTCTGAGCTGGGCCAGGCCGGCCTGGCTGATGGCGGCGTCGAGTTCGGCGGAGAGGGGGGCGCCCAGCCGGCTGGGCCAGTTTTCCCCGGCCGCCATGCGCAGGTAGGGAGCCAGCGCGGCGGGGGTGATCTCCTGCGGGTCCACTTCCAGCAGCAGCTGACGGCTGTCGTCCAGCGCCCGCAGCAGTACCGGCGGCAGTTCGGCCAGGCGTTCGTCGGCAATATGGATGGAGCCGAACAGCCAAAGTTGTTGCCCGTCCTTGCTGGCCGACCAGAGCGCCGGCGCGGCCAGCCCCTGAGCGCACCAGAGCCACAGTAGCAAGTGCCAGAAAATTTTCATGGAGCCCCCTGTTTTGTTGGCCGGCTTTGATTATGATGCCGGGATAATTATTCATTCTAGAAAAAGGACGTTTTTATGCCTCATCTGCGCTTTCGCGGCCTGGCCCGGGACACGGTAAAACAGGTCAGCAAGACCCTGGTGGATACCCTGGCGCCCCTGGCCGGCAGCCCCAAGGAGCATTTTACCCTGGAATTCATTCCCGCCGAGTTCGTGCAGCAGGGGCAGGCGGTGAACGGCTATCCCTTCGTCGAGGTGCTCTGGTTCGAGCGCCCGCTGGAGGTGCAGGACAAGGTGGCCGCCGCCATCACCGAGGCGCTGCGGGCCCGGGTGGGCGAGGGGCTGGACATCGGCGTGGTGTTCACCCGGCTGGAAGGGCGCAACTACTACGAAAACGGCAGCCATTTCGGCTGACGGCATTGCAGGATCCTTTGTAGGGGCCTTTGTTGGAGCCTTTGTAGGGTCCACTTCAGTGGACCTTTTCAACATCGGAGTCGGGATTTGGTCGAATAAATTCGACCCTACAGGGACATCCCAGCATCGGTGTCGGGATTTGGTCGAATAAATTCGATCCTGGTCAATTTCGTCAGCCGCCCGCCTTCAGCATCATCCGATCCAGCGCCCGGTCGCTCAGCAGGCGGCGCAGCCAGCTCATTATCAGGGTGGCCCGGGTGACCGGATAGCGGGTTTTGGGCCTGGCGCTGGTCAGGGCGTGCAGCACCGGCGGCAGGCAGGATTCCGGGGGCAGGCTGTAGCGGGAACTGGGGCCGGGTTTTTCCAGCCTGGCAAGGGTTTGCCGGTAGGCTTGCCGGTGCCGGCTCTGCTCCGGATCCACGTGGCGCAGAAAGGCCTCCCTGGCGTTGGCGCGAAAGCGGGTTTCGATGGGGCCGGGCTCCAGCAGGCTGACATGCACCCCGGTGCCGGCCAGCTCCAGGCGCAGGGTGTCGGTGTAGCCCTCCAGCGCGAACTTGGTGGCGTTGTAGGCGCCGCGAAACTGCATGGCCACCAGCCCCAGCACCGAGCTGTTCTGGATGATGCGGCCCTCGTCGGCGGCCAGCATCAGCGGCAGCGCCAGCCGGGTGAGGTGGTGGGTGCCAAACAGGTTGGTGTCGAACTGCCGGCGCAGGGCCTGGGTGGGCAGATCCTCCAGCGCCCCTGGCTGGCCGTAGGCGCCGTTGTTGAACAGGCCGTACAGGGTGCCGCCGGTGAGGGCCAGCGCCTGTTCGAACCCTTCCTCTATGCTGGCTTCGTCGGCCAGATCCAGCCGCACCGCCGCCAGCCCTTCTTCCTTCAGCCGTGCCACGTCCTCCGCCTGGCGGGCGGAGGCGACGACCTTGAAGCCCTGCCGGTGCAGATAATGGGCGGCGCAATGGCCGATGCCGGACGAGCAGCCGGTGATCAGAACAGCTTTGGACATAAACGGCTCCTGAGTAATGAGGCCATTACTCTGCCGTCTGTGCCGGTCGGGTGCAACAAGGGAAGAAAGAAAAGCAGGAAATGGCGCCCCCACCAGGACTCGAACCTGGATCGCCCGCTTAGGAGGCGGGTGCTCTATCCTGTTGAGCTATGAGAGCGTGGGGCGAGTATATATAACTCCGCCCGGGATGAGAACCTGCCGCCTGCGCGAGTGCGCATAAAATCGGCATCGGGGCTCAAAGCTGGGTGAGGATGTCGCCCGGGCCCACCCGCACCTGGCGCGCGGCACCGTCCGCCGGGGTCAGCAGGCTGTAGTCCGGGTGGCTCTGGCTCACCACGAACTGGGCCCGGGCCGAGATCTCGCTGTAGTAGCCGGGCTGCAGCTGGCGGCGATGGACCAGGGTGAAGCGATCCCCCACCTGGATGCCGGACTGGCGGCCCAGATCCATCAGTATGCCTTCTTCCGACTGCTGCAGTATGTTGCCTACCGCCTTCATGCACGACTGGGCCTGCACCAGATCCCGCGCGGCCCGGGCGAGCAGCTGATCCACCGCCTGGCCATAGGCGGACTGCCAGAACCCCTGCTCGTGCACATTGACCCGGGCGTGGCGCTGGAAGGTCCAGGGGGACTGGGCCTGGTAGCGCTGCTGCAGCAGGGTTTCGCCGGTGAGGCCGTCCTCCAGGGTGAGCGAGAGGCGAAACTGGCGGGGTTGCTCGCGGAAGCGCCAGTCCACCCAGTTGCCGTCGTTCATGCTGATGTCTTCGATGACGCCGCTCAGCAACAGCCGCGACTGCTGCTGCCGGGCCAGCAGATCGCCGCCCTGGCGCAGGCCGGGGCTGCGCGGCAGCCGGGGATCCGTGGTGAGTTGATGGGGCAGCTGCGTCATAAGATTGACGCTGTCGCCGAGGCGCTGGGCCAGGCGTTGGGTGACGGCGCCGCCCAGCTCGTAGATCTGGCCAATCTGGCCCTGCTCCGGATGCTGCAGGGGCAGGGTGGTGAGCGCCAGGCCGGGACGGTAGCGGCCGACACACTGGGGCTGCACGTTCTGGTTGGGCCAGATATCGGCCCGCACCGTCAGCCACAGCCGGCCCTGGCTGCGACGCTCGTCGAGGATCAGGTAGTCCATCAGTTCGCCCTGGGCGGCAATATCCAGCCGCTGGCCGGAAAACATGCCGTTGTTGACCGACTGCACCGTGGTCAGGGAAGCGCCGGCCTGCAGCAGGGCATCGGCCAGGGCCTGCTCCAGGGCCTGCTGGCGGGCGCTGTCCTCGCCCAGGCTGAGCGGCGCCGAGCCCTCGGCCTGATACCAGTCGGCCTGGGCGGCGAGAGGCAGCAACGAAAGCAGCAGGGCGGCGATGAAGGCGTTTTTCGGCACGATAGGATCCTGTGTCACAAAGGGCCGGCAATAAAAATGCGGCCAGGGTCAACTCTTGGCAAGAATTATGCAAAATTCTTGCCCGATACCTTGAGGACAGCGGTTAAAGTTTGGCAACCCCTGGCCGATAAGGATCCAGTTTCGTCCTATTTTTCGGGAGCCTGTTGATGACAAGACCATTGATGCTCGTCGCCGTGCTGGGGCTGTCAGCCTGTGCCGGCACGGGCGGGCAGCAGTTTGACAATCAGAACCACTATCTGCCCCATGATCATGCTTCCCACTATATCAACCGCAAGCCGCTGGGGCCGCAGCCTGCCCCGGCCAGCTCGCCCCGGCACAGCCAGGACGGGGTGCCCATGCGCATGAGCGCCGGCACCCGCAGCGCCCACCTGCCTTCCGCCGGGCCTTCCCTGGTGGGAGGGCAGACCCAGCTGCAGCAGCATATGTCGGCCCTGGCCTACCGGCTGGTGTCCAGCGCCCACGGCCTGGACGCCCAGTCCGGCATAGCGGTGAGCGGCTTCGTCAGCCAGGAGGACTACCGCAGCCAGGATCAGTTCGGGCGGCTGCTGTCGGAAACCATGATGTTCCAGCTCAACCAGTACGGCCTGCGGGTGGTCGACTTCAAGGCGCTGCCCTTTATCCGCATCACCCCCGAGGGGGATGTCAGCACCAGCCGTGATTATCGCCAGCTAAGCGGCAAGATCGGGGCCCGCTACCTGGTGCACGGCACCGTCAGCGAGACCCTGGGCGGTCGCCTGGTCAATGCGCGCCTGATCTCCATGGGCGACAACAGCCTGGTGGCCAGTGCCCAGCAGTTTATTCCCGACTACCTGGTGGGCGGCATGCTCAAGGCGCGCGGGCCCGAAGTGGTGATCACCCCGGAGCAGAGGAGCCGTTATGCGAAATAGACTCTGTGCCCTGCTGCTGCTGGCGCTGACCGGTTGCAGCGCCAGCCAGGCCGGTGCCGGCAGCCAGGATGTGCCGGCCAAAAAGAACCATCTCTATGCGGTGGGCTACGCCCCCATCAGCCTGCAGCAGCCCGCCGACTACCAGCAGAAGCTGCTCTACGCCATGCGGGCGTCCAAGCTCGACGCCTACCGGGAGCTGACCGAGCAGTTGAGCGGGGTGATGACTTCCAGCGCCAGCCAGCTGAACGGCCATGTCCTGCAGGACGGCACCGTCAGCACCAGCAGCCGGGGCATGGTGCGGGGGGCCCGGGTGGTCAACAGCTATCCCGACGGCGACATGTACGTCACCGAACTGGAGCTGGATTTGGCGTTTTATCAGCGGCTGCGCCAGGGGCGGTGAGATAATCCGGGATGGGGACTGGGGACTGGGGACTGGGGATAGGCCCCGGTCCGCGCGGTTACACCTTGAAGCCGGTGCCTTTGTTGATGCCCCTGGTATGACCCTTGTGATCGTAGGTCATGCTCTGGCGTTCGTGCAGCTGGCTCATGGCGTTGGCCAGGCGGCGATTGCTGGCCAGGGTCTGCTCCAGCAACTGCTCCGTTACCCGGGTTTTGTCCTGGCAGTGTTGCAGCAGCTGCCGCAGCTCGGCAACCTGCTCGGCCAGGTCGGCGCTCAGCCGTGGGCTTTCGGGGTGGCAGGCAATCTGCCGGTCGCTGTGCTGTATCTCCGCCAGCAGGCTTTCCTTGCGTTGGGCCAGGGCCGGCAGCTCCAGCGCCTGGCGCCGGATGATCAGCTCCAGCTCCTGCCCGGTAAGGTCGAGCAGGAGCTGAAGGCGGGACTGTTGATGTTGCAGCAGCTCATCAAGGGTCATGAATAGAGTTTCTCTATATCCTGTTCCAGGTTGGCGATGTTCGCCGCCAGGCGCTCGCTGTCAACCTTGTAGCTGCCTTCGTTGATGGCCTTTTTCAGCGCTTCCAGGCGGGCGCTGTTGTCGGCGGCCGGCGCGGTCAGTGACTGCTGCATCCGGTTCAGCTGTCGGGCTTCGGGGGTCAGGCTCACGGAGTCCTGCTGAGCGGGCGGCGCGGTGTCTTGCCGGCCCTGGGATTTGGCCGGGGCCGGGTACTTGTTGCCGCCCACCACCTGGGTACTGTTGCCAAGCCCTGGGGGTAATTTATCGATAGCCATGATGATCCAATCCTGATTTGCTGCTGTCTAGCCCGGGTATCGGCGCAACACGGAATAACTTTAGCAGAAATTACAAATTGACCCGCACCATTCCGGAGGCGGTGACCCGGGCGCTGATTTCACGGCCGGAGTTGAGGTTGCGAATGCGCACGCTGTCGTTGAAGGAGCCGTCTTCCTGGGCCACGCCCTCGGTGCGGATCGACAGGGTTCCCTGCTCCGCCACTATGGTCACCTTGTCTCCCTTGCACACCACGCACAGCTGGCTGCCCAGCACCGGCTGGCCGGGGCGCAGATCCCGCTTGTTGCGGGTGCCGATAAGCTGGTTGGGATCGCTGAACACGTCTCCCCGTATCAGCACCTCGTCCTGGTAGTCGAGGCGCAGGTGCTGGGCCTGCAGCAGGGTATTGCGGCTGATGGGAACCTCGGCCGTGACCACGGGTTTCAGCACCCGCACCCGCACCGGCACAAACAGCTCCCAGCCCGGCTGCTCGTGGCATTTCAGATGCACGTGAGTATTGCGCCTGACCTCGCCCGCACCGCGGATGTCGGCGGTCAGCAGCCCGTGGCACTCGGTCAGCTGCATGCGGGTATCCACACTGGCGGCTTCGATCTCGAGCCGATCCCCCTCGGCCAGGGGAACGAAGTCACGCACATAATCCTCGGCATACTGGCGCACGCTGTCATGAACCGACTGGGCATGCACCGGCGGGGCCAGGACAGCGGCCAGTATCATGACAAACCCGACGCGGCCCGGCCCTCTCGCAAAATGTGACAATGCCTGGAGGAGCGGGAAAATACCGTTAAACATTACTACCTCATCGCCGATAAAGGACGTAAGCTGGCCACAACTGGCGCTCAACCCCGGCCGGGTGTTAAGCTAACCGGGGTGAAAACTGCAAGCATAAACCATGCCACGGTATAGATGGAGAAACTGGAATGGCGGGGATACTCGACTCGGTAAACCAAAGAACACAACTCGTCGGCCAGAACCGGCTGGAATTGCTGCTGTTCAAGCTGAACGGACGTCAAAGATTTGGCATCAATGTGTTCAAGGTCAAGGAAGTGCTGCAGTGCCCGGCCCTGACCGCCTTGCCCCAGCGTCATCCGGTGATCAAGGGGGTGGCCAATATCCGTGGCCAGACCATTTCCATCATCGATCTCAGCAAGGCCATGGGCGGCCGTCCCACCGAACAGACCCAGAACTGTTTCGCCATCATCTCCGAATACAACCGTTCGGTGCAGGGGTTCCTGGTGAACTCCGTCGAGCGCATCATCAACGTCAACTGGGAATCCATACTGCCGCCGCCCAAGGGCGCGGGCCGTTTCAACTACATGACGGCGGTCACCGAAATTGACGGTGAACTGGTGGAAATCCTGGACGTGGAAAAAATCCTCGACGAAATATCGCCGGCCAACACCAGGGTAAATGCCGACATAGTGGAGCAGGTATCCCACCTCGATGCCGGCCATCACAAGCCTATCCTGATCGCCGACGACTCCTCGGTCGCGCGCCGGCAGATCCAGCGGGCGATGGAAACCCTGGGGCTGGCGTGCATCGTCACCGAAAACGGCAAGCTGGCCCTGAACAAGCTCAGGGAACTGGCGGCCAACGGCCCCATTCAGGAACAACTGGCCATGGTGATCTCCGACGTGGAAATGCCGGAAATGGACGGCTATACCCTGACCGCGGAGATCCGCAACGATCCCAAGCTCAAGGATCTGCACGTGATACTGCACACCTCCCTGAGCGGGGTATTCAACAAGGCGCTGGTGGAAAAGGTGGGGGCGAACAACTTTATCGCCAAGTTCCACCCCGACGAACTGGCGTCCGCCGTCAGAAATGCGTTGTGATAGAGGCCTGAACCCCGCGGATGAAAACCTTCACCGATGAGCAATACCAGGCATTTTGCCGGTTTCTTGAAGCCAACACCGGCATAGTGCTGGGCGACAGCAAGCAGTACCTGGTCAAGAGCCGGCTGTCGCCCTTGCTGGGCCGTTTTCAGATAGACTCGCTCGGCGAGCTGCTCAACCGGGCCATGTCGGTGCGGGAGCGGGAGCTCAAAACGGCGGTGATCGACGCCATGACCACCAACGAAACCCTGTGGTTCCGCGACGTCTATCCCTTCACCCTGCTGAGCGATCGGCTGTTTCCCGAACTGGCCAGGCCGGGCAAGAGCCTGAAGATCTGGTCCGCCGCCTGCTCTTCCGGGCAGGAGCCCTATTCCATCGCCATGACGGCGCTGGAGTACCAGGCCCGGCGGCCGGGCTCCTTGCCGGGGCTGCAAATTCTTGCCACCGACATCTCCAGCAACATGCTGGAGTTGTGCAAGGCAGGGGTATACGACAGTCTGTCGCTGGCGCGCGGGCTGTCGCCCGAGCGGCGCAGCCAGTTCTTTACGCCCCTGGCCGACGGCAAGATGCAGTTGCAGCCCAGGGTGCGCAACATGGTCAGTTTCCGCTCCTTCAACCTGCTCGACGGTTATGGAGTGCTGGGCAAGTTCGACCTGATTTTCTGCCGTAACGTCTTGATTTACTTCTCTCCCGAGAACAAGTCCAAGATCCTGAACCAGTTTGCCGGCGCCCTCAATCCGGGCGGCTACCTGTTGCTGGGCGCCTCGGAGTCGCTGACCGGCCTGTCCGACAAGTTCGAGATGATCCGCTGCAGCCCGGGCATCATCTACCGCCTCAAATAAATCTGGCACATATCTTGCCTTTGTTTGGTTCATTGACCGAATCACAACAGGCAGGAGGTATCGGGTGGCAATTTCGTTCGACAAGGCCTTCGGGATCCACCAGCATGCCCTGGTCGCCCGCTCCGGGCGGGCCGAGCTGCTGGCCGGCAACCTGGCCAATGCCGACACGCCGGGCTACAAGGCCAGGGACATGGACTTTCAGGCGGCCCTCAGCCAGGCCCAGAATGGCCAGAATTTCGCCCTGAGCCGCACCCACCTGCAACATTTTGCCGTCGAACTGCCGCCGCCGGGCACGGTGCAGTACCGGGTGCCCAACCAGCCGGACACCGGGGACGGCAATACCGTCGACGTACAGACCGAGCGCAACAACTACATGGAAAATGCCCTGCAGTACCAGGCGTCCCTGGAGTTTCTCAACGGCAAGATCAGCGGCCTGCTCAAGGCAATAAAAGGAGACTCGATGTGAGCCTTTTTAAAGTGTTTGATATTTCCGGCAGCGCCATGAGCGCCCAGTCGGTGCGGCTGAACACCACCGCCAGCAACCTGGCCAACGCCGACAGCGTCAGCTCCAGCATCAACGAAACCTACCGGGCCCGCAAGCCGGTGTTTGCCGCCGATCTGGACCGGGCCTTGTCGGACCGTCAGGAAAGCGTCGGTGTCAAGGTACTGGGGGTCGTCGAGACCAACAAGCCGCTGCAGAAGGAATTCCGCCCCGACCATCCCATGGCGGATCAGGACGGCTTTATCTACAAGCCGAACGTCAACGTGGTGGAAGAGATGACCGACATGCTGAGCGCGTCGCGCAACTACCAGACCAACGTGCAGGTAGCCGATGCCGCCAAGCAGATGCTGCAGCAGACCCTGCGCATGGGCAAGGGGTAATATCTCATGTCGTTGATAAATAATGACTACTATAGCGGCCTGCAATTTGCCGGCGGCGCGGCGGACTCGGCCCAGGCGGCCGAGACCAAGAAGAACATGCTGGGACAGGAGGATTTTTTCTCCCTGCTGACCCAGCAGCTGGCCTATCAGGATCCCTTCAAGCCCGCCGACAACTCCCAGATGATCGCCCAGATGACCTCGTTCGCCATGTCGGAAGGGGTGTCGGAGATGAGCACCCAGCTTACCGCCCTGACCGAAGTGATGACCTCCAACCAGGCCTTGCAGGCGTCGACCCTGGTCGGGCAGAAGGTGCTGCTGCCGAGTGATGTCGGCTATGTGGAATCCGGCGACAGCCTGGACGGCATAGTGGTGGCGGGGGAGAGTGCCAGCAACATCAGGATCAGCATCGAGAACGACAAGGGCCAGGTGGTGCGAACCATCAATCTGGACGGCGTCCAGAAGGGCAACGTGCCCTTCAGCTGGGACGGCCTGGACGCACAGGGCCAGGCGGTGCCGACCGGGCGCTATACGGTCAAGGTCAACGCCCTGGTGGGCGCCGCCCGGGAAGACCTCAACGCCCTGACCTTCGCCCGGGTCGACAGCGTCACCCTGGGCAGCGCCACCACGCCCACCATGGTCAACCTGGCCGGCCTGGGTGGCCTGCCGCTCAATCAGGTTCTGGAAATCGGCGGCCGCAAGGCTGTGTAAAGGAGATCAGTAAATGTCTTTCAATATTGCCCTCAGTGGTGTCAACGCCGCCCAGAAAGATCTGGACGTGACCGCCAACAACATCGCCAACGTCAACACCGTCGGCTTCAAGGAGTCCCGCGCCGAGTTCGCCGACGTTTACGCCAACTCCATCTTCGCCAACTCCCGCACCCAGCACGGCCAGGGCGTGCAGACGGTGGCGGTGGCCCAGCAGTTCCACCAGGGCACCCTGATGTTCACCAACAACGCCCTGGACATGGCCATCAACGGCAGCGGTTTTTTCGTGATGGCCAACGAGACCGACACCCTGGACCGGACCTATACCCGGGCCGGCGCCTTCAAGCTCAACGACCAGGGCTATGTGGTGAACAGCATGGGCCGCTACCTGCAGGTGTTCGACGCCAATGAAAACGGCACCCCCACGGTGCTGGCGCTCAACGCCACCAAGCCGCTGCGCATTCCCGACAAGACCGGCGAGCCCAGGGCCACCACGGCGGTAAACACCGGCTTTAACCTGCCGAGCAACGCGGGCATCATGGATCCGGCCGATTTCAGCCCGACCGACTCCCGTACCTACAACGCCTCCACCGCCATCACCATCTACGACTCCCTGGGCGAGCCCCACAGCCTGAATATGTACTTCGTGAAGGAAGCGGATGGGCAGTGGCAAAGCTTTACCTATGTGGACGGCAACCTGGTGCAGCAGGGCGGTAACGACTCCGCCCCCATCGAGTTCGACGCCTCCGGCAATATGACGACCCCGGCCGCGCCGGCGACCCTGACCCTGGACAACATCACCTTTGCCAATGGCGCCCAGCCCATCGCCAATATGGAAATCCGCCTGGGCACCGTCAGCCAGTACGCCTCGCCCTTCGAGGTGAACGAGCTGTCCCAGAACGGCTCCACCGTGGGCCGCCTGACCAAGGTGGACGTGGATGCCAACGGCGTGGTGGCCGCCACCTACAGCAATGGCCGCACCGAGAAGCTGGGCATAGTGGCGTTGGCGACCTTCCCCAACGAGCAGGGGCTGATCCCGGACGGCGACAGCCAGTGGCGGCAGTCCCTGTTGTCCGGCGAGGGCGTGGGCGGTCAGCCCAACACCGGCTCCTACGGCCGGCTCAACGGTGCCGCCCTGGAGCAGTCGAACACCAACCTCACCTCCGAACTGGTGGACCTGATCACCGCCCAGCGCAACTTCCAGGCCAACTCCCGGGCGCTGGAGGTAAACAGCACCCTGCAGCAGACCATACTGCAAATCCGCTAACACAAGCTGGAAGCCAGAAGCTGGAAGAAAACCCCGGGGCCGAAGGGCACCGGGTTTTTTTCGTTGGTACTTTGACAACATTTCATTTCGCCCTCACGCGGAGCGCGGGAATGAAAAACGACTTGGGGCGCAGGCGGCCCGCCTGCATTGCCGCGCAGCGGGAAACTTGCGTTCAACTCCCCTTGCGGGCGAGCCGCCCGCGCCCACAGCTTTTCAGCTGGCATTTTTTTTGCATTAAAACCGCCATCACCGATCGGCACACGCAACGGAGCTGAAATGGATCACCTGCTTTATATCGCCATGTCCGGCGCCAAGGAAAACCTGAACAGCGTGGCCCTGCGCGCCAACAACCTGGCCAACGCCAACACCACCGGCTTTCGGGCCGATCTGGAGCAGGCCAGGTCCATGCAGGCCTTTGGCGAAGGGCTGCCGACCCGGGTCTTTGCCATGGCGGAAAGACCGGGGCAAGATTTTGCCGCAGGACCCATTCAGACCACTGGTCGGGAACTTGACGTGGCCATCGCCGGCGACGGTTGGTTGGCGGTGGAAGCGAAGGACGGCTCCGAGGCCTATACCCGTTTCGGCAGCCTGCGGGTATCGCCGCAGGGACTGCTGCAGACCAACACCGGCCTGAACGTGCTGGATGACGACGGTGGCCCCATCTTCCTGCCGCTGCCGCTGGAAAAGCTCGAGATCAACAAGGACGGCACCCTCTTTGCCCGCCTGGAAGGCGAGCCGGCCAACGGCGGCGAGGAATTGCAGCGCATCAAGACGGTGCTGCCGGCCCATGACGAGATTGAAAAGGGGCTGGATGGCCTGTTCCGCCGCAAGGACGGCGCCGTGGAGCCGGCCTCGGCCCAGGTGGAGCTGATTGCCGGGGCGCTGGAGGGCAGCAACGTCAACCCCATCGCCGAGATGACCCACCTGATCGACCTGCAACGGCGTTTCGAAACCCAGCTCAAGATGATGAACCACGCCGAAGAGAATGACAAAGCCCATGCCCAGTTGCTGCGCATCGGTTAAAGGAGAACAAGATGAACCCCGCATTGTGGATTAGCAAGACCGGTCTCGACGCCCAGCAGACCAACATTTCCGTCACCTCCAACAACCTGGCCAACGCCAGCACCGTCGGCTTCAAGAAAGGCAGGGCCATCTTCGAGGATCTGCTGTACCAGAACATCCACCAGCCCGGCGGGCGTGCCACCGCCGACACCGATCTGCCCTCCGGCCTGATGCTGGGCGCCGGCGCCAAGGTGGTGGCCACCCAGAAGACCTTTACCCAGGGCAGCGTGCAGACCACCGACAACGCCCTGGACATCATGATCGACGGCCGCGGCTTCTTCGAGGTGCAGCTGCCCGACGGCACCATCGGCTACACCCGCAACGGCCAGTTTGCCCTGAACGACGAGGGGGTCATCGTCACCCCCGGCAACGGTTACCCGCTGCAGCCGGAGATGCAGATCCCGGAAAACGCCCAGAGCATCAGCGTGGCCACCAACGGCGAGGTATCGGTGCAGCTGGCCGGCCAGGCCGAGGCCCAGGTGATAGGCCAGATAGTGGTGACCGATTTCGTCAACCCGGCCGGCCTGCAGCCCAAGGGAGAGAACCTCTACCTGGAAACCCAGTCCAGCGGCGCGCCGTTGCAGGGCATTGCCGGTGCCGACGGCCTGGGCACCCTCAAGCAGGGCATGCTGGAAACGGCCAACGTCAACGTGACCGAGGAGCTGGTCAACCTGATCCAGGCCCAGCGGGTGTACGAGATGAACTCCAAGGTGATTTCCACCGTGGATCAGATGCTGGCCTA
Organism: Zobellella denitrificans; assembly: GCF_002237365.1. Taxonomy (GTDB): domain Bacteria; phylum Pseudomonadota; class Gammaproteobacteria; order Enterobacterales; family Aeromonadaceae; genus Oceanimonas; species Oceanimonas denitrificans. Next base: position 17,027 of record NZ_NMUO01000076.1, read on the forward strand.
CGTGAACCAGCAGCTCTAAGGTGAGGAAAGACTGATGCGATTCGTCCTGGCCGCCCTGTTGCCCCTGGTGCTGACGGCATGCGTTTCCACCCCCTATACGCCCAGGCCGGACGATCCGGCCTATGCGCCGGTGATCCCCAGCCAGCAGCAGGAAAGGCTGGAGCCCACCGGGGGCATCTACCAGGATCTTTACGCCAACAACCTCTATTCCGACATCAAGGCGCACCGGGTGGGGGACATTATCACCATCGATCTCACCGAATCGACCCGCGCCCAGAAAAGGGCCACCACCCAGCAGGGCAAGGAGTCCAGCGTCAATATCAACCCGCTCAGCATCGGCGGCCGCCCGGTGACCGTAGGCGGCTACCCGATAGAGGCGGAAATGTCGAGCGGCAACGACTTCAACGGCAATGCCAACACCAACCAGAGCAACAGCCTGCAGGGCAGCATTACCGTCACCGTGGCCCAGGTGCTGGCCAACGGCAACCTGGCGGTGCAGGGGGAAAAATGGCTGATGCTGAACACCGGGGAAGAGTATGTGCGTATCACCGGCATAGTCCGGCCCCAGGATATCGGCTCCGACAACCGGGTGGCGTCGACCCGGGTGGCCGATGCCCGCATCTACTACGGCGGCACCGGCGATTTCGCCAACACCCAGAGCCGCGGCTGGCTGGCCCGCTTCTTCAACAGCCCCTGGTTTCCGTTTTAACAGCAGCTTGAAGCTGGAAGCTGGAAGAAAAACACCGGGCTTGCGGGTCGGGGCTGTAGGGTCGAATTTATTCGACCAACGGATGCCGGCTCGGTATCCGATGCATAGCGTCGAATTGATTCGGCCGATAACATTTTCGTACTCCCTTGGGGTGAACTGATGAAACCATTTACCGCTTTGTTGATGAGCCTGCTGTTGTTGCCGGCCGTGATGCCGCCGGCCCAGGCGGCCCGGATCAAGGACATCAGCTCGGTGGACGGGGTGCGCGCCAACCAGCTGGTGGGCTATGGCCTGGTGGTGGGCCTGCCCGGCACCGGCGAGCGCAACAACGCCTTTGCCCAGCAGACCTTCCGCACCATGCTCAACAACTTCGGCATCACGGTGCCGGAAAACATGAGGCCCAAGATGAACGACGTGGCGGCGGTGGCGGTGCATGCCGAGCTGCCGCCCTTCGCCAAGCCGGGCCAGACCATCGACATCACCGTCTCCGCCATCGGCGAGGCCAAGAGCCTGCGTGGTGGTACCCTGCTGCAGACCTTCCTCAAGGGGGTGGACGGCCGGGTCTACGCCCTGGCCCAGGGCAGCCTGGTGGTGGGCGGCCTGGGGGTGGAAGGGGCGGACGGCTCTTCCGTCATGATCAACACCCCGACCGTGGGCCGCATTCCCGGCGGCGCCATGGTGGAGCGGGAGGTGCCCAGCTCCTTCGCCCGGGGCGACACCATCACCTTTCATCTGCACCGGCCCGACTTTACCACCGCCAAGCGCATGGCCGAGGTGATCAACGATCTGGTGGGCCCCAACGGCGCCCAGGCGCTGGACGCCACCTCGGTGCAGGTATATGCCCCCCGGGATCCGGGCCAGCGGGTGAGCTTCCTGTCCGCCCTGGAAAACCTGACCGTGGAGGTGGCCGACGAAGCCGCCAAGATCGTCATCAACTCCCGTACCGGTACCGTGGTGATCGGCCAGCAGGTGCAGCTGAAGCCGGCGGCCATCACCCACGGCGGCCTTATCATCACCATCTCCGAAAACATGCAGGTGTCCCAGCCCAACCCGCTGGCGGGCGGGGAAACCGTGGTGGTGCCCAATTCCACCATCAACGTGGAGCAGCAGGATGGCCGCATGTTCAAGCTGGACACCGGCACCACCCTGGATGACCTGGTGCGGGCGGTGAACCAGGTGGGCGTGGCCCCCGGGGATCTGGTGGCCATACTCGAGGCCCTGCGCCAGGCCGGCGCCATCCAGGGCGAGCTGGTGATTATCTGACGCCTGTGGCGTGAGGGGTAAGGCGTGAGGAGATGAACGACCTTATGCCCGCGACTGGCCTGTAGGGTTCAATTTATTGGACCAAAAAGGCCCGGTCGATTGAAATCGACCCTACGAAGGGACTGGCCTGTAGGGTTCAATTTATTGGACCAAAAGGGCTCGGTCGATTGAAATCGACCCTACGAAGGGACTGGCCTGTAGGGTCCAATTTATTGGACCAAAAAGGCCCGGTCGATTGAAATCGACCCTACGAAGGGACTGGCCCGTAGGGTCCAATTTATTGGACCAAAAAGGCCCTGGTCTAACCAAAGCAAACGAACGGATTGAAAGGTATGAAACCCATCGACACCTTCAACAACAGCCTGCTGACCAACGATATTCAGGGGCTGGACCAACTGCGCCGGCAGGGTTTTGAACAGGACAGGGGCAAGGCGCTGGACGAAGCCGCGCGCCAGTTCGAAAGCCTGTTCACCCAGCAGCTGTTCAAGTCGATGCGCGAGGCCAACAAGGCGTTCGAGGCCGAGGGCCCCATGAACAGCCGCTACACCGAATTCTACCGGGACATGCACGATCAGCAGATGTCCGCCGAACTGAGCAAACGGGGCAGCCTGGGACTGGCGGATCTGGTGGTGAAACAGCTGGGCGGCGGCGATGAAGCCGGCGGCGCGGCCCAGGCCCGGCATTTCGACCTGAGCGAGGTGCGCCGGGTGTCCGGCAAGGTGGTGCGCCCGCCCAAGGCGGAGCCCGCCGATGC
>NZ_NMUO01000077.1 GCF_002237365.1 Zobellella denitrificans
CCCGCGAGGCGTCCCTGGCCTGGGCCGAGCACCCGGTCGAGGAGCGGCTGGCCATCGCCAAGCGCTATGCCGAGCTGCTCAACGAACACAAGGAAGAGCTGGCGCAGGTGATCGCCCGGGAAACCGGCAAGCCCCAGTGGGAAACCCTCACCGAGGTGGCGGCCATGGTCGGCAAGGTCGGCATCTCCGAAAAGGCCTACTTCGAGCGCACCGGCACGGTGGAAAATCCCATGCCCGGCGCCCGCGCCTTTGTGCGCCACAAGCCCCACGGCGTGGTGGCGGTGTTCGGCCCCTACAACTTCCCCGGCCACCTGCCCAACGGCCACATAGTGCCGGCGCTGATCGCCGGCAACACCGTGGTGTTCAAGCCTTCCGAGCTGACCCCCATGGTGGCCCAGGAGATGGTCAGGCTGTGGGCGCAGGCCGGCCTGCCCGCCGGGGTGCTCAACCTGGTGCAGGGCGAGGTGGCCACCGGCAAGGCGCTGGCGGCCCATCCGGGCATCGACGGCCTGTTTTTCACCGGCTCGTCCCGCACCGGCAACCTGCTGCACGGCCAGTTCTCCGGCCAGCCGGGCAAGATCCTGGCACTGGAGATGGGCGGCAACAACCCCCTGGTGGTGACCCGGGTGGAAGACGTGGACGCCGCCGTGCACACCATTATCCAGTCCGCCTTCATTACCTCCGGCCAGCGCTGCACCTGCTCGCGCCGCCTGCTGCTGCCGAAAGGCGAGGCCGGTGACCGCATCCTGGCGCGGCTGGTGGCGGTGACCAAGGCCATCCGGGTCGGCCGGTACGACGCGGATCCCCAGCCCTTTATGGGCTCGATGATCTCCGAAAAGGCGGCCAAGGCCATGGTGGCGGCCCAGGCCCATCTGCTGGCCCTGGGCGGCGAGTCGCTGCTGATGCTCAAGCACCTGCAGGCCGGCACCGGGCTGGTGTCGCCGGGCATCATCGACGTTACCGCCATCCATGACCTGCCCGACGAGGAATACTTCGGCCCGCTGCTGCAGGTGATCCGCTACGGCGAGCTGCCCGAGGCCCTGGCCATCGCCAACCACACCCGCTACGGGTTGTCGGCCGGCCTGCTGTCGGACCACCAGGAAGACTGGGACTATTTCTTCCACCGCATCCGCGCCGGCATCGTCAACTGGAACAAGCCGATCACCGGCGCCTCCAGCGCCGCCCCCTTCGGCGGCATCGGCGAGAGCGGCAACCACAGGGCCAGCGCCTACTATGCGGCGGACTACTGCGCCTACCCGGTGGCCTCGGTGGAAGACGACAGGGTGACCATGCCGGCCAGCCTGTCGCCCGGGCTGCAGTTCTAGGGCGCACCGATGGCAGGCCCCGGCCTTGGCCGGGGTGGGGGAGGAGACAAGGCCGGCCGGCGTTTTGCCGGCCGGCCATCAAGGTACTGAGCGGCCCGGCGCCGTTATCCGGACCGCTCGGATTGCGTGAAATAGGGATGACCCCACAACAAGGAAAAAAGAGCATGCACACTTCGGTGAATGAACTGTTCAACGCCCTGTGGCAGGACTATCTGAAGATGACCCCCAGCGCCCTGGAGATCCACGAGCTGCTGGGCGGCGGCAAGGCCATCATCAACGACCACGTGGCGTTTCGTACCTTCCGCCATCCCAAGCTGGGGCTGGAGAAGCTGGCCGCCCACTTCCTGGCGCTGGGCTACGAGCAGAAGGGCGAGTACCATTTCGAGGCCAAGAAGCTCTACGCCCGCCACTACGAGCATCCCCTCGATGCCACCGCGCCCAAGGTGTTTATCAGCGAACTGCTGCTGGAGCAGTGCTCCCCCGGGCTGCAGCGCATCGTCGCCGGCCTGATCGACCAGGTGGACGAGGGCCTGTCCGCCCAGACCGGTTTCCTCTATTCCGGCGCGCCCTGGAAGGTCTCTTATGAAGACTACAAGGCCCTGCTGGAAGAGAGCGAATACGCGGCCTGGCTGGCGGCCTACGGCTTTAGGGCCAACCACTTCACCGTCAGCGTCAACGAGCTGGACGGCTTCGACAGCCTGGAGGCGGTGAACAGCGCGCTCAAGAACGCGGGCTTCCGGCTCAACACCGCGGGCGGCGAGATCAAGGGCTCGCCCGAGGTGCTGCTGGAGCAGTCCTCCACCATGGCCGACACCGCCATCGTCGAGTTCAGCGACGGCAAGGCCGAGCTGCCGAGCTGCTTCTACGAGTTCGCACTGCGCTATGCCCAGCCCGACGGCAAGCTCTACACCGGCTTCGTCGCCGCCTCGGCGGACAAGATTTTCGAAAGTACCAACGTCAATTGATAACCCGCGGGGACACCCCGCCGCTTGCCCATAACAAGAAGTGCCCCTTCGGCAAGGCCCGCGCAGGCGGACCTTGCCTTTTTTATGGTGCCGGCAAGGCTTGTCCCCATTCCATCGGCGTGTGATGATTTCTCTCCGATTCAATTTGTTATCTCTACCAGAGCAGGGGAACAGAAGATGAAACTGGCATTTATCGGACTGGGGGTCATGGGCTTTCCCATGGCCGGACATCTGCAGCAGGCGGGCCACGAGGTCTGCGTTTACAACCGCAACCCGCAAAAGGCGGCCGACTGGGTAGCGCGCTTTGGCGGCGCCCATGCCGACACCCCCGCCGAGGCGGCCCAGGGCGCCGACATGGTGATGATTTGCGTGGGCAACGACGACGACGTCCGTGGCGTGGTGTACGGCGAGCAGGGGATACTGGCCGGGATGAAGGCCGGCGCCCTGCTCATCGACCACACCACCACCTCGGCGGAGCTGGCGGAGGAGCTGGCCGGCAAGGCCGCCGGGGCCGGGCTGCGCTTTATCGACGCCCCCGTGTCCGGCGGCCAGCTGGGGGCGGAAAACGGCGCCCTGACGGTGATGATCGGCGGCGACGAGGCGGACGTGGCCGAGGCCGCGCCGGTGCTCGCCGCCTACGGCAAGAAGGTGACCCGGCTGGGGCCGGTGGGCGCCGGCCAGCGTTGCAAGATGGTCAACCAGATCTGCGTGATCGGGGCGGTGCAGGGCATTGCCGAGGGGCTGATGATCGCCAGGAAGGCCGGGCTCGACATCCCCACCCTGATCGAGGTGCTGGCCGGCGGCGCGGCCCAGAGCTGGCAGTTGCAGAACCGGGCCCAGACCATGGCCGAGGGCAAGTTCGACTTCGGCTTCGCCGCCCAGTGGATGCACAAGGATCTGGGCATCTGCCTGGACGAGGCCAAGCACCAGGGACTCAAGCTGCCGCTCACCGAGCATGTGTACCAGGTCTACGAGAAGTTGCTGGCCGAGGGCTATGGCCGCTGCGACTCCACCGTGGTGATCAAGGATCTGGAGTCCTGACGCGTCAGCCGGGCCGCCGCCAGGCCCGGCATTGCGGCAGATTTTGCCTGTGGCACGGCGCCGGGGCTTGGCAGCCCGGGTTCCGGTCGGCTATGCTGACTTCGTCCGTCGTCCTGTCGTCACGGGCTTTTCCCTTGCGGTTATGTGATGTTTTCCGCAGTTTCCGAACAAAACAACGGCACTTGATATTTGGCTTCAAGACAAAGGCTTTGCTTGAGCCCGAAATTTGACTAGAGTGGGCAACCGCTTAATGCCAAGTGAGAAAGGATCCCCTATGAACAAGACTCAGCTTGTCGATGCAATCGCCGCCAAGGCGGACTTGAGCAAGGCTCAGGCCAAGGCAGCACTGGAAGAAGTACTCAACGGTATCACCCAAAGCCTGAAGGAAGGTGATCCGGTTCAGCTGGTCGGCTTCGGCACTTTCAAGGTAAACCATCGCGCCGCCCGCACCGGTCGCAACCCGCAAACCGGCAAGGAAATCGAAATTGCCGCCGCCAATGTGCCGAGCTTCGTGGCCGGCAAGGCGCTGAAAGACGCGGTCAAATAATCTCCCCAAACCCGGCTCTGCCGGGTTTTTTTTCACCTTCTCTTGCTCCTTTGATTGTCCGGTTGTTATAACTGAACCAGGTCTGTTCCCGTTTCAGGGAGGCTGTTATGGAAGTAAACGCGATTCGACAGGTGGCGACACCCTGGGCTGGTGCCCGAGGGCTGGCCACGGGGCTGATGCTCACCGAGCTGCATCAGGATGTGTGGAATGGCAGTCTGCGGTTGTCGATGGGCATGCCCACCGATATCGACACACCGCCCCGGGTGATCTACCGGCTGGTGTTCGAGCACCTGCTCGGCTACCGGGTACTGGAGGGAAGCGACGTACTGGATTTTGTGGACGACGACGAGCGGGATGTCGACGCCCAGGTGCAGCTGATTACCCCGTCCCGTTTTCTGACCTGGTTTCACCAGCAGACCCAGGGCACTCACCTGGATGAAGACATCCAGCACTACCGTATTTCCAGCTGGGATTTTTGTGTTGACGTACTGGCGGCCCAGGCGCCCCTGGTACAGCTGAAAACAGGATTGAGAAAGGAGTGATATGAAGGGGTTTATCCTGGTCGCCCACGGCAGCCGGCGGGCGGCCGCCAACGACGAAATCGCCGCCTTTGCCGGCGCCCTGGCCGAGGGCATGGGCGACAAGTTTGCTGTTATCGGCCATGGGTTCTGGGAGCTGGCCGAGCCCAGCCTGGAGCAGGCCATCGATGCCCAGGTGGCGGCCGGCGCCACCGACATCCGCTTGTTTCCCTATTTCCTGGCCCAGGGCAAGCATGTGGTGAAGGACTTGCCCTCGGTGCTGGAGCAGAAGCGGGAGCAGTATCCGCAGCTGAGCATCACCCTGCTGCCCCACCTGGGCGCCCTGCCCGGTTTCGCCGACTGGCTGGGGCGGCAGCTGTAAACCGCCGCCAACGCGCAAAAAGAAAGAGGGGCCTATCCGGCCCCTCTGTATTATCCTTCCAGCTTCCAGCTTCCAGCTTCCAGCTTCCAGCTTCCAGCTTCCAGCTTCCAGCTTCCAGCTTCCAGCTTCCAGCTTCCAGCTTCCAGCTTCCAGCTTCCAGCTTCCAGCTTACGCCTGCTGTTCCCGTTCGATGGCGCGGTAGGCGATGTCGTTGCGGTAGAAGACGCCATCCCATGCGATCTGGCGGGTTACCGCATAGGCGTTGGCCTGGGCCTCGGTCACGGTATGGCCCAGGGCGGTGGCGCACAGCACCCGGCCGCCGGAGGTGACCAGCTCGTTGTCCTTGAACTTGGTGCCGGCGTGGAACACCTTGGTGCTCTCGGTTTCGGCGGGGATGCCGGTGATGACGTCGCCCTGGCGATAGTGGCCCGGGTAGCCGCCCGCCGCCAGCACCACGCCCACCGAGGCGCGAGGGTCGAACTCGGCGGTCACTTTGTCCAGCTCACCCTTGCAGCCGGCCAGGCACAGCTCCACCAGATCCGACTGCAGGCGCAGCATGATCGGCTGGGTTTCCGGGTCGCCGAAGCGGCAGTTGAACTCGATCACCTTGGGCTGGCCGCTCTTGTCGATCATCAGGCCGGCGTAGAGGAACCCCTTGTAGACGTGGCCTTCTTCCGCCATGCCGCGCACCGTGGGCATGATCACCTGCTCCATGATGCGGTCGTGGATTTCGGGAGTGACCACGGGGGCGGGGCTGTAGGCGCCCATGCCGCCGGTGTTGGGGCCGGTGTCGCCGTCGCCGACGCGCTTGTGATCCTGGCTGGTGGCCATGGGCAGCACGTGCTCGCCGTCCACCATCACGATAAAGGAGGCTTCCTCGCCGTCGAGGAACTCCTCGATCACCACCCGGCTGCCGGCGTCACCGAAGGCATTGCCGGCCAGCATGTCGCGGACCGCCGCCTCGGCCTCTTCCAGGGTCATGGCCACGATCACGCCCTTGCCCGCGGCCAGGCCGTCGGCCTTGACCACGATGGGGGCGCCCTGCTCGCGCAGGTATTCCAGCGCGGGCTCCACCTGGGTGAAGTTCTGGTAGGCGGCGGTGGGGATCCGCTGCCGGGCCAGGAAGTCCTTGGTGAAGGCCTTGGAGCCTTCGAGCTGGGCGGCGGCGGCGCTGGGGCCGAAGATGGTCAGGCCTTCGGCCTCGAAGGCGTCGACCACGCCGGCCACCAGCGGGGCTTCGGGGCCAACTATGGTCAGGCCGATCTGTTCCTGCTGGGCGAAGGCCAGCAGATCCTTGATGTCGGTGGCGGAGATGGCCACGTTGGTGAGGCTGGGCTCGAGCTCGGTGCCGGCGTTGCCGGGGGCCACGAATACCTGGCTTACCTTGGGAGACTGGGCGGCTTTCCAGGCCAGGGCGTGTTCACGACCGCCACCGCCGATAACCAATACCTTCATGGTCTGTTCCTTAAACTGTTAAAACGAAACCTGTGGCAGGAGCAAGGGGCCGGAAGGGTTCGCCACGCCGACTCGCCGTAAACCCGTCCCTGGGGGCTCGACGGCGCCATCCCTGGCGCCAACGGTCGGCTTAGGCGATCCCTTCCGTCCCCTCTCCGCGTCCGCGTCGCCTGTCAGGCCGCCAAACGCAATCCCTAATCAGTGCCGGAAATGGCGCATACCGGTAAACACCATGGCCATGCCGTGCTCGTCGGCGGCCTGGATCACTTCTTCGTCGCGCATGGAGCCGCCGGGCTGGATCACGCAGCTGATGCCGGCGGCGGCGGCGGCGTCGATGCCGTCACGGAAGGGGAAGAAGGCGTCGGAGGCCATCACGGATCCTTCCACCTGCAGGCCTTCGTCGGCGGCCTTGATGCCGGCGATCTTGGCGGAGTAGACGCGGCTCATCTGGCCGGCGCCCACGCCGATGGTCTGGCCGCCTTTAGCGTAGACGATGGCGTTGGATTTGACGTACTTGGCCACCTTCCAGCAGAACAGCAGATCCTGCAGCTCCTCGGCGGTGGGCTGGCGCTTGCTGACCACCTTGAGGTCGGCCAGTTCCACCATGCCCTGGTCGCGATCCTGCACCAGGATGCCGCCGTTGACGCGCTTGATGTCCAGGCCCCGGGTCTTGTCGGCCCACTGGCCGCACTCCAGCAGACGCACGTTCTTCTTGTCGGCCACGGCCGCTTTCGCCTCGGCGGAAATGCTGGGGGCGATGATCACCTCCACGAACTGGCGCTCGATAATGGCACGGGCGGTGGCCTCGTCCAGCTCGCGGTTGAAGGCGATGATGCCGCCGAAGGCGGAGGTGGGGTCGGTCTGGTAGGCGCGGTCATAGGCTTCCAGCAAGTCCTTGCCCAGGGCCACGCCGCAGGGATTGGCGTGCTTGACGATGACGCAGGCCGGCTCATCGAATTCCTTCACGCACTCCAGGGCAGCGTCGGTATCGGCGATGTTGTTGTAGGACAGTTCCTTGCCCTGCAGCTGGGTGGCGGTAGCGACCGAGGCCTCGTCCACCTGGTTCTCCACGTAGAAGGCGGCGCTCTGGTGGCTGTTTTCGCCGTAGCGCAGATCCTGCTTCTTGGTGAACTGGTAGTTGATGGTGCGGGGGAACTTGGAGCCCTCTGCGGCCTCGTGGTAGGCCGGCACCATGGTGCCGAAGTAGTTGGCGATCATGCCGTCGTACTGGGCGGTGTGCTCGAAGGCGGCAATGGCCAGGCTGAAGCGGGTGGCCTGGGTCAGGCTGTTGCCGTTGGCGTCCATCTCGGCCAGCAGGCGGTCGTAGTCGCCGGCGTTGACCACTATGGCCACGTCGTTGTGGTTCTTGGCCGCGGCGCGGACCATGGTGGGGCCGCCGATATCGATGTTCTCGATGGCGTCTTCCAGGGTGCAGTCAGGCTTGGCCACGGTGTTGGCGAAGGGGTAGAGGTTGACCACCACCATGTCGATGGGCAGGATACCGTGCTCGGCCATGATGGCATCGTCCTGGCCGCGGCGACCGAGGATGCCGCCGTGCACCTTGGGGTGCAGGGTCTTGACCCGACCGTCCATCATCTCCGGAAAGCCGGTATAGTCGGACACTTCGGTCACGGGCAGGCCCTGGTCGGCCAGCAGGCGGGCGGTGCCGCCGGTGGACAGCAGTTCCACGCCGCGGGCCTGCAGGCCGCGGGCGAACTCCAGGATGCCTTGTTTGTCGGACACACTCAGCAGAGCACGGCGAATGGGTCGAGCAGTTTCCATTATGTTCTCGTTCCTTTAACGATCAATCGGGGGGTTTGGTAAAATCGGCGTGACCACCGGCTTTAGCAAACCGCCTGGTACGCCAGAACGGAGGCGGCATATTCTACAGCATTTTGTGGTGCCTTGTCGGACTATTTGCTTTGGTGTCAAGAGGTTTTATGTATAACAAAACCATGCTGCAAGCGGAGGATTGAGGAATGTTTCGAATCGGCGAACTGGCCAGGCATTTCGGCATCAAGGCCGATACCCTGCGCTTTTACGAGAAGGAGGGGCTGCTCGCCCCCAGCCTGCGCACCCCGGCCGGCTACCGGCTCTACAGCGAGGAGGACAAGAACCGGCTGCATTTTATTTTGCGCTGTAAACGGGTGGGCTTTTCCCTCAAGGACATCGAAGAGCTGCTGTCGCTGCGGATCAGCAGCTGCCAGGCCACCTGCCGCGAGGTGAAGGCGGTGGCCGACGCCAAGCTGGCGGACGTGGAGGAGCGCATTGCCGAGCTGGAACGCTTCCGCCACTCCCTCAAGCAGCTGTCCGACGCCTGCTGCGGCGGCCTGGAAAGCGCCGAGCACTGCTCCATCCTCGAGGCGCTGGACGGCCGGCTTCCCACCGCCGAAAACAACGCCCGCTGAACGCCCCCTGAACACGGCAGCCTGGTCTGCCGCACCGGCCTGCCCCGCGCAGGCTTACCGACGTCTCCCCGGTTTTTCCATCTGCTCTCCGCTTCCGGAGCCCCGTCGGGTTCGCGTATTTCCCTGTCTCTCCGCCGGCTCAGCGGATCACCAGCACGGCGCAGTCGGCGTGGCGCACCACCTTGGAGGAGTTGGAGCCGAGCAGGTAGGTCTCGGCGCCGGGGCGGGAGGCGGGCATGATGATCAGATCCACCCCGTGCTTGCGGGCCTGGGCGAGGATGCTGTCGTATACCACCCCCCGCTTGATCCAGAGTTTGCCCCGGTGCGGCTCGGGGATCTCGCTCTCCATAAAGGCCTCCATCTGTTGCCGGACCACTTGCTCCAGGTTGTCGAGCAGCTCGTTCGACAGCAGGGCGGCGGCGGCGTGGTGGATGCGCGCCGGGTTGACGTAGAGCAGGTTGATCCTGCCCTCGGGATGGCAGAGTTTGAGCGCCGACTCCAGCACCTGGGGAGAGAGATCCTGGTGTTCAAAGTCCAGTGGCAGCAGTATTTGCTTGAACATAAGCGTGTTACCCCATCAGTTTGTTGGGCAGCCAGGTCACGATGTCGGGCACCAGCATGCACAGGATAAGGACGCCCAGCTTGAGCATGACGAAGGGCAGCACCGACTTGTAGATATCCAGCATGGTCACGCCCGGCGGGGCTATGCCCTTGAGGTAGAACAGGGCGAAGCCGTAGGGCGGGGTCTGCACCGCGATTTCGATGTTCAGTATCATCAGTATGCCGAACCAGATGGGATCATAGCCCAGGCTCACCGCGATCGGGGTGAACAGGGGGGCGCAGATCAGCACGATGATCATCTCGTCGATGATAAAGCCGAGCAGCAGCATCACCACCTGCATCATCAGGATGATCACGATGGGGGGCAGATCCAGGCCGGCGGCGAAGTCGGCCACCATGCCCTGCACGCCCATCAGCAGGTGGAAGTTGCTGAACACCGAGGCGCCCAGCACTATCCAGATGGCCACGCTCACCAGCAGGGCGGTTTCGATGCCGGACCGTTTCATCATCTTGAGCTTGAAGCGCTTGTACATGATGGCCAGCAGCAGGGCGCCGACCACGCCGATGGCGCCGGACTCGGTGGGGGTGGCGATGCCGCTGATGATGCTGCCCAGCACCACCACGATCAGCAGCAGGGCCATCAGGCCGTCGCGCAGGGTGATAAAGCGCTCTTTCGGGCTCTGGGGCGCATCCAGGGCGTGGCCGATGGGGGCCCGGCTCGGGTTGAGCTTGCAGGAGATCACCACGTAGAGGATGAGCACGGTAATGGAGATCAGCGCCGGCACCAGGGCGGCGATAAACATCTTGCCCACCGAGGTCTGGGTGGTGGAGCTGAACAGTATCATGGGGATGCTGGGCGGGATCAGGATCCCCAAGCCGCCGCCGGCCATGATCACGCCGAGTGCCAGCTTCTTGTCGTAGCCGCGTTCCAGCATGGGGCGCAGGGCGATGCTGCCCGAGGTCATGATGCCGGCACCGATGATGCCCACCATGGCGCCGATCATGGAGCAGACGCCGATCACGCTGATGGCGAGCGACCCGCGGATACGGCCGATGAGCAGCTGGCTGGCCTTGAACATGGCGTCGCCGATGCCGGAGCGGGTCAGCAACTGGCCCATGTAGATGTAGAGCGGGATGGCCAGCAGCACAAAGCTGAACAGGGTGCTCTCGATGGTGGTGGGCACTATGTTGAAGATGCCCTCGCCCCAGGTGGCATAGCCGAGCAGCATGGCCACGCCGCCCAGGGCCAGGCCCACCTGGGCGCCCAGCATAAAGGAAATCAGCACTCCCAGCAGCAGGAGGCCGGTGATCATTTCAATACTCATTATTCCTCGTCCTCGGACAGCAGGGGCTCACCGGTGAACAATTGCCAGGCATCCTTGAGCATGTCGCCGGACAATTGCAGCAGGAACAAAATGGCGGCGGCGGTCACCATCACCCAGAAGTGGCCGATGGAGGGGCCCCATTCCGACTGGCGGGTGTAGCCGAAGTCGATGGCCTCCAGCGCCTTTTCCCAGCTCTTGCTGGCGACCACGATCAGGAAGAAGCCACCCAGCACATTGGAAAGCAGGTTGAACAGGTTCTTGATGCGCTGGGACACCGCCAGGTAGACGATATCCACGTTGATATGGGCCTTTTTCAGCTGGGCATGGGCCCCGCACAGGGCGCCGATATAACCGAACAGGAACAGCGACACGTCGTAGGCCCAGAGGGTCGGGCTGTTGAGCACATAGCGGGCGAACACCTCGAAGGCGATGGTCGCCGCCAGCAGGGGCAGGGCCAGGGCGATGGTGTGGCTGACCGTGGACACCAGCAGGCCGACCCCTTTGCACCATAAACAAAGCAGTGTTTTCATCGTGCATCCGTGGGTTGAGATACGGATCTGCCCCGCCTGGGCGGGGCAGCATGGTGGAGGGTTACTTGAGCAGCTCTACCAGTTGGGCGCTGTACTTGTCGGTTTTGCCGTAGTGGGCCCAGACCGCCTCGGCTGCTTCACGCCACTTGGCCTGGTCGGCGTCGGAGGCCGCGGGGCTCCACTGCATGCCGATCTTCTCCATGTCGGCCACCGCGTCCTGCTCCCACAGGGCGGACTTCTCGGCCTGCTGCTGGGCGTGCCAGCTGGCGGCGTTGCGGACCACTTCCTTCAGGTCGTCGGGCAGCTTGTTCCAGGCGTTCTTGTTGACCAGCACGGGCAGGGCCTGGGCGCTGGACACCGGCAGCGGGTACATGTACTTGGCCACCTCGGCGAAGTTGCCGTCGCGGTGGTCGATCAGGTTGGAGCCGATGGTGCCGTCGATGACGCCGGTGGCCAGGCTGGTGTAGACCTCGCCCCAGGCCAGGTTGACCGGGGAGGCGCCCAGCTCGCGGAAGAAGCGGCCGTAGGCGCCTGGGGCACGGATCTTCAGGCCCTTGAAGTCCTCGATGGATTCGATCTTTTTCTTGGTGATGACGTAGACGCCGGGCTGGAAGTAGGGATCCAGCCACACCAGGCCATGGCGGTCGTAGGCTTCGGTCAGGATCTCGCCCCAGCCTTTCTCGTGGAACAGGGTGTTCAGCTCTTCCAGGGTGCCGCTGGAACCGGGCAGGCCCACCTCGACCACGCCGAAGGGAATTTCACCGGCGTGCATGGGCTGGAAGGGGGCGGCCATGTCCAGCAGGCCGGACTTGGTGGCGCCGATGATGCCGGCGGTGTCCACGCCTTCACCGGCGTAGAGCATGTTGATCTTCATGCGACCGTTGGAGTCGGCTTCGATCTTGTCGGCGAAGGACTGGTAGACGTCACCGAAGGCGGTGCCACGGGAGTAGAGGTTGGTAAAGCGCCAGGTGATGTCGGCAGCCATGGCTTCCATGGTCATGCCCATGCCGGCGACGGCGATCAGGGAGGCGGCGATTTTGGTGCGAGCTGAGCTCCAGATACGAGTCATGGTTAGTCCCTTGTGTTATCACATTCCATCGCTTTGGGCGGGCCCAAAGTCATTGTTGATATTTTGTTACCCCTGAGGGGTATACGCAGTCTGCGACAGCTCCGTCATGGATTAAATACATAATGATTCATGTTTGGTTTGAGCCCAGTCAAACAAAACGCGGAAAACCCAGCTTGGTGCAGTAGTAAGCACCAAAAGGGTGCATATTTAAAGCATTTTCGATGGAGGTTATGTGAAGCCGGTCACGGACGCAACCGGCTTGGTTCTCAGGAGGCGGGTACCAGGTGGCTCTGCAACAGCTGCAGGAACAGTTCCTTCAGCCGGCTCTGGCGGCCGTGGCTGCGGGTGATGGCGGAGATGCCGAGGTAGTGGTTCTTCTGCTCCGGCAGCAGCGCCTTGAGCCGGCCGCTTTCCACCCAGCGGCGGGCGAAGCTCTCGGGCAAAAAGCCGATATACTGGCCGGATAGGATCAGCGCCGCCCTCGGCTCGTAGTGGTAGGCCCGCCCGGCCAGGCGCAGGCCGGCCAGTTGGGCGCTGGCCTCCGGGTTGGTATAGATGCCGGGGTGAATGAGCTTGTGGTCACCCAGGCGCTGTTCGATGATCTGGTCGTCCTCGGCGTAGAACAGCGGATGGCGGTCGCTGCAATAGAGGAAGCAGCGCACCTTGTACAGGTGGTGGTATTCCAGCCCTTCCAGATCCCGGTGGTAGTGGATAAAGCCGATGTCGGCGTCCTCGCTCAGCACCCGCCGCTCGATCTCGCCCATATGGGCCACGTCCACGCTTACGTTCACATCCGGCGCCTGCTCGCCCAGGGCGGCGAACACATCGGCCATGGGAAAGTCGTCCTCCAGCCAGATGTTATCGCTGGACACGATTTTCAGCTCGCCGGTGAGCTGTTCGTGCAGCTCGTTCACCGTATAGCGGAACTCCTCCAGCCGGGCGAACAGCCGCTTGGCGGACTCGTAGATCACCATGCCGTCGTCGGTGAGGGCGAAGCCGGAGCGGCCCCGCCGGCAGAGCTTGAGCTTGAGCCGGTTTTCCAGGTTGGCCATGTGCACGCTGATGGTGGAGCGGCTGATGTTGAGTTCGGTTTCCGCCGCCGAAAAGCCGCCGCACTCCACCACAGTCTTGAACAGTTTGAGCAGGCGGATTTCGTAATCACCGATTTGCCCCAGCACGGGCCTGCTTGCTTGGCTCATAGTTTGATAGTCTTCAATGTGAATGTTGATACGTGATCATTTATAGGACTTTAAGCGCAAGGCTAACATGCAATCAAAGTATGGCCAATGCGGCCACGGCGACGAAGGCATAAATTGCGGGTGTTAACGCGATTCTGTGATGGCGGTGCCGTGGTTGTCGGCCGGCCCCTTGGGGCTTGCATGGACTCAACACCGAGGCGCAGTTTTATGAGCATCAATACCGTCAACCGCAACCTAGTGAAAGACGCCGGCCACATCAATGGCCAGTGGCGCCAGGCCGACAGCGGCGCCACCATTTCCGTGTACAACCCCGCCACCGGCGAGTTGCTGGGCCGGGTGCCCGACATGGGCGTGGACGAAACCCGTGCCGCCATCGACGCGGCCAGCCAGGCCCTGGCCGGCTGGAGCGCGCTCAATCCCAAGGAGCGGGCCCGGCTGCTGCGCCGCTGGTTCGATCTGATCATCGAGCACAAGGAAGAGCTGGCCCGGCTGATGACCCTGGAGCAGGGCAAGCCGCTGTTCGAGACCCGGGGCGAGGTGCTGTACGGTGCTTCCTATATCGAGTGGTACGCCGAGGAAGGCAAGCGCGCCTACGGCAAGCTGTTTGCCGCGCCCACCGCCGACCGGCGTACCCTGAGCATCCAGCAGCCCATCGGGGTGGTGGCCGCCATCACCCCCTGGAACTTCCCCAACGCCATGATCACCCGCAAGATAGCGCCGGCGCTGGCGGCGGGCTGCACCATAGTGGTCAAGCCCTCCGAGGAAACCCCCTTCTCCGCTCTGGCGCTGATGGCCCTGGCGGAGCAGGCCGGCATTCCCGCCGGGGTGATCAACATGATCACCAGCTCCCGGGCGGCGGACGTGGGCCAGGCGCTGACCGGCGACAGCCGGGTGCGCAAGCTGTCCTTCACCGGCTCCACCCGGGTGGGCAAGCTGCTCTACGGCCAGAGCGCCGACACCGTGAAGAAGCTCAGCCTGGAGCTGGGCGGCAATGCGCCCTTTATCGTGTTCGACGACGCCAACCTAGAGGCGGCGGTGGCCGGCGCCCTGGCATCCAAGTTCCGCAACGCCGGCCAGACCTGCGTGTGCGCCAACCGCATCCTGGTGCAGGACGGCATCTACGACGCCTTTATGGCCCGCTTTAAAGAGGAAGTGGAAAAGTTCGTGGTGGGCAACGGCCTGGAAGAGGGCACCACCATGGGGCCGGTGATCAACCGGGCGGCGATAGACAAGATCGCCGCCATGGTGGACCGGGCCCAGAGCCAGGGCGCCCGGCTGCTGACCGGCGGTCAACGTCACCCGGCCGGCGAGCTGTTCTTCACCCCGACCATTCTGACCGGGGTGACCCAGGACATGGAGATCGCCCAACAGGAGATCTTCGGCCCGGTGGCGCCGGTGATCCGCTTCAGGGACGATGCCGAGGCGATTGCCATCGCCAACGACACCCCCTACGGCCTGGCCGCCTATTTTTATACCGAGAGCCACGCTCGCATCTGGAAGGTGGCCGAGGCGCTCGAGTACGGCATGATCGGCATCAACGAAGGCATCATTTCCAACGAAGCGGCGCCCTTCGGTGGCGTCAAGGAATCCGGCCTGGGCCGCGAAGGCTCCGCCCAGGGGCTGGAAGATTACATGGAAACCAAATACCTGTGCATGGGCGGCATCCGCTGAGCAGGACTTTTCAGGAGACAAGACGATGAGCAAGAACCAAGAGCTGCAACAACGCAAAGATGCCGTCTTCGCCCGGGGCATGGGCAACATGGCCGCCCTCTACGTGGACAAGGCTAAAAACAACGAGATCTGGGACGTGGAAGGCCGCCGCTATATCGACTTCGCCGCCGGCATCGCCGTGGTCAACACCGGCCACAGCCACCCGCGTATCCAGGCCGCCGTGGCCGCCCAGCTGGAGCGCTTCAGCCACACCTGCGCCATGGTCACCCCCTATGAGAGCGTGGTCGAGCTGGCCGAGAAGCTGGTGGCGCTGGCGCCGGGCAACGGCCCCAAGAAGGCGGTGTTCGTGACCACCGGCGCCGAGGCGGTGGAAAACGCGGTCAAGATCGCCCGCGCCCACACCAAACGCAGCGGCGTCATCGCCTTCAACGGCGGCTTCCACGGCCGGACCAACCTGGCCATGGGCCTGACCGGCAAGGTGGCGCCCTACAAGGCCGGCTTCGGTCCCTTCCCGGGCGAGATTTACCACCTGCCTTACCCCAACGCCTACCATGGCGTGACCGAGGCCCAGTCGCTCAAGGCGTTGGATGAGCTGTTCCACTGCGACATCGAGCCGGGCCGGGTGGCCGCGATCATCATCGAGCCGGTGCAGGGCGAGGGCGGTTTCTACCAGGCGCCGCCGTCCTTCCTGCAGAAACTGCGCGCCCTCTGCGACCAGCACGGCATCCTGTTGATCTGTGACGAGATCCAGACCGGCTTCGCCCGTACCGGCAAGCTGTTCGCCACCGAATATGCCGGCATCGAGCCGGATCTGATGACCATGGCCAAGGGCATTGCCGGCGGCTTCCCGCTGGCGGGCGTGGTCGGCAAGGCCGACATCATGGACGCCGCCAACCCGGGCGGCCTGGGCGGCACCTACGCGGCCTTCCCCCTGGCCTGTGCCGCGGCGCTGGAAGTGCTGAAGATCATCGAAGAAGAGCAGCTGTGCGCCAAGGCCCTGGCCCTGGGCGAGCTGATGAACAAGCGCCTGTCCGAGCTGCAGGCCAGGTATCCCCGCCATATCGGCCAGGTGCGCAACCTGGGCGCCATGGTGGCGATGGAGCTGATCCATAATGGGGACGTGGATCAGCCCAACCCCGAGCTGACCAAGGCGATAGTGGCCAAGGGCATAGAGAAGGGCGTGATCCTGCTGTCCTGTGGGGTACGGGGCAACGTGATCCGCTTCCTGCCGCCGCTGACCTCGCCGCTGGAGGTGGTCAACGAGGGGCTGGATCTGCTGGAGCAAGTGCTGGCGGATCTGGTTTGAGTCAGTGAAAACGTCGATGTCATAACCTTTTTGGCGGGCCGGTTGGCCCGCTTTTTTTGTTTGCGTGCCGGGCCAGGAAAAAGGGCTTGACCTTGCCCTTGTGGTAAGGTTGAAAGTAGGGGGGTAAAGCAACCAAACCCGAGGAGAGAGCGATGCTGACCTTTACCCTGCCCGACATGAGCTGCGGCCACTGCACCGGTGCCATCAGCCGGGCGCTGAAAGAACTGAATCCGGACTGCGTGCTGGCATTCGACCTGGCGGCGCACCGCCTGCAGGTGGAGAGTACCGTCGACCGGGACGAGGTGATCGAGGCCCTGGTGGAAGCCGGCTATCCGCCGGCCTGAGCCGGGCGGACACCGCCATGTGCCGTTGGGGCGCAGGCGGCCCGCCCGCGCCCCAAGAATGGGGGCTGACCAGGTTGTAAACTAGATGGCACTACGGAGGTTTCCATGAATATCGGAGAAGCGGCGCGGCGGGCCGGGGTGTCGGCCAAGATGATCCGCCACTATGAACAGAACGGCCTGCTCAGGCCGGCGGCCCGCACCGAGGCCGGCTACCGGCAATACGACCGGCACAGCGTCGAGGAGCTCAAGTTCATCCGCCAGGCGCGGGTGCTGGGCTTTTCCATCCGCCAGATAGAAGACCTGCTCCGGCTGCGGCGGGATCCGCACCGGGCCAGCCGGGCGGTGCGCACCCTGGCCGAGCAGCACCTGGCGGAGGTGGAGGAAAAGATGCGGGAGCTGGCCGCCATGAAGACCACCCTGGAACAACTGATCGCCGCCTGCCCGGGGGATGAACACCCCGACTGCGCCATACTGGAACGGCTCTCCGCCCCCGCGAACGAGCAGCCGTAACACCGATGGCGGCCGGCCCTCCCTGTCGCCATCCCGCCACCCGAGAAAGCGAAACCTGCCAGCTCCCGGCCCCGGTGTCCTATAGTCTTTTATAACAGAATCAATTACGTAAAGGACGGTTATGGTTCGTTTCGCGGGCATGCTGGCGCTCTGGTGGGTGCTGACCGAAGGGGAGGCCGGGGCGCTGCTCTTCGGTGTTCCGACCGCCCTGGGCGTGACGGTGCTTAGCTTCAGGCTGTTCGCGCCCGGCCGGTACCGTATCCGCCCGGGGCAACTGCCCCGTTTTCTCGTTTTCTTCGTTACCCGCTCGATGGCCGCCGGGCTCGATGTGGCGCGCCGGCTGCTGCTGCCCTCCCTGCCGGTTGCTCCCGGCATCCTCACCCTGCCGTCGCGCCTGCCCGCCGGCGGTCCCCGCTGGCTGTTGGCCAATGTGTTGAGCCTGCTGCCGGGCACCCTGTCGGTGCGGTTGCATGAACACGACCTCGAACTGCATTGCCTGGATCTGGACATGCCGGTGGCGGCTTCGCTGCGGGACGCCGAGCGCCATATCGCCCTGCTGTTCGGGCTGCCGGGGGAGTGGCCCTGATGGCGGCGGTGCTGTCCCTGGTGGCCGGCCTGCTGCTGCTCAGCCTGCTGCTCGGCCTGTGGCGGGGGTGGCGGGGACCGGCGGCGGCGGATCGCATGCTGGCGGCCCAGCTGTTCGGCACCACCGGCATCGGCCTGTTGCTGGTGTTGGCGGAAGCCATGAATGAACCTGCCCTGCGGGACGTGGCCCTGGTGCTGGCGGTGCTGGCCATCCTGGCCACCGTGGCCTTTGTCACCCGGGTGGTGCGCATCGACAGGGCGCGAACCGGCAAGGGAGGGAACGACCATGACGCCCCTTGAACTGGTGCAGAGCCTGCTGCTGCTGGCGGGGTGCGGCTTCTACGCCGTCGGTACCCTGGGCCTGTTCCGCTTCCCCGATACCCTGAGCCGCATCCACGCCCTGACCAAGGTGGACAACCTGGGGCTGGGCCTGATCATCCTGGGCGTGCTGCCCTTTGCCGGTTCGCTGGCGGGGGTGGCCAAGCTGGTGCTGATCTGGCTGCTGGCGCTGGCGGCCAGCGCCACCGCCGCCCATCTGGTTGCGCTGGCGGTACGGCCTAGGGCCGACGAGGAGGAGCACCATGATTGAACTGTTGCCGGATCTGCTGTTGGTCATCGCCCTGCTGCTGACCGCCCTGGGGACCCTGTTGTCGCCGGATCTGTTCAGGGCCGTGGTGATGTTCATGGCCTTCGGCCTGCTGATGGCCCTGGCCTGGGTACGGCTCCATGCTCCCGATATCGCCCTGGTCGAGGCCGCCCTCGGCGCCGGCCTGACCGGGGTCCTGCTGCTGGATGCGGTGAGTCACTTCCGGGAACCGCGTCCCGGCGACAGGGCGCCCCCGGGCGAGGAGGACAGGTGAAGGTGGCGCTGGTGCTGCTGTCCAGCCTGGCACTGACCGGGGCCCTGGGCTATACCGCCTGGCAGGTACTGGCCCGGGAGGCGGAGGTGGATCTGCGCCTGCGGGTGGCCGAACGGCTGCCGGACAGCGGCGTGGACCATGCCATCACCGCCGTGCTGCTGAATTTTCGCAGCTACGACACCCTGCTGGAGATAGGGGTGCTGATGGTGGCGGGGCTGGCCGGTCTGTCCATGCGCGCCGTGGCGCCCATGGAGGCGCGGGAGCTGCGCACCCAGGACCCATTGCTGCAGGCGCTGATGCGCTGGTTCGTGCCGCTATTGCTGGTGCTGGCCGCCTACCTGTTGTGGGCGGGCAGCGATCGCCCCGGCGGCGCCTTCCAGGCCGGTTCGGTGCTGGGCGCCACCGGGGTGCTGCTGCGCCTGGGCGGGGTGCCGCTGCCCTTTTTGCGGCCGGGGCCGATGTTGCGGCTGGGGCTGGTGATCGGTTTCGCCGTCTTCCTGCTGGTGGCGGTGATGGGGGCGGTGCGGGGGGACGCCTTCCTGGCCTATCCGCCCGCCTGGGCCGGCGGGCTTATCCTGCTGATCGAGGCCATGCTCACCCTGTCCATCGCCATGGTGCTGGTGGGACTGTTCGCGGTGGCGCCGGCGCAACTGTCCGCCGCCGACCGGGAGGATGCCCCATGATCCAGGTGCAACTCTATGTGCTGGCCGCGGTGGCCTTGTGCGGCATCGGTCTGGCGGGATTGCTGCTCTGTCGTCACCTGCTGCGGCGGCTGATGGCCTTCAACCTGATGGGCTCGGGCACCTTCCTGCTGCTGGTCGGCC
>NZ_NMUO01000078.1 GCF_002237365.1 Zobellella denitrificans
CTCGGCCTGTTGCTCGAGCCCGACAGGAGCGCCGTTCCCCTGCGGCTGCCAGTCCGCCGCCAGCAGGGACAGCCAGTCGTCCAGGGGCAGCTCGGGCAGGCGCAGGGCGACATCGAGGGGTGCCCGGGGGGCGGAAGACTCGGCGCCCCCGGCCGACAGCCACAGCCGGGAAACCCGGATGTCCTCGGGCTCGAACCTCAGTTCGCCCTGGGCGCGGATGTCGTCGCCCAGGGCGAGTTCGAGTTCCGCCCGGCCGGCATCGCCATCCACCGTCAGCCGGGCTGGCCGGGACTCGGTGGCCGCCTTGGCCAGGGGCGCGGGCAGGTCGCTCGCCAGCCCGTCCAGTTGGCTGTCCGCCTCAAAACGATAGGAAAATCGGCCCGTTTCGGGCAGGGCCAGGGTCAGGCGGCCCCGCCAGTCGGTTTCGCCCCCCAGTGCCTGCAATGGCGGGGAACGCCGGGCCAGCTCCCGGCTCAGGGCCCGACCGCGCAGCGCCAGTCCGACCTGGTAGCCGCCCTCACTGACCTCGCCCAGGTAATCCAGCGTCAGCGGCTGGCCGGCCCACTCCGCCTCGAGCCCCTCGAAGCGGGTCTGGCGGGCATCGAAGTCCAGCCGGCCGCGGACCTGGCGCAAGGGCAGCGACAGCGGGATGATGTCGACGCTGTTGCGGTCGAAGTCGACCCGGCCGTCCACGCCGACCTGGCCACCGCTGAGGGGAATATCGAGGGCCAGGCGCCCGGCCAGCGGTCCCGACACCCGCACCCGTTGCAGGGTCTGGCCCACGGAGCCGGCCAGGGGCGACTGCTGCAGGTAACGGGTCACCGCCTGCCCCTCGCCCCGGATGCCGGCGCTGAGCCGCAGGCTGGCGGCCTTGCTCAGGGGGGCGATACGGGCCTCGATATCGGCGGCGTCCACCTCGCCCAGCTTGCCGGCGGGGCCGGTCATATAGAGACCGTCGTTCTCAAACAGCAGATCCAGGCTGAGATCGGTCAAGGGACGCCAGCCGGGGTCGAAACGGAACTCGGCCTCGCGCAGGGGCACCCGGGCCTGGAACAGGCCGCTGCCGTCCGCATAGGGGAAACCGTCCAGCCGGCCATACCAGAGCACCTCGGCCCGCTCCGCCCGGCCCGCCCGGATGGCGCCCTGCAAATAGTCCACCAGCGGGGTGCCCATCAGGGGCTCGGGAAAATAGCCGAAGGCCTGCTCCGCCCGGGCCAGATCCACCTCCGCCGAGGCGCTGAGCAGGGGCGCCCCCTGCTCCGGCCACTGCAGGCTGAACCACCCCTGCAGGGCCACGTCGCGGGTCTCCAGTTGCACCCGGTCGCTCCACAGCAGCCAGCCCTGGGGCTGGCGCTGCCAGTGCAGTTCGGTATCCAGCCGCTGCATGGGCCAGGGCGCCCGGAACGCCGACTGGTACACCCAATCGGCGGCGTTCTGCTGGCGCAGCCTCAGCCGGCCCCGCGCCGGCGTCACCAGGAAGTCGCCCTGCAACCCCCGGGTACGGGGCACCCACTGGAAGGCCTGAGTGCTGACCTCGTTCAGTTCGCCGCGCACCTGCCAGTCGCTGC
Organism: Zobellella denitrificans; assembly: GCF_002237365.1. Classification (GTDB taxonomy): domain Bacteria; phylum Pseudomonadota; class Gammaproteobacteria; order Enterobacterales; family Aeromonadaceae; genus Oceanimonas; species Oceanimonas denitrificans. The sequence goes on from NZ_NMUO01000078.1 coordinate 1,569, forward strand.
CGTCCGGCCGGGACGAAAAATAGAGACCGGACAACTCGCCCTCGGGCGCGATGCCCGCCAACTGGCGGGCGGCGCCGGGCCAGAAACTTTCGCCCCACTGGGCCAGCAGCGCCAGGTCGGTGAAGGTCAGCCGATCCAGGTAGCCATGCACCCTGTCATCCTGCCGATCCAGCTGTATTCGCCAACTGGGCCAGGGTTCGCCGTCCACGCTGATGTCGATGCCTTCGCTGGCCAGTTGCCAGCCGCCCTCGGCCGGCTGCCACTGCACCCGGCCGCCGTCGATGGCCACCTGGTGATCCTCGCCCCAGTGCAGCCGGCTCCGGCCCAGGCGGAGCAGGCCGGCATCGAGCGCGCCCCGGCGCCAGTCCAGCCAGAGCTCGAAGGACAGCTCGGCGCCGATATCGTCGTCGTCGGGACGGATGCGGGCGATGGTGGCGGCCGCGTCCACCCGATCCGCCAGCAGGTAGAAGCCGCCGTCCAACTGTTCGGGAGCCCCTTCGAAGCGTCCCTTGAGGCTGAATTGCTGGTGCGGTTCGGGCCCGAAGCCGAGCCGGCCCTGGCCCTGGTGCAGGCCGGGGCTGTTGTGCCAGCGCAACTCGGGAATGTGCAGTTCGAGCAGATCCTGCTCGGGGGTGCCGAACACCAGCAGGGCGTCCTGCAGGGAAAAGCGTTCTACCCCTTCCAGCGCCAGGCGGCGCAGAAAGGCCAGATCGGTATCACCGTCGCTGGCGGCGCCGGCAGCCGGCTCCAGCGGCAGGCGCAGCCCTTCCAGGGTCAGTTCGTTCAGCACCGGCCGCCACTGATGCAGGCTCTGCCACAGGTGCAGATCCACCAGGGCGCGGCGCAGGGTAATGGCCGGCCCCTCGGCCCGGTGCAGGCTGACCTCGTCGACCACCAGCAGCGGGCCGTAGTCCTGCCAGGACAATCCCAGCCGCCCTACCTCCAGGGTCAGCTGCTGCTCGCTCAGCAGCCGGTTCAGCCACTGCTGTTGCCAGGCCGCCAGCCAGGGGGAGCCGAAGCGCAGCAGGGTCACCAGCAGGGCCAGCACCACGGCGCACGCCGCCAGGCCCAACCAGGCCCAGCTTAGACTCCGCCTGATCACTACATCATCACCACGTCGAACTGTTCCTGGTTGTAAAGGGGCTCGCTGCTCACCTTGACCTGCTTGCCGATAAACACCTCCAGTTCCGCCAGCATGTGGGTTTCGTCCTCCTGCAGGGCGCTGGCCACGGCGCTGGAGGCGTAGACCACGAACTTGTCGGCGTCATAGGCCTTGTTGACCCTCGTTATCTCGCGCAGTATCTCGTAGCTCACCGTCTCCACCGTCTTCACCCGCCCGCGGCCGTGGCACTCGGGGCACTCGCCGCACAGCACATGCTCCAGGCTTTCCCGGGTGCGCTTGCGGGTCATCTCCACCAGCCCGAGCTGGGAGAAGCCGTTGACGTTGGTCTTGGCCCTGTCCTTGCTCAGGGCCAGCTCCAGGCTGTGCAGCACCCGGCGCTTGTGATCCTCGTCGTACATGTCGATGAAGTCGATGATGATGATGCCACCCAGGTTGCGCAGCCGCAGCTGGCGGGCGATGGCCTGGGTGGCCTCGATATTGGTGTTGAAGATGGTCTCTTCCAGGTTGCGGTGGCCGACGAAGGCGCCGGTGTTGATGTCCACCGTGGTCATGGCCTCGGTCTGGTCGATGATCAGGTAGCCGCCGGACTTGAGCTCCACCTTGCGGTCCAGGGCGCGCTGGATCTCGTTCTCCACGTCGTAGAGATCGAAGATGGGCGCCTCGCCCTGGTAGTACTCGATCTTGCCGGACAGCTCGGGCACGAACTCGTCGACGAAGGCCCTGAGCGACTCGCAGGTGGCGCGGGAGTCGACGCGGATCCGGTCCAGCTCGGTGCCGACGAAGTCGCGCACGATGCGGAATGCCAGCCCCAGATCCTCGTACAGCATGGAGCAGGACGGGTACTTGCCGCGCCGCTCCAGGATCTTGCGCCACAGCCGCTTGAGGAAGGCCGCGTCCTGGGCCAGCTCCGACTCGCCGATGCCCTCGGCGGCGGTGCGGATGATAAAGCCGCCCAGCTCGTCCACGTAGCTGGCCGCCAGTGCCTTGAGCCGCTCCCGCTCCTGCTCCGAGTCGATGCGCTGGGACACCCCCACATAGGCGCTGCCGGGCATGAACACCAGGTAGCGGGACGGCAGGGTGATGTCGGTGGTCAGGCGGGCGCCTTTTGTTCCGAGCGGATCCTTAACCACCTGTACCATGATGTCCTGGCCCTGGCGCACCAGCTCGGCGATGTTGCCGGCCTGGAAGTGGGCCTGCTCCTTGGTGTCCACGCACTCGGTGTGGGGCACGATGTCGGAGGCGTGCAGGAAGGCCGCCCGTTCGCCGCCGATATCGACAAAGGCGGCCTGCATGCCGGGCAACACCCGGCTGACCTTGCCCTTGTAGATGTTGCCGACGATGCCGCGCCTTGCCTGGCGTTCCACGTGCACTTCCTGCAGGATACCGTTTTCCACCAGCGCCACCCGGGTTTCCGCGGGGGTCATATTGATAATCAGTTCTGCAGACATGAAAACTCCGCCAATGGAGAAAGTGGGAATAGCCTTAAGCTACCACAGAACAGGCGGCCGCAGTGGGGATCAGGCCGACAAAACGCCGCAAGAACGCAGCAGGGCCTCGGTTTCCACCAATGGCAAGCCCACCACGGCGCTGTAACTGCCGTCGATGCGCGCCACGAAGCGGCCGCCCAGGCCCTGGATGCCGTAACCGCCGGCCTTGTCCGCCGGCTCGCCGCTGTCCCAGTAGCGTGCCATCTCCGCCTCCGTCATCGGCCGGAACGTCACCTCGGTGGTGACCAGCACCCCCTCGCAGCGCCCGTTCCAGGCCAGGGCCATGGCGGTCATCACCTGGTGACTGCGGCCGGACAGGCGGCGCAGCATGGCCAGGCCATGCGCCCTGCCCTCGGGTTTTTCCAGCACCTCGCCGTCCACCACCACTATGGTGTCGCCGGCCAGCACCGGCAACGGCCGGGGCGCCAGGGCGGCACCGGCCTGCGCCTTGTCCCGGGCCAGGCGCTGGACGTAGTCGACGGCGGTTTCACCGGGCCGGCGGCGCTCCTCGACGTCGGGCAGCACCAGTTCGAAGGGCTGCTCCAGCAAGGCCAGCAGCTCCCGGCGGCGGGGCGAGGCGGAGGCGAGGTAGAAAAGCGGTTCCATCTTCAGCTCAGGGCGAACTGCCGCCGGCACTTGCGCAGCAGCAGGAAGATCCAGGGCCAGAACACCATGCTGCTGACGATGGACCAGAAGTAATGGTAATCGAGCTGGATCTCCCGGTTCATGTAGGCGGCCCAGAAGATCAGCAGCTTGTTGAGCATGGCCAGGGCACCGACCACGAAGGCCTGCTGCCACACCGAATAGTTGCGCATGCGCTGGAACTGGGAGGCGGCCAGGTAGACGGGGATCACCAGCGCCAGGGCGTGCACCCCAAGCACCGAGCCGAGCAGCAAATCCAGCAGCAGGCCGGTGAAGAAGGCGGTGCCGACATTGGCCCGGTGCGGCAGGGCGATGCTCCAGTAGATCAGGGTCACCAGCAGCCAGTCGGGGCGGAAGGGGGCGATCAGCTCCGGCAACGGCAGGATGGACAGCATCAGCGCCAGCAGCAGGCTGGTGCAGATCACCAGCCGTCCCCTGAAGGAAAAGGCGGTCATGAGCGGGATTCCTCGGTCTGCACCAGGCCCTCGTCCACATCGATCACCCTGGGCTCGGGCCACAGCAGCAACAGGTAGCGTACCCGGTCCAGGGCGGCGAAGGGCTGTACCCGGATATCGGCGAAGGGCTGGCCTTCCTCATAGCCCACCCGGCTGACCCGCCCCACCGGATAGCCCTCCGGAAAACGCCCGGCCAGGCCGGAGCTGAGCAGCACGTCCCCCTCCCGGATATCGGTGTTGCGGGTGATGTTGTGCAGCCGCAGGCTGTCGAGCTGGCCGCTGCCGCTGGCGATGGCCCGGATGTCGTTGCGCGCCACCCGCACCGGTATGCCGTGGCTGATGTCGGTGATCAGCAGCACCCGGCTGGTGGTCTTGCCCACGGAAATCACCTGGCCCACCACGCCCTGCTCGTTGAGCACCGGCTGGCCTTCGAACACCCCCTGCAGGCTGCCCTTGTCGATCACCACCTGGTGGGAGAAGGGATCCGTGTCCACCGCCATGATCTCCGCCACCATGCGGCGGGTGTCGTAGCGCACCGGGGAACCCAGCAGATCGCGCAGCCGCTGGTTTTCCTGCTCCAGGTGGCGCAGGCGCAGCAGATCGTCCCGCAGCAGGAACAGCTCCTGCTCCATCCGCTGGGAGTGCGCCAGCAGCGCCTGGCGCGACATCAGCTGGGTGGAAGCGGAATCGAGCAGGATACGGGGGCTGTTGGCCATGTACTGCAGCGGGCTGACCAGGGAATTGAGGTAGACCTTGACCTCGTTGAAGCTGGCATAGCGGCTGTCGGCGACGATCAGCGCCAACGAGGCCACCACCGCCAGCGCCAGGCGGATGGGCAAGGAAGGACCACGGCCGAAAATCGGTTTCATAGGCGGACAGGCAGGCCGGGGTTGCCGGCCTTGTCATCAATCGTAATGGAACAGATCCCCGCCGTGCATGTCGATCATTTCCAGCGCCTTGCCGCCCCCCCGGGCCACGCAGGTCATGGGATCATCGGCCACGACGACAGGAATGCCGGTTTCTTCCATCAGCAGGCGATCCAGATCCCGCAGCAGGGCGCCACCGCCGGTGAGCACCATGCCCCGTTCGGAGATGTCGGAGGCCAGCTCGGGCGGAGACTGCTCCAGGGCCACCATGACGGCGCTGACGATGCCGGTCAGCGGCTCCTGCAGGGCTTCCAGGATCTCGTTGGAGTTGAGGGTGAAGCTGCGCGGCACGCCCTCGGCCAGGTTGCGGCCACGGACTTCGATCTCCAGCACCTCGTCGCCCGGGTAGGCAGAGCCGACTTCGTGCTTGATGCGTTCGGCGGTGGCTTCCCCGATCAGGGAGCCGTAGTTGCGGCGCACATAGTTGATGATGGACTCGTCGAAGCGATCACCGCCGATGCGCACCGACTGGGAATAAACCACGCCGTTAAGGGAGATGATGGCCACCTCGGTGGTGCCGCCGCCGATGTCGACCACCATGGAGCCGGTGGCCTCGGACACCGGCAGGCCGGCGCCGATGGCCGCGGCCATGGGTTCGTCGATCAGGTAGACCTCCCGGGCGCCGGCGCCCAGGGCGGATTCCTTGATCGCCCGGCGCTCTACCTGGGTGGAACCGCAGGGCACGCACACCAGTACCCGCGGGCTGGGGCGGAAGAAGTTGTTGTCATGCACCTGCTTGATAAAGTGCTGCAGCATCTTCTCGGTAACATAGAAGTCGGCGATGACGCCGTCTTTCATCGGACGGATGGCGGCGATGTTGCCAGGGGTCCGCCCCAGCATCTGCTTGGCGGCGTGGCCGACGGCAGCGACGCTTTGCGCCGAACCGGATCTTTCCTGGCGGATGGCTACGACCGAGGGCTCGTTCAGGACAATGCCCTGATCTTTGACGTAGATGAGGGTGTTGGCCGTTCCCAGATCGATCGACAGATCGTTGGAGAACATGCCTCTGAGCTTCTTGAACATATGCTGAAGGGGATCCTGGATTGAGAAACCGGAAAATTCGGCTAACTTTACCAATGCGGCCTGTTCCTAGCAAGGCGCAACCTTGGCCAAAGCCGCCCACCGGCGGATATGAGTTTCAATAAAGTGATAAGTTCCTTACACTTGCCCATCATCCCCAGTTTTATTTTTTATCGTCCATTCAGTGTCGGATCTTCACGCCTGGCAACGGCTGTACCTCGGGGCGACGTCCTCGCCCCTGCAGCCACTCCACCATCCCCTGCTGCGGCGGCACGGGATCCGGCTATCGATCAAGCGGGATGATCTGTTGCACCCGCGCCTTTCCGGCAACAAATGGCGCAAGCTCAAATATGTGCTGCGCCAGGCGCTGACGGAGCGGGCGACGGGCCTGCTCAGTTTCGGCGGCGCCTGGTCCAACCACCTGCACGCCCTGGCCGCCGCCGGCCGGGAGCTCGGCCTGCCCACGGTGGGGATAGTGCGCGGCGAGCCGGCCAGTGCCGCCAACCCGACCCTGAGCGATGCCGCCGCCTGGGGGATGGCGCTGCGCTTCGTCAGCCGGCAGGACTATCGCCGCCGCCAGGACCCGGACTGGCTGGCGACCCTGGCCGCCGACTACCCGGGCCACTACCTGATCCCCGAAGGTGGCAGCACCGGACTGGCACTGCCGGGGGTGGCGGAGCTGTGGCGGGAACTGCCGGCGGCGGACGAACTGATACTGCCGGTGGCCAGCGGCGGCACCCTGGCGGGGCTGATCGAAGCCCGACCAGCGGGCACCCGGCTCACCGGCTACGCGGTGCTGAAAGGGGCCGGCTGGCTGGCGGAAACGATCGGCGACCTCTGTCCGGCGGCACTGGCGGACGCCGGCTGGCGACTGCGGCTGGAGCATCACGGCGGCGGCTACGCCAAATGCCCGGCCGAGGACAGACGGCGTATCCTTGAGCTGGCCACCGCGCTGGCGGTTCCCCTGGAGCCGGTGTACAGCGGCAAGGCCATGCTGGGGCTGTTCCGGGATATCGAAGCCGGCTGCTATCCCTCCGGCAGCTCCCTGATTTTTCTACACACCGGCGGCCTGCAGGGCGCGCGCGGCGGCCTATAGCAGCTCGAACCGCTCCGGGCGGGCGAAGTAATAGCCCTGGCCGGCGTAGGCGCCCAACTGGTGCAGGCATTCCCACTCGGCCTGGGTTTCCACCCCCACCGCTATCACCCGGGTACGGCCCCCGGCACAGTTGCCCACCAGGCTGCGCACCGCCATCTGGTTGACCGGTTTGTGGTCGATATCGCGCACCAGGCTGGGATGCAGCTTGAGGTAGTCCAGCTCGTAGTCCCTGATGTACTGGGTACTGACCACGTCCTGGCCCGCGTGATCCACCGCCAGCCGGCAGCCCAGGGCCTTGAGCGCCCGCAGCGGCTTGATCAGCGCCTGGAAGTGGCGGCTGACCTGGGCTTCCGACAGCTCGATCACCAGCTCGGACAGCTGGGACTTGGGCAACTGGATCAGCTCGAAGATCAGCCAGCGATGAAAACCCCGGTTGAGCAGGCTGGCGGCGGAGATGTTCACCGCCAGGGTGGAGCGTCGATCGCCCTCCTGCAACAGGGTCAGGCAGCGCAGCATGATGGCCCTGTCCAGCTCCTGCAGCAGGCCGCATTTTTCCGCCATGGGAATGAAGTGCCCGGCCGACAGCTCCCGGCCCTGCTCATCGTGGATGCGGGCCAGCAGTTCGTGGATCACCGGCTCCGGCTGCTCCCCGGTGTAGATGCCCTGCCGATCCAGCCGGATCAGATCCTGCTCCAGCTGGCGGCCGAGCAGGGTGCGCCAGCGCACCGTGCCCTTGCCGCTGTTCTCCTCGGTGACGCCCTTGTAATACATGAAGTAACCGTCGCCGCCCTGCAGGGCGGCGCTGCGCAGGGCCAGTTCGGCCTCTTCCTCCACCTGGTTCAGGGGTTCGCCATAGCGGAAGCAGACGCCGCCGATAAAGAGCGCCGGCTCGCGGATGTCGTCGGGCCAGTGCAGGCGCTGCAGCAGCTTCATCACCTGGCGCGCCGCCTCCAGCGCCTCGCTCTCCACCAGGTTGGGAAACAGCAGGGCGAAGGTGTTGCCGGTATAGCGGGCCTGCAGGGCGCCCGGGTAACGGCGGATCAGGTGCCCCAGGTAGACGGAGGCGGACGACAGCAGCTCGTCGCCCCGCTCGTAGCCCAGGTTGTAGTTGATGTATTCCAGATCCTGCAACTCCACCAGCAGCAGGGCCCCCGAATGGCTGGCCGGATCGTTGAGGGCGGCATCCAGGCGGTTGTCGAAGAACACCCGGTTGCCGATGCGGATCTTCTTGTCCACGAACACATTGGCGCGGATAAAGGTGTCGAACCGGCTGCGTTCCTTGCCCGCATCCTTCAACTCCCGCAGCAGCTTGTCCAGGGCCTGGCTGGCATGGTGTGGCCACTCCTCCTGGGGATTGTGCTGCAGCAGTCCGAGCTTGCCGTCCAGGATCAGCTGGCCGCGCAGATCGAGCAGCTCGGCGCCACGCAGCTGGCGGCGGAACCAGCGCAGGCTGAACAGCAGCCCGACGAACACCAGCAGGATGGCGGCGGTCAGCCCGGAGACCGCCGCCAGGGAGTGATCGATATCGTAGAAAGGGGGACGCAGCACCAGGCGCACACTGAGATCCGGATGCGCCATCAGGTTTCGGCGGTATTCCAGGGACAGTTCACTGGCCGACAGCCGGCTCTCCGCCTGGTAACGGTAGAGGATACGCTGGCCATCCAGCACCGAGAAGTCGATGATGTCGTTGACGTCGAGCAGGGCCGGCAGCCAGCGGTCTATGCTGTCCTGCTGTTCGGTGCCGGCCCGCCAGCCTTCGTCGACCAGCCGGACCACGGCGTCCACCTGCCGCTGCTGATAGGCGGAGCCCATCTGGTAGAAGCTGATCCCGGCCCCCACCAGCACCATCAGCACGGCCGCCAGCACGCACAGAGTGATAGTGGCAATAAACTGACTGGTAAATTTCATTCCTGATCCCTGATAAAGCCGGAGGCTCCCGGTTTTTCCTTATTATGTCGTTGTTATCGCAGACTCGGGGGCATGGATACAACAGGCGCATCTCATTATAGTGGTGCCGGTCGGAAACCAGGAGGCATTATGCCACCAGCTGGCGCAAGCGGGCGATAAAAAGCCCTGCATGTACAGGGCCTTGAAAACACTATCGCGACGGTGCCGAGATCCTAGAACGGGATATCGTCGTCGAAGTCCATCGGCGGCTCGTTGTACACCGGCGGCTGGCTCTGGGGCTTGCTGGCCGGTTGGCCCTGTTGAGCATAGGGCTGGCCCTGAGGGGCGCCCTGGGGCTGACCACCCTGTTGGCCCCAGTTGCCCTGGCCGCCCTGCTGGCCGGCGCCGTACTGGCCACCGGCGGGCTGCCCGCCCTGGTTCCATCCCCCCTGGCCACCCTGGCCACCACCCTGGGGGCGTCCGCCCAGCATCTGCATCACGCCGCCCATGTCCACCACCACTTCGGTGGTGTAGCGATCCTGGCCGCCCTGATCCTGCCACTTGCGGGTCTGCAGCCGGCCTTCCACGTAGACCTGGGAACCCTTGCGCAGGTATTCGCCGGCGATCTCCGCCAGCTTGCCGAAGAACACCACCCGGTGCCACTCGGTACGCTCCTTCTGTTCGCCGGTCTGCTTGTCGCGCCAGGTCTCGCTGGTGGCCAGGGTGATGTTGGCCACGGCGTTGCCGTTGGGCATGTAGCGCACCTCGGGATCCTGGCCCAGGTGGCCGATCAGTATGACTTTATTGATGCCTCTATTGGCCATAACTCGCTCCGTACTCACAAGTTGATCAGGCGCCGGGCCTGATCCAGTTCAAAAATTTTCCCGTCCACCTTGAGGTAGGCGGCCCCTTCCTCGGGGATAATCAGGGCTTCATGCACGCCAGGCAGGGCCATCAGCCGCTGCAACAGCAGCTCGCGGGCATCCTTGTTTTCTATATTAACACCGATGGGCAGGATATGAGACCGCACCTGACTGACATTGACCATGCCCGCCGCCAGCCAGAACCAGAACGCCATGCTGAAGGCCACCAGCAGGAAGACGCCACCACCGCCCAGCTGCTGGAACAGGACGCCGCCCAGCACGCCGCCGAGAAAGGCGCCGAAGAACTGGCTGGTGGAATAGATACCCATGGCGGTGCCCTTGGCCCCCGCCGGCGCCAGCATCGACAAAAAGGCCGGCAGCGAGGCCTCCATAAAGTTGAAGGCGGTGAAGTAGAGCAGCATGGCCAGGGCCAGCAGCCACAGCTGGCCCTGGCCCACCGCCATCAGCACCAGGGCCACCATCATCACCAGGATGGAGGCCTGGAACAGCTGCTTGTTCAGGTTGCGCCGGGCACCCAGGATCAGGAAGGGGATGATCAGCAGGAAGGACAGCAACAGGGTCGGCAGGTACAGCCACCAGTGCCGCTCCGCCGCCAGGCCGGCGTCGAGCAGGGTCAGCGGAAAGGCCACGAACACGGCGGTGAGCGTCAGGTGCAGCAGCAGGATGCCGAAGTCGAGCCGCAGCAGCTGTTTGTCCTTCAGCAGCCGGCCGAACAACTCGGGGGCGGCGGTCACGTCGCGGATCTGCCCCTTGCTGGCCGAGGCCGGCAGCAGGAAATGCACCATCAGCATGCCCAGCAGCGCCAGCAGCGCCGTGGTCCAGAACACCCCGGGCAGGCCGAACCAGGCCGCCAGCAGGGGGCCGGCCACCATGGCCAGGGCGAAGGAGATACCGATGCACACCCCGATGATGGCCATCGCCTTGGTGCGGTGCTCCTCCCGGGTGATGTCGGCGGCCAGCGCCAGTATGGCGCCGGCGATGGCGCCGCTGCCCTGCAACACCCGGCCGATGGCCACGCCGTAGACGGAGTCGGACAGGGCCGCCACCACCGAGCCCAGGGCGAACAGCGCCAGGCCGGCGTAGATCACCGGCCGGCGGCCGATGCGGTCCGACAGCCAGCCGGCGGGGATCTGCAGCAGCGCCTGGGTCAGGCCGTAGGCGCCGATGACCAGGCCGACCCACAACGGCGAGAAGCCGATCAGATCCTGACCGTAGAGCGCAAATACCGGCATGATCATAAACAACCCCAGCATCCGCATGCCGAAAATGCCCGCCAGGGTAAACGAGGCCCGCCGCTCCTCGGGGCTGAAGCCTTGCTCGTCGCTCATGAATATCCTTCCGCCATCAATTTGCTCAAAAGGCGGCTAGTTTAGCACGGAGGCACTGTCAAGATTAATCCCTATCGTCCCCTTGGCTGTCTATTCATCCAGTGCCATACTAGCCGGTCGAATTTACACCGAGGTCAAGCTGCAGATGGATAACATCGAAGTCCGCGGAGCCCGCACCCACAACCTGAAGAACATCAACCTGGAACTGCCCCGGGACAAACTCATCGTGATCACCGGCCTGTCCGGCTCGGGCAAGTCCTCCCTCGCCTTCGATACCCTCTACGCCGAGGGCCAGCGCCGCTATGTGGAGTCCCTGTCCGCCTACGCCCGCCAGTTCCTCTCGCTGATGGAAAAGCCGGACGTGGACCATATCGAGGGGCTGTCGCCGGCCATCTCCATCGAGCAGAAGTCCACCTCCCACAACCCGCGCTCCACCGTGGGCACCATCACCGAAATCTACGACTACCTGCGGCTGCTGTTCGCCCGGGTGGGCGAGCCCCGCTGCCCCAGCCACGCCCTGCCGCTCGCCGCCCAGACCATCAGCCAGATGGTGGACAAGGTGCTGGAACAGCCCGAGGGCAAGCGGCTGATGCTGCTGGCGCCGGTGGTACGCAACCGCAAGGGCGAACACAGCAAGCTGCTCGACAACCTGGCAGCCCAGGGCTTTATCCGCGCCCGTATCGACGGCGAGGTGTGCGATCTGTCGGATCCGCCCACCCTGGAGCTGCAGAAGAAACACACCATCGAAGTGGTGGTGGATCGCTTCAAGGTGCGCGAGGATCTGCAACTGCGGCTGGCGGAGTCCTTCGAAGCCGCACTGGAGCTGTCCGGCGGCATCGCCTCGGTGGTGGCCATGGACGAGCCGGACGAGCCCCCCCTGGTGTTCTCCGCCAACTTCGCCTGCCCCGAGTGCGGTTATTCCATCGCCGAGCTGGAGCCGCGCATCTTCTCCTTCAACAACCCGGCGGGCGCCTGCGAAAGCTGCGACGGCCTGGGGGTGCAGCAGATCTTCGACCCGGACAAGGTGATCAGCAACCCGGAGCTGAGCCTGGCGGGCGGCGCCATCCGTGGCTGGGACAGGCGCAGCTACTACTATTACCAGATGCTCAAGTCCCTGGCGGACCACTACGGCTTCGATCTGGAGCAGCCCTTCGAGCAACTGCCGAAAGACATCCAGAAGGCGGTGCTGTACGGCTCGGGCCGCACCAGCATCGAGTTCAAGTACATGAACGACAGGGGCGACGTGCTGGTGCGCAAGCACCCCTTCGAGGGCATACTGCACAACATGGAGCGGCGCTACCGGGAAACCGAGTCCAACTCGGTGCGCGAGGAACTGGCCAAGTACCAGACCAACCGCGCCTGCCCCAGTTGCCAGGGCACCCGGCTGAAGGAAGGGGCGCGGCACGTGTTCGTGGCCGACCACAACCTGCCCCAGGTCACCGACATGGCCATCGGCGAGGCCCACGCCTTCTTCACCCGCATGGAACTGACCGGCCAGAAGGCCCAAATCGCCGACAAGATCTTCAAGGAAATCGTGGAGCGGCTCGGCTTCCTGGTCAACGTGGGGCTCAACTACCTCAGCCTGTCGCGCAGCGCCGAGACCCTGTCCGGGGGCGAGGCCCAGCGCATCCGCCTGGCCAGCCAGATCGGCGCCGGCCTGGTGGGGGTGATGTACGTGCTCGACGAGCCCAGCATCGGCCTGCACCAGCGCGACAACGAGCGCTTGCTGGCCACCCTCACCCACCTGCGCGATCTGGGCAACACCGTGATCGTGGTGGAGCACGACGAGGACGCCATCCGCGCCGCCGACCATGTGCTGGACATCGGCCCCGGCGCCGGGGTGCACGGCGGCCAAATCGTGGCCCAGGGCACCCCGGCCGAGGTGATGGCCAACCCGGATTCGCTCACCGGCGCCTACCTGTCGGGGCGGGAACGGATCGCCGTGCCCGAACGGCGCACCCCGCCGGGCGAGCACTGGCTGGAACTCAAGGGCGCCCGGGGCAACAACCTGAAAAACGTCGACCTCAAACTGCCGCTGGGGCTGATGACCTGCGTCACCGGGGTGTCCGGCTCGGGCAAGTCGACCCTGATCAACGACACCCTGTTCCCGCTGGCCCACCGGGAGCTGAACAAGGCCACCGTCAGCCAGCCGGCCCCCTACCGGGAGATCCTCGGCCTGGACCGGCTGGACAAGGTGGTGGACATCGATCAGAGCCCGATCGGCCGTACCCCCCGCTCCAACCCGGCCACCTACACCGGCATCTTCACCCCCATCCGCGAGCTGTTTTCCGGCACCCAGGAGGCCCGTTCCCGCGGCTACAAGCCGGGCCGCTTCTCGTTCAACGTCAAGGGCGGCCGCTGCGAGGCCTGCCAGGGCGACGGGGTGATCAAGGTAGAGATGCACTTCCTGCCCGACGTCTACGTGCCCTGCGATGTGTGCAAGGGCAAGCGCTACAACCGGGAAACCCTGGAAATCCGCTACAAGGGCAAGAGCATCCACGAGGTGCTGGAGATGACGGTGGAGGAGGCCTGCGACTTCTTCGCCCCGGTGCCGGCCATCGCCCGCAAGCTGCAGACCCTGATGGACGTGGGCCTGTCCTATATCCGCCTGGGCCAGTCGGCTACCACCCTGTCCGGCGGCGAGGCCCAGCGGGTCAAGCTGGCCCGGGAGCTGTCCAAGCGCGACACCGGCCAGACCCTCTACATCCTGGACGAACCCACCACCGGCCTGCATTTCCACGACATCCAGCTGCTGCTGCAGGTGCTGCACCGGCTGCGGGATCACGGCAATACGGTGGTGATCATCGAGCACAACCTGGACGTGATCAAGACCGCCGACTGGATAGTGGATCTGGGCCCCGAGGGCGGCAGCGGCGGCGGCCAGATACTGGTCGCCGGCACCCCGGAGCAGGTGGCCGGGCATGAATCATCCCACACCGCCCGGTTTTTACGGCCTATGCTGAAAGGGCGATAGCCACAGGCCGTTCCTCCGGGGCGGCGGACAAGGAGTCAAGGATGACCCGTCTCTCGTTACCCTACCTCTGGTTCTGGTGTTTCGCCGCCTGGATGCTGGGCGGCATGCACTTCTTCATGCACAACCCCGGCGGGGCCGGTCTCTATCTGCCCTTCAACATGGTCGGCTGGATCTTCGTGGCCCTGATGACGGGACTCGGCCTGTGGCAGTTGACCCTCAACCAGGCGGTGCACTACAGCCGCTTCCATCTGTGGTGCTGGCTGGCCTTCCTGCTGCTGCTGGTGCCCCTGCTCTACCCCGGCCAGGCGTTGGCCGATCATGCCCTGCCCCGCCTGGCCGGCCTGGCCGGCGGCCTGCTGTTCTGGTTTGCCCTGCTGCAGTGCCGCTTCGACCAGGCCGCCCGCTGGCGCCTGTTGTACCTGCTGCTGGCGGCGGTCAGCCTGGAGCTGCTGCTCGGCCTGGTGCAGTACTACCTGCTGACCCCGGGCAACTGGATCGGCTACAACACCGAGCGCAACCGGCCCTACGGCATCTTCCAGCAGCCCAACGTCATGGCCAGCTTCATGGCCACCGGCCTGGTGCTGGCCTGGTACCTCTGGCTGGAGGACAGGCGATCGCACCCGCCGGTACGGCAGCTCTGGCTGGGCGCCGTGATCGCCGGTACCGCCCTGCTGCTGCTGGTGCTGCAATCCCGGGTCGGCCAGCTCGGCGGCCTGGTGGGCGTGCTGCTGTTGCTGCCCCTGGCCTGGCAGAAGGATCGGAAGACCTGCCTGGGGCTGCTGGCCCTCACCGCCCTGGGCCTGGCGCTCGGCCTCCTGTCCCTGGCGCTGGTGGACGGGGCGCAGCGCGGCCTCGAGGTCTATACCAACCCGGGCGTGCGCCGGCATTACTGGCTGCAGAGCCTGTGGCTTATCGCCCAGCATCCCTGGACCGGGGTCGGCTACGGGGACTTCGAGCGCCAGTTCATGGAGTTTTACAATGCCCAGCGGGAACTGCTGTCGACCCTGCCGCCGATGGAGCCCAACCTGGACCACCCCCATAACGAGCTGCTGTACTGGGGGGTGGAAGGCGGCCTGCTGCCGGTGCTGGCCATGCTGCTGGTGGCGCTGATGTTCCTGCGGTTGCTGGCGCGGGCCCCCTGGCGCCAGGCCCTGGCCCTGACGTCCCTGGTATGGCCCATCGCCCTGCACAGCCAGACCGAATATCCCTTCTACCACTCCCTGGCCCACTGGATCGGCCTGCTGTTGCTGCTCTACTGGGCGGATCTGTGGCTGGGGGAAGCCGAACAAAGGCCCTACCGGCCCCGGCTGCTGGCCCGCTTCGCCGCCCTGCTGCTGCCGGCGCTGGTGGTGCCCTTCATGCTCACCGGGCTGCAGACCGCCCGGGTGGTGACCCAGTACGAACGCGGCGGCGCCAAGGAGCCGGCGCTGCTGCTGGCCGCCAGCAACCCCATGGCCTGGCTGACCCGGCTGGAATTCAACGCCATGTCGCTGCGGCTGACGGTGGGCACGGCCCAGCAGGACAACCAGGCGCTGCAGGCCTACCTGGACTGGGGCCAGGAGTTCGTGCGCCACACGCCCAGGGCCAATATCTACTACAACATGGTGCTGGCCCTGAACCGGCTGGAACGGGAGCAGGAAGCCGAGCAGTTGCTGCAACTGGCCCGCCATTACTACCCCATGGAGCCCCTGCTGCGGGAAGACAATATCAGCCAGGCACTGCGTTCACTGGATGAAGGGACTCAATCCGGGGAGGAGTGAACGAAACGCACCCTGAACAGCCTGGGCCAGAGCTTGCCGGTGAGATAAAAGACCCCCTGCCCGGGATCCCAGGCGATGCCGTTCAGCACCGCCTCCCTGTCCGCCGGCCGCTCACTCAGGGGCAGCAGGGCGGAGGCGTCGATCACCGCGTCGACCCGGCCGCTCGCCTTGTGGATACGCAGTATGTGGTGGTCGTGCCAGATGTTGGCATAGACATGCTCCCCCACGCAGGCCAGCTCGTTGAGCCGGTATTGGGGCTCACCGTCCAGGGTCACCGCCAGCCGTCCCAGCAGGGTGAAGTCGCCGGCGTCCCGGCGCTGCAGCGAGGCCGAGCCGTCGCTCATCCACAACACCTCACCGTCGTAACAGAGGCCCCAGCCCTCGCCCTGGTAGTGATGGGCCGCCACCAGGGCGAAGTCGTCCCGCCGCCAGATCAGCGCCAGCCCCTCGCGCCAGGTCAACTGGATCAGCCGATCCTCCACCAGGGCCAGTCCCTCGCCGAACAGGCCGTCGGCGAGATCCACCCGCCGCCGCACCTCGCCGCTGTGCGGGTCCAGTTCCCGCAGGCCGGAGTGACCATAACGCCCCGTGCTCTCGTACAGGCGCCCCCGGTGCCACAGCAGCCCTTGGGTAAAGGCATCGGCAGCACGGGGCAACACCGCCAGCACCTCGACCTCCAGCCGCTCGACCGGTTCGGCCTGGCCCCGTCCCCAGCCGAGCAGGGCGAACAGCAACAGCAGCAACGCCTTCATCCCTTATCCCCTCGGCGGCGCCAGCCGGTCGAGGCGCAGCCGCTCGCGCTCGTCGAACAGCCGGCGGCTGGCCAGGGTCACCGCCAGCAGGGTGCCGAAGCCGGTGGCGGCGGTGATGGCGAACATCACCAGTATCTGGTATTTCACCGCCACCGCCGGCGGGCTGCCGGCCAGTATCTGGCCGGTCATCATGCCCGGCAGGCTGACCACGCCGGCCGCCGCCATGCCGTTGATGGTGGGGATCAGGCCGCCGCGCATGGCGTCCCGCCGCAGATCCCCCACCGCCTCCTGCCAGCACTGGCCCAGCATCAGCCGGCCCTCGATCAGGGCCCGCTGACGCCAGACCCCTTCGGTCAGCCGGTCCAGGCTGAGCGCCACCCCGGTCATGGTATTGCCGAGCATCATGCCCAGCAGGGGAATGGCGTACTGGGGGGTATACCAGGGCTCGGGCCCGATGATCAGGGTCAGGGACAGCACCGTCACCGTGAACGACGACAGCAGCATGGCCAGGGTGCCGATGCCGAAGCTCCAGCCACCGGTCAGCCGCCGTTTCTGCCGGGCCATCACCTCCCGCCCGGCGATCAGCAGCATGGCGGTGGCCATCAGCGCCACCCAGTGCAGCGCCGAGGTGGCGAACAGGACCTCCAACACCAGGCCGATCAGGGCCAGTTGCAGCACGGTGCGCAGGGCGGCCACCAGCAGGCTGCGTCCCACTTCCAGCCGGGCGGCGAAGGTACAGGCGGCCAGGGCCACTATCATCAGTGCGGCCAGGGCCAGTTGCCACCAGCTCAGTTCAATCACTCCCATGGTCTCTCTCCAGCCGGTTGTCGTGGATCCGGTAGTGGCGATCCGCCACCCGGGCGATCTGGCCCGGATCGTGGCTGATCCAGATCACCGGCAAGCCGGCCTGCCTGGCCCAATGGCGGATCCAGGCCTCGGTCTTGCCGGTCAGTTGGGGATCCAGATTGGCGGTGGGCTCGTCGAGCAACAGCGCCCGGGGCTGCCGGGACCAGGCCCGCAGCAGGGCCAGTCGCTGCTTTTCGCCGGACGACAGCCGGCTCACCTGCCAGTCCTCCACCCCGGCCGGAAAGCCCAGCGCCTCGCCCTGGCCGTCCAGCCCCCGGCCCCCGCCTCCTTTTACCAGCCTCCCGCCCCCGAGACACTCGGCAACCTCCTT
>NZ_NMUO01000079.1 GCF_002237365.1 Zobellella denitrificans
GGTGAGGGGTGAGGGGTGAGGGGTGAGCCGTAGGGTCGACTTTAGTCGACCGAACCACAGCACCGGTGGTGAAAAGGTCCACTGAAGTGGACCCTACAACTGACCGCGGCACCGGTGGTGAAAAGGTCCACTGAAGTGGACCCTACAACTGACTGCGACACCGGTGGTGAAAAGGTCCACTGAAGTGGACCCTACAACTGACCGCGGCGCCGTTGGTGGAAAGGTCCACTGAAATGGAGCCTTGGGGCGCGGGCGGCCCGCCCGCATGAGGACAGTACCGAGGAGGGCGAAGGCCGGCGGGCCCCCTTAGGCGGGCTGGGAGTGGGACTGGCCGTCCCGCGGCAGCCAGTCGGTCACCGCGTCGGCCTGCATGGGCCGGGCCAGCAGATAGCCCTGCCCCAGCTGGCAGCCCAGTTGCTGCAACAGTCGTTGCTGCTCGGGCTGCTCTATGCCTTCGGCGGTCACCGCCATGTCCAGGCTGTGGGCCAGGGTGACGATGGTCTTGACCAGGTTGAAGGCGCGCTGGTCTGTCGACAGATCGGCCACGAAGGACTTGTCGATCTTGAGTTTGTTCACCGGCAGCTGGCGCAGGTGGCTGAAGGAGGAATAGCCGGTGCCGAAGTCGTCGAGGGCGATCTCCACCCCGAGCCGGCGCAGCTCGCGCAGGGTGTCGAGGGAGCCGGCCGTGTCCCACAGGCTGGTATCCTCGGTGATCTCCAGCACCAGGCTCTCCGCCTTTACCCCGGTCTCGCGCAGGCTGTCCGCCACCGTGGCCGCCAGTTGGCCCCGGACAAAGATATTGGGGCTGACATTGACGTTCACCTTGAGCCAGTCGAAGCCCGCCGACTGCCACTGGCGCAACTGGCGGCAGGCCCGGTGCAGCACCCAGTCGTTGAGCCGGAAGGCCAGGCCATGGTGCTCGGCCACGGCGATCAGCTCCAGCGGGCTGACCTGGCCGAACTCCGGCGACTGCCAGCGCAACAGCGCCTCGAGGGATTCGATACGGCCGCTTTCCAGGTGAAAGATCGGCTGGTAGTGCAGGCTCAGTTCGTCCTTCTCCAGGGCGGCCTGCAGCGCCACCGCCAGCTTCTGGCGACGCAAGCGCCGCTCGTCCATGTCCGGCTCGAACAGCCGCACCGCGGCCTTGCGGTTGTTCTTGGCGTAGTACATGGCGGTGTCCGCGTGGCTCATCAGCTCCGGCAGGGTGGCGCCGTGAACCGGGTACAGGCTGGTGCCGATGCAGGCCATGGGCGACAGGCAGCCGTCGTTGAGCCGCACTTCCCGCGACAGCGACTGCCACAGCGCCAACGCCATCTGCTCCGCCCCGGTGGCGTCGGCCTGGCGGCGCTGGATCACCACGAACTCGTCGCCGCCGAGCCGGGCCACCACCCCCTGGTCGCCGATGGCCTGACGCAGGCGGGAGGCGATCACCCGCAGCAGCCGATCCCCCACCTCGTGGCCCAGGCTGTCGTTGATGGCCTTGAAGCCGTTCAGATCCACCATGTGCAGCGCAAACGGCCGTTGCTCCTTGTGGGCGGCCGCCAGTGCCTCCCCCATCAGCTGGTAAAAATACATGCGGTTGGGCAGGCCGGTCAGCATGTCGTGGTAGGCCAGCTCGCGGTTGCGCCGGTTTTCCCGCACCAGCAGCCACAGCATCAGGCCGCCGCTGATGAGCAGGCCGGTCAGATACAGCAGGGAACGGGTGCGGATATCCTGGATGATGTTGAGCTGTTGCCAGACGTTGGCGCCGGAGAAACTGTCAACATTGACCTCCCGCGCCAGTTCCCGGTAGGGCGCCAGCTCCTGCTGCAGGGCGAGGATGCCGGCCCGGTCACCGGCGGTCAGATCGTACACCCGAGGTTCCCACAGCTCCAGTTGCTCCCGGAATGCCTGCAACACCGGGAGCACCCCGGGTTGCTCCCGCAGCGGCTGGCTCTCTTCTCCCGTCAGCAGCACCTCGATCCGGCTCCACAACAGCTCGAAGCGCAGTTGCAGGTTGGCCTCGTCGTTGGTGCCGGCCACCAGTTCGCTCAGGGCATGGTCGAACTTCAGCGCTTCGGTCTCAAGCTCGGAGCTGGCCCAGCCGATGCCCTTGATGGTGCCCGACACATACTGCACCACGTCCAGATCCCGGGTGTAGCTGTAGATGGAGCTGAGGCCGAACAACAGGGCGATGGCGGTCAGCAGCAGCAGCTTGAGTTTGTTCACGATCAGCGGATATCCAGGGTTCTGAGCTGCCAGACCATCATTTCATGGTGCTGCTTGAGATTGAGCTCGGGATGGTCGGACAGGGGCAGAAGTATCCATATCGGTCCCTTGTCCCGCACCCTCATCGGCTCCCCGTCCCTGTGGGTCGCCAGCAGCAGCGGATAGTCCGAAGCCACCCCGGGGGGCAGATCCGCATGATACTGATTCAGGGCCGTGGCCCTGACCCGCTCGCCCTCGGCCCCCACCCGGTCCAGCAGATCCCGCAGCAGGACCCCGCGGTAGCGGTGTACCTGGGTGGTCCAGGGGGTGAGGGTATTGAACTCGTGCTGGGGCAGTTGCCCGAGCATGGCCAGGTCGAAGTCGGCCCGCCCCTCGGCATTGGCATTGGTCACCCCTATCCTGCCGGTCACGCTGAGCACCACGGTGCCTTCGGGCGATGGCAGGGTGTCGGCCGCCCGGGCTCCGCCAACCAGCACCACCAACAGGCAGAAACAGGCGAGGGAGCGAACGAAGATCCCCCGAAGAAACGACATATCCGGCAACATGGTGCTACTCCAGCTAGCAAGGGACTCATTAGAGCTTAGATAATGATTCCCGGTTTAACAGCCCGCATGGGCGGGAGTGCAGGTTAAAGCAGTCGTAAATCGAAGTCGAGCTTATCCGGAGGCGGCCACGGGCCCGGTTTCGCCGGCCCGCCTCTTAGCGACGAACGGTGACGGGCCCGGACTATACTTCAAGGGTGTTTTTCCCCGAGGTGAGCGCCATGAAACCAACCCTGTTGCTGGCCCTGCTCTGGCCGGCGCTGCCGGCCCTGGCCATCCCCCTCGCCCCCGGCGTGCTCTCGCCCGGGCTGTATGGCAGCTACGGCCCGGGCGGCGACTGCCAGGCCCGTCCCCTGGTCAGCCTGGATGACGGCGGCCTCTACATAGTGGTGGGCAATAAACGCGGCAAGGTGGAGCCGGTGGACGTCTGCCTGAGCTGCGCCGGCGGCGCCCGCTACGAGGGCATAGAGATCTGGCTGTCGCCCCAGGTGGCCGACACCTACGCCCTGCATTTCCGCTTCAATGCCGGCGAACAAGCCGGCCGGCTGGAAGTGGAGGATCCGGGCAACGTCAGCCTGGGCGCCAACCTGCGGGCGGTGGCCGCCGCCAGCCCCTACCGGCGCTGCGGCCCGCCGGTACAGCCGGCGGGCTGAGCCTCGTCAGGCCGGCTGTGCCGGTGCCTCCTTGTCGCTGCCGCCACCGCGGGGCAGGTTGCGCACATGCAGATCCAGCTGCGGAAAGGCGATCTCGATGCCGGCTTCGCGGAAGGCCTTGAGGATGGCGAAGTGCAGCTCGCTGGTGGTGACCATGCGATCCTTCATCTTGTCCACGTAGACGCGCAGCTCGAAATCCAGGGTACTGGCCCCGAACAGGGTGAAGAACACCGCGGGCGCCGGCTCCTCCAGGGTCAGGGGGTGGGCCACCGCTATCTGCTCCAGCAGCGCCTTGGCCTTGTCCACGTCGGCGTTGTAGCTCACCCCCACCTTGATCACGATGCGGGTCACGTTGTCGGACAGGGTCCAGTTGATCAGCCGCTCGGTGATAAAGGCCTTGTTGGGCACCACGATTTCCCTGTTGTCCCAGTCGATGATGGTGGTGGCACGGGTGCGGATGCGCGCCACCGTGCCGCTGTATTCGCCGATGGTGATGGTGTCCCCCACCCGTACCGGACGCTCGAACAGCATGATGATGCCCGACACGAAGTTGGCCACCACCTCCTGCAGGCCGAAGCCCAGGCCCAGGGTCAGGGCCGCCACCATCCACTGCAGCTCGCTCCAGCGCAGGCCGAGCAGGGAGAACACGGTGATCACCGCCATCACCGCCAGGGCGTAGCGCAGCAGGGTGGTGACGGTGTAGCTGTGGGCCGCGTCCATCAGGCTGCTGCGGGCCAGCAGTATCTCCACCAGGCCGGGCAGGTTACGGGAGGCCAGCAGGTAGACGCCGCCGAGAAAGAAGGCCAGCAGGAAGTCCTGCAGGCTGACCGCGCTCAGTACCTCCGCCTCCCCCACCGTGATGGTGCGGGACCAGAGCGTTATGCCATCGAGCCAGGTCAGGGCCGGCAGCACGTCGGCCCAGACCCAGAGCAGCGCCACCACCAGTCCGGTGGCGGTGGCGGTGCGCAGCAGGGTACGGGTCTGCTGGTTGATGTGTTCCAGGCTGAGGTGGGGATCGGGCAGTTCGACACCGCCTTCGGCCGGTGTTTTCTCCTCTTCCGCTTCCCTCGCCTTCTGCTCGCGCCGGCGGCGGATCAGCAGGTGCACCTCGCTCAGGATCAGGGCCCGGGCCGCCAGGCTGTAGGCCAGCCACACCAGCGCCAGCACCACCAGGCTGTCGATAAAGCGGGGCAGCAGTTCGGCCACGGTGAGCAGGTAACCGCTCAGGATCAGCACGCCCATCACCGCGAATAGCAGGCTCATGCCGACACGCAGCAGGCGGCGCTTGTGCTCGCTGATAAAGCCCGTTTGATGGCGGGGAGGCGGTGCCAGCAGCTGCCAGGTGGCCAGGCCGTTCACCAGGGTGCTCAGCAGCAGGTTGATACGCCCGAACACGTCGTAAACGCCTTCGTCCGGGTGGGCGAAGCTCAGGGACAGCAACAGGATGAACAGCAGTTGCAGCGGCAGGAACCAGGACAGCACGATGCGCAGCCGGGACATCAGCAGGGGATGCCAGTCGAAGTGCACCGGGCCCAGCCCGCCCTTGCGGGTGAAGGACAGGAACAGGTGGCCGACCAGCCACCAGAGGGCGATATTGCGCAGGGTCACGGCCAGCACGTCCACCGCCGGATCCGATTCGGACAGCCCCGCCGGTTGCAGGGACGCAGCCAGCAGCAACACCGGCACCGGCAGCACCCGCAGCAGGCTCCAGCCGATGGCCTTGAAGGTCAGGTTGATGTTGTCGGTGTAACGGTGGGAGCACTGCTCCGCAATCTGCTCGAGCTGCGCCCGGCTGTTGCGCCCCCACCAGGCGAGCAGGGCCGCCAGCGCCACCACCAGCACGGTCCCCAGGGGATTGGCCGTCACCACCAACCAGAGCACGGCCACCAGCGAACGCCAGTTGCCCGGGGTGAGCAGGCTCAGGGTGGCGTCGGGCAGGCGCTTCAGCCAGTCCAGATCGATCACCGAATGGCTGGGCCACCACAGCAGGCTCTCGCCCAGCACCTGATCCAGCTCCGTCACCAGCCGGTTCACCTCCCGCAGCCGCACCTCGTTCTGGCGCAGCTGCTCACTGAGCTGCTCTTCCGCCTGCAGTTGCAGGCTCAGGATCTGGAACTTGATCCGGTTCAACTCGCTCCGGGCCGGGTCCTCGGTCAGCAGGGGCGGCTGGGCCTCCAGCTCGCGGAGCTGGTCACGCAGGGAAATGCTGCGCAGCCGGGACTGGGCCAGCTCCCGCTCCAGTTCCCGCAGGGAAAAGCGGGATTCCTTGTATTCGTTGAGCCGGCGCTTCTCATCCAGGAACTGGACGCCCAGGGCCTCGGTCAGGCCGCCGATCTCGAGCCGCTCCCGAATGCTGCCCAGGGTCTGGGCCAGGCGGGTTTCCCGCTGGCCGTAGTCGTCCCGTCGCGCCTGCAGTACCCGCAGCTGCTCATAGGCCGCCGCCACGGCGTCGATGTTGCCGCGCAGCGCCGTCAACTCGGCGGAGAACCGGCTGGCGGCCTCCGGCTCACGCTCGGTCAACTGGTGCAGCTCCACGCTGAGCGCCCGCAGCTCGGCGGATGAGCGCTGGTTGAACTCCGCTTCCAGCACCTGCAGGTGCAGCCCGAGCAACTGCTCCGCCAGGCCCAGGGCCTGGATCTCCAGCCGCAGCAGTTCCAGCCGCACCGGTATGGTCCTGGCATCGAGTTCGGCGGCCAGCAACCGGGCTTCCTGCTGCCGCCGGGCCGCCAGTTGCAGTTGCTCCACCGCCTCGGCCAGGCCCGGTTGCTCTTCCCCGGCCGCCGGCACCGCTATCTCCTCCACCGGCTGACGCCGGATCTCCTCCAGGCTCTGCTGCTGGCCACGTAACTGCTCTTCGAGCCGGGCCTGGGCCTGCTGTTTCTGCTCCAGCTCGCTCAGCAGCCGGTTGTGGCGAACCTGGTACTCGCCGATGTCGCTCTCGATGCGGGTGAGGGAAACCTCCTGCTGGTCAAACTCGGTGAGCAGGCGACCGAATTCGTCCAGCTGCTGGCGGGCCTGGCTCAGACGCTCATCGAAACCGCGGGCCAGCTCGACCCGCTCCAGCGCGCCCTTGAGCCGGGCCGTGGCGGCTTTCTCAACATCCAGCACCTGCTGCCAGAGCTGGCGCTCCGGCTCGGACAGCGCCTCGTTTTCCAGCTGCTGTCCGGCCCGGGTCGCCAGTTCTCCGTTCAGCCAGGCCTGGGCCGGCGCATCGTCGATGGCCGCGACCTGGGTTTCCAGTTGTTCGCGCCCCTGGGCCAGGGCCGTGCGCAACTCGGGCAGTTGCCGAGTCAGCAGCAAGGCGGCCGTGTTGGGATCCTGGTCGAGAACCCCGGCCTGAGCCTGCACCTCGGCCTGAGCCTGAGCCTGAGCCTGGGCCTGGGCCTGGGCCTGGGCCTGGGCCTGGGCCTGGGCCTGGGCCTGGGCAGGCAGGCCCCACCATAACAGCAGACAAAGCAACCAGCCGGTCACACCCACACCGGCACTAGCGGAACGACGCATAGACAGCCACGCACTCGAGGAGAAAAAACAGGGCTAGATAATACGCCAGAAGGGACGGGGCCGGCGAGCCCCGGAATGAAATGGGGATTGGGGATTGGGGATTCTGGATTGAAGACCGGAACCGGGAACCGGACAATCCCCGGTTCCCGGTTCCCAGCCCCAGTCTCGGTCAGAGCCGGTTAAGGGTAATGCCCGACTCCGGCAGGGCGGTCAGTACCGGTCGCTGGCTGCGCACGTAGTCGACAAAGGCCTGGGCGTCGGTGTTGCAGCGCACGCCCTGGGCCTTGCAGTCCAGCGGCTGGTTGATGTAGTGCACCTGCACCCGGCCGCCGTCGGTCTTGCTCAGGCGGGCCACCGGGAAGGCGGCAAGCTTGCCGTTGACAAAGGCCAGATCCAGCCGGTCGGTCAGCACCTGCTGGGTCGCGAACAGGGTGTTCCAGCCGTCGTTGCCGGAGGCGTTGTAGCTGGTCATCACCACCTGGTAGCTGGCTTCGGGGTCAAGCCGCTGCCACTGGCCGTCGCGCCGGACCTCGATACGGCTGAGAAAGCCCCTGTCCCTGCCGGTTTCGTCAAACTGGTAACGCAGGCCCGCCACATAGGGGAACTTGCCGGTGTGGGCGCCCTCGGGCAGGGAGGCGTTGATGGTCTCCAGCAGCAGGCCCGCCACCTGGCGGCCGGTGAGGGAAACGATGCTCATGGCGTTGGCGAAGGGCAGCAGTTCCAGGGTGACGTGGCCTTCCTTGAGCTCGCCGGGCTCCAGGCTGGTGCGCACGCCGCCGGCGCCGACCAGGGCGATGTCGGCGCGCCGGCCGGTCACCGCCTGCACCGCGGGGGTATTGGCCCAGTACAGCTGGCTGGCCGCCACCAGGGGAGCCACTTCGGAACCCTCGCCATTTACCGGCAACCGCACGTGCCTGAGCGCGGCGGGCACATGGCCGATCACCCGGCCATAGGCCCGGTCCAGGGCCGGCTTGTAGTTCTCGTCGATATGGGCGCGCAGGGCTGGATCTTCCTCCACCAGGGCGATATTGGGCTGGGCCTCGATATAGGCGGCGACCCGCTCGGCGTCCTGTCCGGACAGGCGGTGCTGCTCGGCGCGGCGGATATCGCGGAAGAAGGCGTTGTCGGACAGCAGGGTATTGCCGCCCTCGCAGCGCAGCAGCCGGCCGTCGGGGGTCAGGGTCAGGTCCACCCGGCCCATGGCCTGGGCATACTGGCCGGCCTGCACCACGCAGGTCTTGCCACGGCCGTCCTGGTTGGTGAACACCTGGGCATAGGGCTCATTTTGCTCCCAACCCAGGTTGCGGAAGTCGCCGAGCAGGCTGTGGGAATGGCCGCCCACGATCAGATCGATGCCGTTCACCTCTTTTGCCAGGCGCTGATCCCGCTCCAGCCCCAGGTGGGTGATGGCGATGATGTTCTTCACCCCCATCTCGCGCAGGTGGCGCACGGTGCGCTGGGCGCCCTGCACTTCCTGCTCGAACCGCAGTTCGCCCACGTTGGGGGCGATGTCGGCCATGTCCTCCAGCACCACGCCCATCACCGCCACCACCGGCCGGCGACCGGCGTCCTTCAGGGTCTCGACCCGGCGCTTCTTGTTGCCGTCGAAGGCGTAGAGCACATAGGGCTTGAGGTTGCCCGCCTCGGCCAGGTGCGGATCCCGGCTGGCGTCCAGGTTGGCGGCCAGCACCGGGAACTCGACGCTGCCGATAAAGGCGGCCAGGCGCTCGTTGTCGAGATCGAACTCGTGGTTGCCGAGCGCCATGGCATCAAGCTGCATCCGGCTCAGCACGTCGGCGTTCATGGCGCCCTGGTTGAGCTTGAAGTAGCCGGTGCCCTGCCAGGCATCGCCGCCGTGCAGGAAGAGGATGGGCTGATCGGCGGCGGCGGCCTGCTCCTTGAGTCCGTTGGCGAAACTGAGCAGGCGGGGATGGCCGCCCAGGCGGGTGAACAGGGCCCGGTTGCCGAGTTCCAGCCGCGCATCGCTGGGATCGAAGTGGGAATGGGTGTCGTTGATATGGGCCACGGTCAGGGTAAAGGGCTGATCCGGCTGCTGGCTGGCACAGCCCGCCAGCGCCAGGGCCAGTACCCCGGCCACTATGCTTTTATTCATGGATGGATAAACTCCGTTTATTGATAAATGTCGTGCTCTTGGGTTCTGCGTGCCTGGTCGACTGAAGTCGACCCTACAAAATGCACCGGGGCCTGCCGTAGGGTCCACTTCCGTGGACCACTCGCCATCGGCACCGTGGTTCGGTCGAATAAATTCGGCCCTACGGCGGCCGTACCTGCCGCAGGGCTCAACTGGTAAAGACCACCGTCTTGCCGTTGTGCAGGAACACCCGCCGCTCGATATGGTACTGCACCGCCCGGGCCAGGGTGATGCATTCGATGTCCCGCCCCTTGGCGATCAACTGTTCCGGGTAATGGCTGTGATCCACCACCTCCACCCCCTGGGTGATGATGGGGCCCTCGTCCAGATCGTTGTTGATGTAGTGGGCGGTGGCCCCCACCAGCTTGACCCCCTTGTCGTAGGCCTGGTGGTAGGGTTTGGCGCCCTTGAAGCCGGGCAGCAGGGAATGGTGGATATTGATGGCCCAGCCCTCGAGCGCGGCGCACATGGCGGGGCTCAGCACTTGCATATAGCGCGCCAGCACCACCAGATCCGCCTCGCACTCCCTGATGATGGCGAGCACCTGGGCCTCCTGCTCCGCCCGGTTGGCGTCGTTCACCGGCAGGTGGTAATAGGGAATGTGATGCCAGTCGGCCAGGCGCTGCAAGTCCGGGTGGTTGGAGATGATGGCCGGGATCTCGATGGCCAGCTGGCCGGTACGGTAGCGGTAGAGCAGATCGTTGAGGCAGTGATCGAACTTCGACACCAGTATCACCACATTGGGCCTGTGGCGGGTGGCGGTCAGTTCCCACTGCATCCCGAACTGTTCGGCCCGGGGGCGGAAACCGGCCCGGAAACCGTCTTCGTCGAAGGCGGGCTCCCGGGGCGGGCGGAATTCCACCCGGATAAAGAAGTGTTCGCTGATGACGTCGTCGAAGGTCTGCATTTCCACCACGTAACAGCCCTGCTCGCGCAGGTAACGGGTCACCACGTCCACGGTGCCCAGGCTGCCCCGACAATGGGCGGTCAGATAATAGGTGTCTCTCGGCTTGGCCACGGATGCCCTCCCTACCCAGATAAATGATGTACCCTCACGGCGCGAGCCCGCTATTTTGCGGCAATCCGCGCCATTGTGCCAGTGGCTCAGGCAGACGGTGGCGCCAGCGGTTTTTCCATCAGGAAGCGGGTGAACACCAGCCCGCCCCGGTTGACCTCCTGCCGGCTCAGCAGCAGGAAGCCGCGCTGCTCGAACAGGGGCTTGGACAGCAGGCTGGCATCGGTGCGCAGCCGCGCCACGCCACGCCGGGCCGCCTCGGCCTCGATATCCGCACAGAGCCGGCCGGCCAGGCCCCGCCCGGTATGCTCGGCCAGCACGTAAAGCAGGGCCAGGTGATCGTCCGGGTGCAGGGTGGCGAAGGCCACGGGGATCTGCTGGAAGGCCATGATGCGGGTGTAGCCGTCCCGGATCAGGGCCTTGAATTCATCCGGGTACAGATAGGGAAAGGAGGCCCACACCGCGACCTGGTCGTCGCTGTAGCCCTGCCGCCCCTGGGCCATGACCGCATCGTGGTAGATCAGCTCCAGGCTGCTGAGATCGGTCTCTTGATAGTCTCTGATCAGATACATGTCGGCTCCGAGAGCATGGTCGGTCCGGGCGGTCTGTTAATTCTTGTCCGCCCCGTCGGGCTTGTCCAACCAGCGCAGCTTCATCTCCCTGTTGCGGGCGACCAGGGCCATGACCCCGCCCGCCAGGCACACCATGACGCCGAAGATCCAGGCCGGCGCCGGCCCCCACAGCATGACGCCGGAGCCGGACAGCAGCAGCACGAAGCCCATCAGCTTGGCGCGGGTGGCACGGCCGTTGACCGACAGGCGCGCACCGCAGTGGGGGCAACGAAAATGCACATCGAGCCCCCGGCTTTCCCGTTCGGTCACCTGGGCGGGGCGGATCACTTGCTCACAACTGGGACACTTCACACGTTTTCCTCATCTGCTATGGGTTCGGGGCCGGCCTCGACCAGGCTGCCCGGGGCGATTTTGTCCTTGCCGGCCAGGCCCTGCAAGTAAAACAGGCAGCGTTCGCCATGGTAACTGAGCCGCTCGCAACTGCGCGCCAGGGTCAGGCCGTCGAGGGTGGCCTCCATCGCCAGCTTGCGGGTGGCCGAGGCCTGCAAAATGGACAAGCGGATATCCTGGTTGTGCTGGCGCAGGGCCTGCAAGGCCTGCTCGATATCCTCTTCCTGCCGGTGGTCGGTCAGCGCCTGGGCGGCGTTGAGCAGCAGCGCCGCCAGCTCCCGGGCGTGCTGGCTGAGCGGGATGATGGCCTGCACCTGGGGCTCCCAGCGGATCTTGAGCGCCTCGTGGGCGCTCTGGCGCACATGATCGAGCAGGTGCAGGCAGGCGTTGAGCCGGTTGAGCACCTCCCCTTCCGCCTCCGGCAGCCGGGCCAGGTAACGGGCCACCACCTCGGTGGCGTCCCGGGCCTCGTCCAGGTTGGCCACCACGAAACCGGCCTCCTCGTTGCGCAGCCGGGCGGCGGCGTTCTGCAGCACCACCTGGGCGCACTGGCGCAGGGTGCCGTGGGCCGCCTCCACCGCCAGGGAGGGCACCACCTGCATGCTGGCGTCGAGGTGGCGGGTCAGGGCGGGCCGCGGCTCCGGCAACAGCCGCTCGGCCAGGGCCGCCAGTTGGGCGGTAAAGGGCAGGAACAGCGCCGCCCCCAGCAGATTGAACAGGGTATGGAAAGCGGCCAGAGTCAGGGCCTGGTGGTCGCCCAGGCCGTCGCCGGTGAGCCAGTCGGCCAGCCAGATCAGCAGCGGCAGAATAAAGAAAGCCAGGGTGCCGGCCCCGATATTGAACAGAATATGGATAAGGGCGGTGCGCTTGGCGGCGATGGTGGCGCCGATGGCGGCCAGGGCGGCGGTAAAGGTGGAGCCCAGGTTCTGGCCGATGACCATGGCCCCGGCCTGCTCCAGGGACAGGGTGCCCGTGGCAAGGGCGGTCAGGGTGATGGCCAGGGCGGCGCTGGAGGACTGCATCAGCAGCGTCATAACCAGTCCCACCAGCAGCAGCATAAAGCGCGCACCCAGGGTGGCGGCGCCGAACCGGCTGAGGTCGATGCGCTCCGCCAGCCCGCCCATGCCGCTTTGCAGCAGGTCCAGCCCCACGAACAGCACCCCGAAGCCGGCCAGGGCGATGCCGGCCGAGGCCAGCCGTCCCTTGCCCAGCAGCCGCAGCAGCACGCCGACGCCGACCAGGGGCAGCAGCAGGCTGCCGATGGACAGCTTGAGCCCGAGCAGGGACACCAGCCAGCCGGTGCTGGTGGTGCCCAGGTTGGCGCCGATCACCACGCCGATGGCCTGGCTCAGGGACAGCAGGCCGGCGGACACGAAACCGATGGTGGCCAGGGTGGTGGCATGGGAAGACTGCACCAGGGCGGTGATGGCCGCCCCGCTCAGCACCGCCTTGATCCTGGAGCCGGTCAGCCGGCCCAGGGTGGTGCGCAGCCGGTCCCCGGCCAGGGCGGTCAGCCCCTCGGTCAGCAGTATCATGCCCAGCAGGAAGAGGCCGATGCCGCCAAGCAGGGTGCCGATGGTGGTGAACATGGTGAAACCGCTCCCGGTGCCGATGATGCCCACGGGCCGCCTCGGGGCCCGACAAAACAGCGATGATAACAAAGCCTGGCCGGGCTAGCTGCCGGGGCAGGCGGATTTTGCCGGATTTTTGCTAGGGTTAAGACAGGAGTCAGCACAGGAGCACCGCCATGTCCCCCTTCCTCCATCGACGCGCCGCCGGCCAGGCCCTGGCCAGGGCCCTGCGGCATTACCGGGGCCGCCCCGACCTGCTGGTGCTGGGCCTGCCCCGGGGCGGGGTACCGGTGGCCTTCGAGGTGGCGAAGGACCTGGGCGCGCCCCTCGACGTGCTGCTGGTGCGCAAGCTCGGCCATCCCCACCACGAGGAACTGGCCATGGGCGCCATCGCCTCGGGCGATATCCTGGTGTGGAACCCGGAGATCCGCGGCCGCCTCGAGCAGCAGCGGATCGAGGCCGTGCTCCGCCGGGCGCGGGCGGAGCTCGAACGCCGGGAACACGCCTACCGGAGCGATGCCCCGCCCCTTGCGCTGGCCGGCGCCACCGTGCTGCTGGTGGACGACGGCCTGGCCACCGGCGCCACCATGGAGGCGGCGGTACGGGCGGTGAAAAGCCGGCGGCCGGCACGGCTGGTGGTGGCGGTGCCGGTCAGCTCAACCGAGGCGGCGGCCCGGATCCGGGCCCTGGCGGACGAGTTCGTCGCCCTGCTGGTGAGCCCGGCATTCGGCTCGGTCGGCCAGTATTATCTCGACTTCGGCCAGACCGAAGACCAGGAGGTCCGTGAACTGCTGGCCGAGGCGGCCAAGCCGGGCTCGTTGCCGTAAGCGGACGACAACCGGGGTCATCCCTCCAGCTCCAGCAAGACCAGCTCGGCCACCGGTCCGCCGGAGGCCGGGTTCTGCCCGGTGATCAACCGCTGATCGCTCACCGCCAGGGGCAGCCAGGGTGCCTCCGCCTTCTGGTAGAGGGCGCCGCGTTTGACCAGTTCATCCTCGGTGAGAAAGGGTACAAACCGATCCAGCTCGGCCAGTTTTTCCTCCTCGTTGGAAAAGCCGGTCACCTCCTTGCCCTTGATCAGCAGGGAACCGTCGCTCAGCCGGATATTGAACAGGCCGGCGGCCCCGTGGCAGACGGAAGAGACGATGCCGCCGCTCTCGTAGATGCGCTGGCCGATCAGTTGCAGCGACTCGTTGTCGGGAAAATCCCAGATGACGCCGTGGCCACCGGCGTAATAGATAGCGACATAATCGTCCGGATCGACCTCGGCGGGGCTGAGGGTCGCCCCCAGCCGGTTCATAAAGGCCTTGTTCTGGTACCAGCGCCAGTCCAGCTCGTCGGCCATGGCCAGGCTGTGGGGATCGATGGGGGTATAGCCGCCCCTGGGGCTGACATAGTCGACCTGGTAGCCGGCCTCCTCCATCCTGCTGACGAAATGCACCGCCTCGCCCAGCCACAGGCCGGTGGCCCGGTTCAGGTTGGGGTATTTTTCCACGCTGGTCACCACCACCAGAATTTTCTGTTTCATCTTCATCACCTTCTCCCTGCCATCGGCAACCGGTTACCAGTGCAAGCTTAGTCCCGCTGCCGTCAAAATGGGCCGGGGCGGGACGATTTACGTGGCCAACGGCAAGGCAACGCGGGCGACAGCCCGCAAACCCCTTTAATTTTTTCCGGCTTGGGATATGCTGCGGGCAGTCAAGCCAACCGACGGGATAAGAATTTGAAACAAGCTTACCTCAGTGCCCTGGTGATCGGCGCCGTGCTCAGCGGCTGCGCCGGCCAGGCCGAAACCTCGCAGCCGGCCCCCGCCGCCGTCCAGCCACCGCAGCCGGCGGCCAGCACTGTGCCGCCCGGCGCCGCCGAGCAGCAGAGCTTTGCCGCCTGGCGGCAGGGTTTCCGCGGTCGCGCCCTGGCCGCCGGCATTCGCCCGGCGGTGTTCGACGCCGCCTTCAGGGACGTCAAACTGAACCAGGAGGTGATGCGCCTGGACGGACGCCAGGCCGAGTTCACCAAGCAGATCTGGGAATACCTGGACACCGCCACCTCCGCCACCCGCGTCAGCAACGGTCGCCAGAAATGGCAGGAGCTGGCCCCCACCCTCAAGGCCATCGAAACCCGCTACGGGGTAGACGCCAAGGTGGTACTGGCCATCTGGGGCATGGAGACCAACTACGGCTCCTTCCGGGGCAACACCGGCATCATCGAGGGCCTGGCCACCCTCGCCTTCGAGGGCCGCCGCCGCAGCTTTGCCGAAGAGCAGCTGATCGCCGCGCTCAGGATACTGCAGTCGGGCGACACCAGCCCCGAGCGGATGCGCGGCTCCTGGGCCGGCGCCATGGGCCACACCCAGTTCATGCCCACCAGCTACCTGCAGTATGCCCAGGACTTCACCGGCGACGGCAAGCGGGACATCTGGGGCGAGGATCCCACCGATGCCCTGGCCTCCACCGCCTACTACCTGGCCCGTTTCGGCTGGCAGCAGGGCGCGCCCTGGGGACTGGAAGTGAAACTGCCGGCCGGCTTCGACTACGGCCTGGCGGATCAGGACAACCGCCAGCCCGTGGCCTACTGGCGCGGCAGGGGCATCACCACCCTCGACGGCCGGCCGCTGCCGGATCACGGCGAGGCCGCCATACTGGTGCCCGCCGGCGCCCAGGGTCCGGCCTTCGTGATCTACAACAACTTCCGGGTGATCCGTCGCTACAACAACGCCACCTCCTACGCCATGGCGGTGGGCCACCTGGGCGACAAACTGGCCGGCGGCGGCGAGTTCCGCACTCCCTGGCCACGGCACGAGCGGGCCCTGAGCCGGGTCGAGAAGGAAGAGCTGCAGCGCCGGCTCACCGCCCGGGGCTTCGACACCCGGGGCGCCGACGGGGTCATCGGCCCCAATACCATCAGCGCCATCCGCGCCTTCCAGCAGTCTCGCGGCCAGGTGGCCGACGGCTACGCCAGCGAGTCGCTGCTCAAGCAACTGCGCTGAGGCCGGGAGCGCAGGCGGCCCGCCTGCCTTCGCGCGAAGCGCGCATCCTCGGGTTGGCCTGGCACATCCCAGGCTTAAAAGGGCTCGGGGCAGAACAGGCATCGCGGGTTGGGCTCTGTCTAACCCACCTCGGTGCCCCCTGATGCGGGCGGGCCGCCCGCGCCCCAAGAAGGTGGTGGAACGCAGGCGGCCCTGTTTTTTCAGGCCGCCTTGTCCGCCAGCAGGTGGCCGGCGTCGAAGCCGAGGATCAGCGAGCCCCAGTGCCGGCCCTTGACGTAAAGGGGAATGGACAGATCGTTGATCACCTCACCGGTGTTGCGGATATAGCTCTGCAGCAGGAAGGGCTTCTCGTGGTTGCAGCGGCGCCGCTCCTGGCGGCTCTGGTTGTAGAGCCGGCGATGGCGGCAGTGGATATTGTCCCGCTCCCGGTCGCCGCTCAGGGGCTGGGAGTGCTTGCCGTGGTGCACCGGGATATAGCCCTTGGTGTCCACCCCCACCACGTAGACGAACTCCGGATGCGCCTTGATGAAGCTGTCGTAGAGTGCCTGCAGTTCGCCCTCCACCGCCGCGACGTACCCGGTCAGGAACTGGGCCGGCTCCTGGCCCGGGTTGACCGGCCGGTAGTTCTGGTCGAACAGGTTGACGCCCTGGTCCGCGAAGCGCCCCAGCAGGCTGCCCACTTCATCCGCCCAGCGGGTTCCCAGCCGGGTGATCCGCTCGAAATCCCCCTGCCCCACGATAAACTGGGACAGCAGCTCCAGGGTGGCCTCGGTGGCGCCTTCCAGCGACGAGGAAAACTCCCGGGACCGGCTCATGTTGTCCTTCATGGTGACGGAGAGCCCGGCGATGGACTCCACGTGCTGGTGGGATTCCTTATTGGTGTAGGAGAGTTCGTCCAGGGCGGCGGAAATGGTGGTGAGCTGCTGGTTCATCTGCTCGAAATCCGCCACCATGGCGCCGAACTGATCCCGGTTGCGGCTCATGAACAGGTCCGTTTCCTGGATGTGCTGGCTGATGGTCTCGGCCCCCTCGCGGGTGCTCTGCACCAGGCTGGTCATCTCGCCGATATTGCGGTGTATTTCCTGGGTGGCCTCCCCCACCTTGCGGGCCAGGTTGCGCACCTCGTCCGCCACCACCGCGAAGCCCCGGCCGGCCTCGCCGGCGCGGGCCGCCTCGATGCTGGCGTTCAGGGCCAGCAGGTTGGTCTGCTCGGAAAAGTCCTGCACCAGCCCCAGTATGTTCTGGATATTGCGGGAGTTCTGGCTCAGGGTATGGACCGTCTTGCCGAACTCCCGGGTCAGTTGCTCCACCGCCTTGATCTTGTCCACCGCCAGCCGCAATTCCTCGCTTGACTGGCGCACCTCCGCCAGGTTGTGGCTGGTCTGCTGGCTGATGTCCACGGTGTTGGCGGCGATCTCCTCCACCGCCAGGGTCGCCTGCCGGCTGGACTCGAAGATCTGCTGGGCGATCTTCTCCTGGCCGGCGGAGGAATGGCCGGCATGGCCTATCATCTGCTGCAGGTGGGTGGCGTTGACGGCCACCCTGATCGAGTTCAGCCGGGCTTCGCTGATCATCGCCCGCAGCTTGTCGGCGAAGTCGTTGTAGCTCCTGGCCATGGTGGAGATTTCATCGAAGGTGTAGTCGGGCAGGGTCGCCGAGATGTCGCCGTTCCTGTCCTTCACCGCCTGCAGGGCCGCGGTGATGTCCTTGATCGGCCGGACAAAAATCTCGCGCATAAAGAACACGATAAAGACGCCGACGGCCAGGGCCAGGCCGCCGCAGGCCAGGATCAGCCAGCCGAACTGTCGCAGCACCGGCTCCAGGGCGGCGGCGTCCAGGCCGGCCAGCTCGATGTCGTGGCGTACCCGGCCCAGATAGTACAGCGACAGGCCGACCAGCAGCAGTTGCGGCAACAGCAAGGCGCCGACATTGCCCACTATCTTGCGGGTGAGGGTATACCAGAAGGTTTTTTCTATGGTGCGGTAGAGGTTCATCCTGATGCTCTCGTGGTCTGATTCCATGGTGCGGACGGCGCTAATCTGTCATCTCAGCTGCAACATAGTAAGCCATCCCCGGCACCAGGCTACAGTTTCATGCGGAAACTTTGACCTGGTGCACGACAAGGGCGGGATCAGGATGAGCGGCTGAGCGGCAGCCAGGCGCCGATCAGCATGAAGACGCCGCCGCAGGCGCGGTTGAAGCCCCTTCCGCTGCGGGCCAGCCAGCCGGACAGCCGGCTGGCGAAGCCGGCGATCAGGAGTTCGGTCAGGCACTCCACCAGGGCGAAGGTCACCGCCATGATGACGAACTGCCACCAGAGGCTGGCCGCGGGATCGATAAACTGGGGCAGGAAGGCGGCGAAGAACAGGATGGCCTTGGGATTGGCCAGGGCCGACAGCAGGCCCTGGCGGGCCATGGCCCAGCCGGAGGCCCCGCCCTCCAGGGCGCCGAATCCGCCGCCCGGCGCCGGCGAGCGCCAGACCTGCACCCCCAGCCACACCAGGTAGAGGCCGCCGACGACCTTCATCACCAGCAGCAGTTCGCCCGCCAGGCTCAGCACGGAGGCGATGCCGAACATCGACAGGCCGATCACCCCCATAAAGCCCAGGGCGCCGCCGCCGATGGTGGCCAGGGTCCGGCCCGGACCGTAGAGGGCGCCGTGGGTCAGGGCAAGCAGGCCGTTGGGGCCGGGGGTGAGGGAAAGGCCGATGCTGGCGGCCAGGTAGACGAGCCAGGTTTCCAGGGTCATGAGGATCTCCGTGGTGGGTGATGGCCCCATTATGCCGCCCCCGCCCCTTCCCTTTACCGGAGAAATAGGACATAAAAAGGGAATATCTGGACCTATGGATCCCCCATGCCAAGCCCCGACGTCGGTTTTCTGCTGCTGCCCCTGCCCGGCTTCGCCCTGCTGCCCTTCGGCGGCTTTCTCGACAAGCTGCGTTTTTCCGCCGACGACGAGGATCACAGCCGCCAGCGCTATTGCCGCTGGCGGATACTGGGCCTGGCGCCGGAGGAAAGGGTGACCGCCAGCTGCGGGGTGGAGGTCTGCACCCAGGTCACGGTCCGCGAGCTGGACTGGTCCCGTTACCAGTACCTGGTGATCTTCGGCGGCCGCGAAGCGGGCCAGACCCGGCACCTGGCCCCCCGCTACCGGGCGCTGCTGCGCCTGGCCCGGGCCCACGGCCTCAGCCTTGCCAGCATCGACAACGCCTGCTTCCTGCTGGCCGAGGCCGGCCTGCTGGCGGGGCACCGGGTGGCGGTGCACTGGCGCCACGCCCGGGAGTTCGCCACCGCCTTTCCGCAGCTCCCCATGACCACGGAGCAGCTGTACCTGCTGGACGGCAAGCGCATCAGCTGCGCCGGCGGCAGCGCCGCCATCGAGCTGGCCACCGAGCTGCTCGCCCGCCACTGCGGCCGGGAGCGGGCGCTGAAGGGGCTGGCGGACATGCTGGTGGACGAGGCCCGAACCC
>NZ_NMUO01000008.1 GCF_002237365.1 Zobellella denitrificans
GTGCTGGAAGGGCGCGAGCAGAACGAATTGATCGAATCCCTGGTGCGCGAGCGGCTGGCGGCGGGGGCGGTGGCCGGGCTGTACAACACCGGGCCCGGCAACGGCATCATCGCCGGCCTGCTGGAGCGGCGGCAACTGGCCGGGCGCTGCGTTTTTATCGGCCACGAGCTGCACCCCACCACCCAGTCCCTGCTGCGCCAGGGCAAAATGCACCTGACCCTGGATCAAAACCCGGAGCTGCACGCCTTCCGCGCACTGGAGCTGCTGATCTGCCACCTGGAACGGACCACCCCGCCCGCCGCCGGCGGCCGCATCGACTTCACTCTGTTCACCCCGGAAAACCTGGGTGACTGAGGACGCCGGATCGCGAGTGGCCGGCTTTGCCCCCACTTTAGCCCTTGTCGCCAGACGGGCCACCGCGGACGTCGGGATACGATGCTTTCGAGCCATCTTGAGCAAAATGTCGCTCAAAAAAGCCAGATTCAATGATTTTTGAGCATAACTTTGCTCAATGAGCGGGGCAGCGGCAGCTCAATCCTGGCGGTGTTCAACACCCTCTTCAAACCCTTCGGCCTCGAGGAAGGGCCTGCTGCCGCACAGCCCGGCGCCGATGAAAAAAATGCTGGCTGAAAACACGTCGTCCGCTGGGACTGAGCCTGCCCGCCCACGGTATCTCCCTTCGAAAAAGCCTGCCCGGCGAATGACGGTGACGCCGGGCATGAATTATTGAGCTCATTTCAATAATGAAGTGAATCCACGTTAATCCATTACATCTTGCAGGGAGTTATATTAACAACGCGTTAACGGTTTGTGGCGATTGAGGCCTGACGTTAACGCCAGGCAAGGTATATAAGGATTATGATTGCATCCACCCCGGATGCAATAAACAGACTCGTCCCTATTTATATGCCAATGGAAATAGCTGAAAGGGTTTTTACCGGCCCAAACAGAAAAGGGAGTTATCGGCCATGTCATCCGTCAGGACATTCTGGAATCAAATGTGGGCTTGGAACGATCAAGCCAAAAGAACGCTGAGGTTTATTCTCACACTGGGATTGAGTCCGGGAAACCAGGATTCGGCCGCGGACAATAAAAGATCGAGGAGTTACAGTAACGCGCAATGGATGGGGCTGCTGATGGGGCCGGCCCTGTTCTTTATTATCAATGCCTTTTTCGCGCCGGCAGGCATGTCGGCCGGGGCGGTGGCGGTATTGGCCATCGTGGCCTGGGTGGCGACCTGGTGGATAACGGAAGCCATTCCCATCCCGCTGACTTCCCTGTTGCCGCTGATCCTGTTCCCGCTGATGGGCGTAATGAACACGGGCGCGGTGTCCGCCTCCTATGGCGATCCGCTGATCTTCCTGTTCGTGGGCAGCTTCATGATGGCGCTGGCCATGGAAAAATGGAACCTGCACCGCCGGATCGCGCTCGGCATCATTTCCTTCATCGGCACCAACCCGAACATGATTATCCTCGGGTTCATGACGGCCACCGCTTTTCTGTCGATGTGGATTTCCAACACCGCCACCACCATGATGATGGTGCCCATGAGCCTGGCGGTCACCAAGCATCTTGCCGACGCCATCCAGAAGAACAGCCCCGGGGTGGACACCACGCCCGGCAACTTTCCCTTCGGCACGGCGATGATGCTGGGCACCGCCTATGCCGCCACCCTGGGTGGTTTCGGCTCCCTGATCGGCGCCCCCGCCAACACCATACTGGCGGCCACCGTCAAGAAGCTGTACGACGTGGAGATCTCCTTTGCCCAGTGGCTGCTGTTCGGCATTCCGCTGGTGGCCATCCTGATCCCGCTGATCTGGCTGTACCTGGTCAAGATTGCCTTTCCGATGAAGGTCAAACATCTTCCCGGTGGCGTGGAGGTGATTAAAAAGGAGAAGAAGGAACTGGGTAAAATGAGCTTCGAGGAAGCCGTGGTGCTGGCAGTATTCTCGCTGGTCGCCCTGGCATGGATAACCCGCAGCTTCGTGCTCAAGGCCCTGATCCCCGGCATCGACGACACCATCATCGCCCTGTGCGGTGCCTTCGTACTGTTTATCCTGCCGGCCAGGAACGCCGCCGGCACTATCCTGGACTGGGACACGGTGAAGAAGCTGCCCTGGGGAATACTGTGGCTGTTCGGCGGCGGCCTGGCCATTGCCGGCGGTATCACCAGCTCCGGCCTGGATCAGTGGATAGGCGGGCAACTGGTCAACTTCACCGAGGTGCCGCTGTGGCTGACCATAGCGCTGATCGTGGGAGTGATCACCCTGCTCACCGAGTTCACCTCCAACACCGCCACCGCCACCATGGTGTATCCCATCGTGGCCGCCGGGGCTGCCGCCCTGGGCATGGATCCCATCATCCTGATGGTGGCGGCCTGCATGGGGGCGACCTTCGCCTTTATGTCGCCGGTTGCCGCGCCGCCCAACGCCATCGTGTTCGCGACCGGTTACCTGAAGATCAGTACCATGGTCAGGGCCGGGATATGGCTGAACCTGCTCGGCGTGGTGTTCTCGGTGATCATCATCTCGTACCTGGTGCCGCTTATCTTCGGCGGCATGCTCTGAGCCTCGGGGCGGTGATATAAAATGACGAAGGGCGGCAAGGGATGCCGCCCTTTTTTCGTTGCCTACCAGATGGAAGGGTTGTCATCCCGCTCCTGCCTTTCCGGCAGGAAGGATTCCTGCAAGTAATCGAGAAAGGCCACGACCTTGGCCGAGATGTTCAGTTTTTCCAGGTAAACCGCGTAAATGTCCGCCGGCGGGGTGGCGTAGTCCTCCAGCACCAGCTCCAGCCTGCCGCTGCGCAGGTAGCGGGCCAGATCCCATTCCGCCCGCATCAGGATCCCGTGGCCGTCCAGGGCCCACTTGAGCGCCACTTCGCCGTCGTTGGTGCTGGCCTTGCCGCTGACCCGGATGTTTTCGGTCTTGCCGTCCTTGGACAGGCGCCACAGGCCGTAGGTAGCGTCGTTCTGCCGGAGCACGATGCACTGGTGCCCGGACAGCTCGGCGGCCGTGGCCGGCCGACCGTGCCGCTTGAGATAGCCGGGGGCGGCGCACAGCAAGCGGCGATTGGCGGCGATTTTTCTGGCGAACAGCCGGGAGTCGGGGATCTCGCCGAAGCGGATGGCGATGTCGATGGCCTCGTCGGGCAGGCTGATAGGCCTGTCGGTCAGTGTCAGCTGTATTTCCACCTCGGGATAAAGCTGCATGAATTCGGACGCCACCGGGGCGATGTAGGAGCGGCCGAAGCCGAGCGGGGCATTGATGCGCAGCAAGCCCTTGGGGGTGGTGCGGCTGTGGGCAACCAGCCCTTCCATGTCCGCGATGTCCGTCAGTATCCGCTGGGCGTGGTGCAGGTAGATCTCGCCTTCGTTGGTCAGGCTGATCCTGCGGGTGGTCCGGTTCAGCAGCCGCACCCCCAGCCGGTCTTCCAGGCTCGACAGCCGCTTGGTCACGGCGGAGGGAGTGACGTTCATCTCCCGGGCGGCGGCGGCCAGGCTGCCGGCCTTGGCCAGCAGGACGAAGAAGCCCAGCTCGGAAACTTGGTTCATTGTTAACCTCAAGGAAAGAATGAAGTGAGCCCTAATCAACCTCAACATTTGATTAACAGCTTACAATGCAATTGTACCATATGAACATCCCTTCCATAAAAAAGGGATTTACCACATGGATATTGAATGGATGCGGCAATAACGCATCGGGTTTTAACCTGGAACCAATTCAAATGACGTGCCTCTTGTCTTTATTTTTGACAAGCCGACAGGAAATGCCGATTTCTGAACAAGAAGAGGATAGCCGTAATGAGCTTAAATCATGACGAAGCCGTAGGTAAATTGACCGATGTCATCGCCAAGTTTACCAGTTATATCGGTAAGCGACTGCCGACGGATGTAAAGGAAAAACAGGCCGAGCTGAGAAAAAAAGAAACCAACCCGCTGGCCATCGCTATTTTCGATACCATGGCAGAGAATCAGGATGCCGCGGACAAGCTCAATAGACCCAGCTGTCAGGATACCGGTGTGATTCAATATTTCCTTACCGTCGGCGCCAAGTTTCCCTATTTGGGCGAGCTGGAAGAAATACTGCGCAATGCCACCATTGAAGCCACCCGTATCGGCCCCCTGCGGCACAACGCGGTGGAAACCTTCGACGAAAAGAATACCGGCACCAACGCCGGCTCCAAGATCCCGTGGCTGGACTGGGATATCGTCCCCGGCGACGACAGCGCCACCATCGAAGTCTATATGGCCGGCGGCGGTTGCACCCTTCCCGGCTCCGCCAAGGTATTGATGCCCGGCCAGGGATATGAAGGCGTGGCCGAGTTCGTGTTCGATGTGATCACCTCCCGCGGCATCAATGCCTGCCCGCCCTTGCTGGTCGGCGTTGGGGTGTCCACCTCGGTGGAAACGGCGGCGCGTCTGTCCAAGAAGGCCATACTGCGCCCGGTGGGCAGCAAGAATGCCAACGACAACGCCGCCCTGATGGAAGAGCTGCTGACCGATGGCCTCAACGAGATCGGCATCGGCCCCCAGGGCCTGACCGGCAACACCAGCGTAATGGGAGTCAACATCGAGTCCTCCGCTCGCCATCCTTCCACCATCGGGGTGGCGGTGTCCACCGGCTGCTGGGCGCACCGCCGCGGCACCATCCGCTTCAATGCCGACCTGTCATATGAAGTCTTGTCACATCAAGGAGTTGTGTTATGAAAAAAGTACTGACTACCCCCATCAGAGACGAAGATCTCGAGTCCCTCAACGTGGGCGACGTGGTGTACCTGACCGGGCAGTTGGTAACCTGCCGTGATGTGGCGCACCGGCGGCTGATCGAGCTCAAGCGCGAGCTGCCGGTCGATCTGAAGGGCGGCGCCATTTTCCATGCCGGCCCCATCGTCCGGGAAAAGGAAGACGGCGGCTTCGAGATGGTGTCCATCGGCCCCACCACCAGCATGCGCATGGAGAAGTTCGAGAAGGCCTTTATCGAGCAGACCGGCGTCAAGCTGATTGTCGGCAAGGGCGGCATGGGCGAGGAGACGGCCCAGGGCTGCCTCGAGCACAAGGCGGTGCACGCGGTGTTCCCCGGCGGCTGCGCCGTGGTGGCGGCCACCAAGGTCGAGGCCATAGAGCGTGCCGAATGGCAGGATCTGGGCATGCCGGAAACGCTGTGGGTCAATCGTGTCAAGGAATTCGGCCCGCTGATCATCTCCATCGACACCAAGGGCAATAACATCTTCGAGCAGAACAAGGCCCGCTTTAACGAGAAGAAGAAACCGGTGCTGGAAAAAATCTACGAGCAGGTCCGCTTCATCAAATAAGCCGCAACACGCCATGGGGCCCGGTATCCGGGCAGGCCAAAGGGCCGGAGCACGGCGGCGGGAGACAAGGGTGGCGACCGGACGGACCGGGCAGGCATGCTGTGGCGGGGGCTCGGTATGTCGGTGGTGGAAGTCCGGTCGACGCCGGCTCCGGCCGCCGCGCTCCGGCGCGGAATTGGCGCCTGACGGATACGGGACCCCGCCCCATCATAAATAAGGAAATCACCATGACGCTGACGCAACGGTTCAACCCCTCCAGAGCGCTGCTCCCCCTGATCCTGGCCGCCCTGGCGGCCGTCGGCATGAACGCCCCGGTCTCTGCCGAGTCCTTTACCTTTTCCGGCGGCCCTGACGGCAGTACTTTCCAGTCCTTCTCCGAGGGCATCGCCAGCCGGCTGTCGAGCTCCATGGAGGGGGTGGACCTGTCCAGCCAGTCCTCTGCCGGCTCGGTGGAAAACCTGCGCCGGGTCGACGCCCGGGACGCCGACTTCGGCATCGTCTATGCCGGCGACATCTACCTGGGGATGCAGGGCAAGCTGGACAACGACCCCCGCCGCTACCGCAACGTCCGGGCCGTCGCCTACCTGTACGGTGCCCCGGCCCACCTGATCGTGCTGGAGGGCTCCGGCATCACCGACGTAGCCCAACTGGCCGGCAAGAAAGTGGCCGTGGGGGAGGTTGGCTCCGGAGCTGCCGCCTCCGCCCGGCGCTTCTTCGAGGGGGTGGGCCTGTGGGACAAGATTGAGCCCCAATATGTCGGCAACAACCAGGGTGCAGCCGCCTTGGGAGAAGGCCGGCTCGATGCCCTCTGGGTGTTCGCCGGCTTTCCCAACGAGTCTGTCAATCAGGCCGCCAACAGCAACAGGATCCGCCTGCTGCAGCTGAACGAGGCCGCCGAGAAAGGCACCCTGTTCCATGATCATCCCTACTACGCCACCGTGATCATCCCCGCCGGTACCTATCCGGGCGTGGATTGCGACGTGGTCACCATCCAGGACTCCGCCCTTTGGGTGGCCGGCCCTCATATGGACAAGGACAGGGTTTACCAACTGATGGGC
This sequence comes from Zobellella denitrificans, assembly GCF_002237365.1. Lineage (GTDB taxonomy): Bacteria > Pseudomonadota > Gammaproteobacteria > Enterobacterales > Aeromonadaceae > Oceanimonas > Oceanimonas denitrificans. Next base: position 6,372 of record NZ_NMUO01000008.1, read on the forward strand.
AGCATCTACTCGCCGGAAGGCCTGGCATACCTGCATCAGGTGCATGACGCTGCCAGGACCATGACCATGGCGTCCGGGCTGAATGGCGTGGTGAACAAGGTCCATGAAGGCGCGGCCCGCTTCTGGACGGAAAATGGACTGACCCTGACGCAGATCCAGCAGTAAGCCGCTACAACCGCTTTGGGCATGTACCGTCACGGCGCCATCAGCAAGTGATTCACGCATTCCGCCTGGCCAGGCGGGATGCTTTCTCTATTAACCGGACGGTCCCCGGGCGGGAAGTTCAGAGCACGGCGTTCTCCGAGGTGCTGATATCGAAGGGCAGCAGCACATGCCGTTAGCAGATGTGCGCCTTGCTGGTGGGGCGCAGGCGGCCCGCCTGCGCCCCAAGAAGCATCATACAGATCAACTGCTACGCTGTTCGGTGTCCTACAGCCCGATATCCCGCACGTTTTCCATTACCACGAAGGTGCTGGTCTGCAGCACATGGGGCAGGGCGGAGATTTTCTCGCCCAGCACCATGCGGTAGGAGGCCATGTCCTTGGTGCGGATCTTCAGCAGGTAGTCGAAGCCGCCGGCGATCATATGGCACTGCTCCACTTCCGCTATTTTGAGCGCCGCCTTGTTGAAGGCGGTAAGGGCCTTGCTGCTGGTGTCGTTCAGGGTGATCTGCACGAAGGAGATATGGCTGAGCCCCAGCTTGCTCTGATCCACCAGGGCGGTGTAGCCGGTGATGTAGCCCTGCTCCTCCAGCCGGCGCATGCGCAGCTGGCAGGGGGTTTTCGACAGCCCGACCCGGGCGGCCAGCTCGGTGAGGGTGATGCGGGCGTTTTCGCGCAGCTCCTGGATGATCTGCAGGTCCGCCCTGTCCAGTTGTCCCATTGTTCTCCTCCCTATTCGTTCAAGGTGCCCATAGCGTTGCGCGCCCTGTTCCCGGCCAAAAACCGGTGATTGGTCGATATGGCTATTTTTATCATTTTTTGTGGTTAAAGGTTAAAAATAAATGCCAATAAAAAGTCCATAAGTGAAGTTGAAGATGCTTATATAGGAAAAATGGGTATTCACTTTCGGTTAGCATGATGCCAACAAAATCGTACACACCGAGGAGAAGGTCGGATGAAAGATCATGCACTGTCGCTGGCGGCTTGCCGGGAGCAGGTTCGGAGTCATTACCTGGCGGATGAAGCCGGGGTGGTCAAGGCCCTGGCGGCCAATGCCCAGGTGTCCGCCGACGTTCGCGCCCGCATGTCGGCCCGGGCCGCCGAGCTGGTGCGCCAGGTGCGCGCCAGTTCCACCCCGACCATGATGGAAAAGTTCCTGGCCCAGTACGGCCTCACCACCAAGGAAGGCGTGGCGCTGATGTGCCTGGCCGAGGCGCTGCTGCGGGTGCCGGACAAGAGCACCATCGACGAGCTGATCGAAGACAAGATTTCATCCGGCAACTGGGGCGAGCACCGCGGCCGTTCCAGCTCCTCGCTGATCAACAGCTCTACCTGGGCGCTGCTGGTCACCGGCAAGCTGCTGTCGCCGGTGGACCGCCAGGGCCTGGCCACCACCTTGCGTGCCATGATCAAGCGCCTGGGCGAGCCGGTGGTGCGCACCGCCGTCGGCCAGGCGATGAAGGAGATGGGGCGCCAGTTCGTGCTGGGCCGCAACATCGAAGAGGCGCTCAAGCGCGCCAATAAATACGAGGAGCGGGGTTACACCTATTCCTATGACATGCTGGGCGAGGCTGCCCGTACCGACGCCGACGCCCTGCGTTACCACAAGGCCTACTCCGATGCCATCAAGTCCCTAGCGTCGCACTGCAAGCACCCGGACATCCGCCAGAACCCGGGCATTTCGGTCAAGCTGTCGGCGCTGCACGCCCGCTACGAGTTCGGCCAGAAAGCACGGGTGATGAACGAGCTGGTGCCCCGCACCCTGGAGCTGGCCAAACAGGCCAAGGCCGCCAACATGGGCTTCAACATCGACGCGGAGGAAGCGGATCGCCTGGACCTGTCCCTGGACGTGATCGAAGCGGTGCTGTCCGATCCCGCCCTGGCGGACTGGGACGGCTTCGGCATCGTGGTGCAGGCCTTCGGCAAGCGGGCCGCTCACGTGCTCGACTGGCTGTACGCCCTGGCCGACAAGCTCGACCGCCGCATCATGGTGCGGCTGGTGAAAGGCGCCTACTGGGACGCGGAGATCAAGCGCGCCCAGGTGATGGGGCTGGCGGACTTTCCGGTGTTCACCCGCAAGGTCAACAGCGATCTGTCCTATATCGCCTGCGCCAAGAAGCTGCTGGGCATGACCGACCGCATCTATCCCCAGTTCGCCACCCACAACGCCCACTCGGTGTCGGCCATCCTCGAGCTGGCCCAGGGCCGCGACTGCTTCGAGTTCCAGCGCTTGCACGGCATGGGCGAGTCCCTGCACGACGCCGTGCTCACCAAGCAGGGCACCCGCTGCCGCATCTATGCGCCGGTGGGCGCCCACCAGGATCTGCTGGCCTACCTGGTGCGCCGCCTGCTGGAAAACGGCGCCAACAGCTCCTTCGTCAACCAGATTGTCGACACCCGCATCCAGCCCGAGGATATCGCCCGGGATCCCTTCGATGCGGTGGCGGCCATGGGCGACCAGGTGTCGAGCAAGACCATAGCGCGCCCGGCCGATCTCTACGGCGCCAAACGCCGCAACGCCCGGGGCTGGGACATCACCAACCCGGTAGAGGTGGCGGAGATCGAGGCCGCCCGCGCGCCCTTCAAGACCCGACAGTGGACCGGCGGGCCCGTGATCGCCGGCCCGGTGAGCAGCACCCTGACAGAGGAAGTGCGCAACCCGGCGGTGCCGTCGGACCTGGTGGGCCATGTCACCCAAGCGTCGAAAGAGGATATCGACACCGCCATCGCCGCCGCCCGCACCGGGTTCGAGCTCTGGTCCGCCCTGCCGGTGGCCGAGCGCTGCGCGCGCATCCGCCGGGTGGCCGACCTGTTCGAGGAGCACGCCGCCGAGCTGTTCGCCCTGGCCACCCGGGAAGCGGGCAAGACCCTGCTGGATGGGGTTGCCGAAATCCGTGAGGCGGTCGACTTCGCCCGCTACTATCCGAATGAAGCCGAGCGCAACCAGGACGTCGGCGCCGGCCGAGGCGTGATCGCCTGTATCTCGCCCTGGAACTTCCCCCTGGCCATCTTCGCCGGCCAGGTGCTGGCGGGGCTGGCGGCGGGCAACGCCGTCATCGCCAAGCCCGCCGGCCAGACCGCGCTGATCGCCAGCCGGGCGGTCGAGCTGATGCACGAGGCCGGCATTCCCCGCGAGGCCATCCAGCTGCTGCCCGGCAGCGGCAGCACCGTGGGCGCGGCGCTGACCTCGGACCCGCGCATCGACGGCGTCTGCTTTACCGGTTCCACCGCCACCGCCCAGCGCATCAACAAGGTGATGGCCGAGTCCATGGCGCCGGACGCGCCCCTGGTGGCGGAAACCGGCGGCCTCAACGCCATGATAGTGGACTCCACCGCGCTGCCGGAGCAGGTGGTGCGCGACGTGCTGGCCTCTTCCTTCCAGAGCGCCGGCCAGCGCTGCTCCGCCCTGCGCATGCTCTATGTGCAGAAGGACATCGCCGATCACCTGCTGGAGATGCTGTTCGGCGCCATGGACGAGCTGCGCCTGGGCAACCCCTGGCAGCTCGACACCGACGTGGGCCCGGTGATCGACGAGAACGCCAAGCGCGGCATTGAGGCGCACTGCGAAAAGTTCGCGCGCCGGGGGCGGGTGCTCAAGCAGCTGCCGGTGCCCGCCGAGGGGCTCTTCGTGGCGCCGACGGTGATCAAGCTCGAGGGCATCCACGAGCTGGAGGAGGAGATCTTCGGGCCCGTGCTGCACGTGGCTACCTTCGAGGCCCATGAACTCGACCAGGTGGTGGACCAGATCAACGCCCAGGGCTTCGGCCTGACCTTCGGCCTGCATACCCGGGTCGACAAGCGGGTGGAGCGCATCACCGGCCGCATCAAGGTCGGCAATATCTACGTCAACCGCAACCAGATCGGCGCCATCGTCGGCTCCCAGCCCTTCGGCGGCGAAGGGCTCTCGGGCACCGGTCCCAAGGCGGGCGGTCCCCAGTATGTGCGCCGCTTTATGAAGGTGGACACCGGGGCGGGCGTGCCGGCGGCGGCGGCCGCGGTAACGGCGGCCCAGGTGCAGGAGGCCATCGGCCGGCTGGACGGCAAGGACTGGGCCCGCGCCCAACACCGGGCCGAGCGGCTGGCGCCCATCTTCGGCACCGTGCCGGCGGCGCTGGACGCCACGGCGGAAGAGATGCCGGGCCCGACCGGCGAACTCAACCGGCTGCGTTGCTTTGCCCGCGGCACCCTGCTCTGCCTGGGGCCGGATCTGGCCTCGGCCATGGCCCAGGCCGGCACCGCCCTGTCCCAGGGCAATGCCGTGGTGGTGGTGGCGCCCGGGGCGAGTACGGCGCTGGCAGGCGCCGCGGCGGCCGGCATTCCGGCCATCGGCCTGGACGGCCTGCTGCAGCCCGCCGCCCTCGAAAGCCTCAGCGGCTTCGAGGCGGTAGCAAGCCATGCCGACACCGCCACCCTGCGCCAGTACCGGCTGGCCCTGGCGCGCCGCGACGGTGCCCTGCTGCCGCTGATCACCGAGCAGGCGCTGCCCGAGCGCTTCGTGATCGAACGCCACCTGTGCGTCGACACCACCGCGGCGGGCGGCAACGCCAGCCTGATCGCCGCCTCGGAGTAAGCCCCGGAGGGAACCGTGCAACGCATGCCGCCAAGGCGGCATGCGTCCGCCGGCGCCCCAGTAAGCCGCATGCTGACCGCCTTTCCCGCCGGGAAAGGCGGTTTTTTTATGTTTCCGGCTCCCCATCGCTGCAGGCTTGCGCCACGTGAACGGGCGCCTACGGGTAAGGCATGGCGCTGCTTGATTTTTGAACTTTCTTGGTGCTCTGGGGCCAGGACAGAGGCCCTGTTACTACCAATCCTGCTATTGATATCGAAAAAGATTATTTATGAATATATGAATTGGATTTTATATTTCATAAAGGAATAAGAAATCAGAGGCCAGGCAGGATCATGAACCTACAGCAGTTACGGATAGTACGGGAAACGGCGCGGCGGCAGTTCAACCTGACGGCGGTGTCGACGGCCCTGTTCACTTCCCAGTCCGGGGTCAGCAAGCACCTGCGGGATCTGGAGGAGGAGCTGGGCGTGACCCTGTTCGAACGGCGGGGCAAGCGGCTGCTGGGGTTGACCGAGCCGGGCGAGCTGGTGCTGGGCTCGGTGGAGCGGATCCTGGCCGAGCTCGACAACATGCGTCAGGCGGCCCAGCAGTTCGTGCACAGCGACAGCGGCAGCCTGCGCATCGCCACCACCCACACCCAGGCCCGCTACGCGCTGCCGGCGGTGCTCAAGCAGTTCCAGCAAAAATTCCCCAAGGTGCGGCTGGCGCTGCACCAGTGCGGGCCCGACGAAATCGCGGAGCTGCTCAAGGCCGGCGAGGTGGACGTGGGCATCGCCACCGAGGGCCTGCTGGCCAACCAGCGGCACTTCGCCTGCTTTCCCTATTACCGCTGGCATCACAGCGTGGTGGTGCCCGAGGCGCACCCCCTGGCCCGCCTGCCGCAGGTTTCGCTGGCCGATATCGCCGCCTATCCGGTGATCACCTACCACGAGGGCTACACCGGTCGGAACAACATCGACGAGGCGTTCCGGACGGCGGGCATCCAGCTCGACATCGCCATGTCGGCCCTGGATGCGGACGTGATAAAGACCTATGTGGAGCTGGACTTGGGCATCGGCATCATGGCGTCCATGGCCTTCGACGAGCGGCGGGATCAGGGGCTGCGGTTGCTCGACTGCCGCCAGCTGTTCCCCACCAACACCACCTACCTGGGGGTGCGGCGGGGCTCCTTTCTGCGCGGCTATGTCTACGACTTCCTCAGCCTGTGCAGCCCCGGGCTGACCCGGGAAGCGGCCGACGAGGCCATGTTCGGCGTCGAGGAGGCCGAGCCGGTGTGAGGTGCGGGCATGGCATCCATGCCCGGGGAATAACAGACCAAGGGGGGAGGCCGCGGCCTCCCCCCTTGCTTGAGCTTTTTTGAGGATTCAGGCGCTGTGCTGGTTGAGGAACACTCGGCTTTGCAGCGGGCGCAACCAGGCATCGTCGCCGGCGAGCAGTCCCAGGGTGCGGAAGTGGGTCTTGGGCAGCTCGGCCTGGATCAGCCCCTTGGCGTCGTCCGCCCTGAGCTCCAGCCGGACGGTGGGGCCGACCACGGTCAGGCTCTCGAGCACCGCGTGCAGGGCGTCCGGCGCCGGGCCGGCCAGTACCTCTATCTCGTGGGGGCGAACGTAGGCCAGGCCGGCCTCGTTTTCCACTTCCTTCAGCTCCGGTACCGGCAAGCGCAGCCCGCCGATGGTGGCGGCGCCCTGGCCCACCCGGGCGTGGAACAGGTTGACGTTGCCGAGGAACTGGTACACGAAGGGATTGGCCGGGTGATCGTACACCTCTTCCGGCGAGCCTTCCTGCTCGACCCGGCCCTGGTTCATCACCACCACCCGGTCGGACACCTCCAGTGCCTCTTCCTGATCATGGGTCACGAACACGCTGGTGACGTGAATTTCGTCGTGCAGCCGGCGCAGCCAGCGGCGCAACTCGGCCCTGACCTTGGCGTCGAGGGCGCCGAAGGGCTCGTCCAGCAGCAGCACCTTGGGCTCCACCGCCAGGGCGCGGGCCAGGGCGATGCGCTGGCGCTGGCCGCCGGACAGCTGGGACGGATAACGATCGGCGGTCCAGTCCAGCTGCACCAGCTCCAGCAGGCTCATCACCTTCTTGCGGATGGCGGCCTTGTCCGGACGCAGCCGGCGCGGGCGCACGGTCAGGCCGTATGCCACGTTTTCGAATACCGTCATGTGCTTGAACAGGGCGTAGTGCTGGAACACGAAGCCCACCCCCCGGTGGCTGACGTGCAGATCGGTGGCGTCTTCCCCGTAGAAGGAGATGCGGCCGGAGTCCGGCTGCTCCAGGCCGGCAATCATGCGCAGCAGGGTGGTCTTGCCCGAGCCGGAGGGGCCGAGCAGGGCGGTGAGCTGCCCGTCCGGCAGGGTCAGGTTGATGTTGTCTACCGCGACAAAGTCGCCGAAACGCTTGTTCAGGTTCTCAATCTTGATGCTCATGGGTCAACTCGCAGAATGCTGGTGGTTACGCTGTTCGAGCCACTCCACCCCGGACTTGAGGGCGATGGTGACCAGGGCCAGGCCGGTGAGGATGGAGGACACCGCGAAGGCGGCGGTGAACATGTACTCGTTGTAGAGCACCTCGATATGCAGGGGCATGGTGTTGGTTTCGCCCCGGATCCGCCCGGAAACGATGGCCACGGCCCCGAATTCGCCCATGGCGCGGGCGTTGCAGAGGATGATGCCGTAGATGAGGCCCCACTTGATGTTGGGCAGGGTCACGTACCAGAAGGTCTTGAGGCCGCTGGCGCCCAGGGTGAGGGAGGCTTCTTCCTCCTGCTTGCCTTGTTGCTGCATCAGCGGGATCAGCTCGCGCGCCACGAAGGGCAGGGTGCCGAAGGTGATCACCAGCACGATGCCGGGCACGGCGAAGATGATGCGCAGCTCATGGGCGCTGAGCCAGTCACCCAGCCAGCCCTGGGAGCCGAACAGGATCACGAAAATCAGCCCCACCACCACCGGCGAGATGGCGAAGGGCATGTCGATAATCGACAGCAATATAGGCTTGCCGCGAAACTCGAACTTGGCGATGGCCCAGGCGATGGCCACCCCGAAGATGACGTTGGCGGGCACCACCAACAGCACCACCAGCAGGGTGAGGCGGATGGCGGCGGCGGCGTCGGGTTCGGTCACGGCGGCGAGCCAGACCGACAGCCCCTGCTCGAAGGCGCCGTACAGCACCACCAGCAGCGGCAGCACCAGGAACAGCGCCAGAAAGGTCAGGGCGATGCCGGTGAGGGTGCGCCTTACCCAGGCGGGCTCTTCGGTGGCCCGCTGCCAGTCGCTGCCGGTGGCGAGCGGGGCGGAGTGGGTTAGTGTGGTCATGGTATGGTCTCCGACACATCAGTGGGCAAAGCGGCGGCTGGACCACCACTGCAGGAAATTGATCACCAGCAGCATCACGAAGGCGGCCAGCAGCATCACGGTGCCGATGGCGGCGGCGCCGTTATAGTCGTACTGCTCGGCCTTGGCCACGATCAGCAGCGGGGTGATCTCGGTCTTGTAGGGCAGGTTGCCCGAGATAAACACCACCGAGCCGTATTCGCCGATGGCCCGGGCGAAGGCCAGGGCAAAGCCGGTGAGCAGGGCCGGCAGCAGCGCGGGCAGTATTACCCGGCGCACCGTGGTCAGCCGGCCGGCGCCCAGGCTGGCGGAGGCTTCCTCCAGTTCGGCTTCCAGATCCTCCAGCACCGGCTGCACGGTGCGCACCACGAAGGGCAGGCCGATGTAGGTCAGGGCCAGTACCACGCCAATCTGGGTATAGGCGATGCGGATGCCGAAGGCGTGGAAATACTGGCCCACCCAGCCGGTGCTGGCGTACAGGGTGACCAGGGCGATGCCGGCCACGGCGGTGGGCAGGGCGAAGGGCAGGTCGATAAGCCCGTCCACCAGCCGCTTGCCGGGAAAGGAATAACGTACCAGCACCCAGGCCACCAGGGCGCCGAACACCAGGTTGATGGCGGCGCCGATAAAGGCGGCCGAGAACGACAGCTTATAGGAGGCCACCACCTGGGGATGGCTGATGGCGCGCCAGAACTCCTCCCAGCTCATCAGACTGGTATAGAGCAGCAGGCTGCCGACCGGGATCAGGAAAATAAAGGTCAGGTACAACAGCGAAAATCCCAGGGTCAGACCGAAGCCCGGGATTACGCTGCGACGCCTGGCGGAGGAAAACATCATACTGCACTCCTTGAGCGGGGCCCGAGGGCCCCTGAGTTCTGTTAACGGTTAACGCTTGGCGATGCTTTCGAGAATAGCGTCGAACTTGCCACCGTCGTTGAAGTGGGTGTCCTGGGCCTGCTGCCAGCCACCGAACACGTCATCGATGCTGAACAGTTTTACATCGGGAAACTGCTCGGCGAACTCGGCGGCGATGTCGGGGTTGGACGGGCGATAGTAGTGTTTGCCGGCCAGGCGCTGGGCATCATCGGTATAAAGCCCTTCCAGGTAGGCCTGGGCAATGGCGCGGGTGCCCTTGCGGTCGACATTCTTGTCCACCACCGTGACCGGCGGCTCGGCCAGGATGCTGATCGAGGGCACCACGATTTCGAACTCGCCCTTGCCAAGCTGCTCGACCGACAGGAAAGCCTCGTTCTCCCAGGCGATGAACACATCCCCCAAGCCACGCTGCACAAAGGTGTTGGTGGCGGCGCGTGCGCCGGGGTCCAGCACCGGCACGTTCTTGAACAGTTTTTCCACGAACTCGTAGGCTTTTTGCTCGTCACCGCCATCTTGCTTGAGGGCGTAACCCCAGGCGGCCAGGTAGTTCCAGCGGGCACCGCCGGAGGTTTTGGGGTTGGGGGTGATCACTTCCACGTCGTCGCGGATCAGGTCATCCCAGTCCAAAATGTTCTTGGGATTCCCCTTGCGCACCAGCAGCACTATGGTGGAGGTGTAGGGCGAGCTGTTGTTGGCCAGCCTGGACTGCCAGTTTTCCGGGATCAGCTCGCCGTGCTGGCGCAGGGCGTCCACGTCGTAGGCCAGGGCCAGGGTAACCACGTCCGCCTCCAGGCCATCGATCACCGAGCGGGCCTGGGAGCCGGAGCCACCGTGGGACTGGCGAACAGTCACCTTCTGGTCGTGTTCGGCCTGCCACCGGTCGCTGAACCACTGGTTATATTCCCGGTACAGCTCCCGAGTGGGATCGTAGGACACGTTGAGCAGGGTCACCGGACTGGCGGCCAGGCTGGCGAAGGCGGTGGCGGAAAGCAGGCCGGCGGCGGCCAGTTGTTTGAAGGTACGATTGAGTTTGGACATCCTTTTGTCTCCTGAGTCGATGATGGTATCGGTGTCTGGGAAGGATGTTAGGGCAGGGGTTAACCTTTAAAAACGAAATAAAAAATAAATTCTTATCTGAAAAATGAATAAAGAAGACGGTCGGCAGATAAGGCGGAACAGCGGTGCGCGTATAGCCCAAAGCTCGGTCAGGAGCTCTGGGCTATGTGCAAAGATCAAAGCAAGAGATGGACGGCCAGCCCGGCCAGGGCACTCAGGCTGAGCACCAGGATCACATTGCGTTTATAGCGGAACAGGGCGATAGCGGCGGCGAGGGCGATCAGGGCCGATGGCCAGTCGAACAGGCCGCCAAAACCCTGGGGCCAGAGCACGTGATAGCCGAAAAACAGCGCCAGGTTCAGGACCACCCCGACCACGGCGGCGGTAATGGCCGTCAGGGGCGCGGTCAGGTGGAGGTTGCCGTGGGTAGACTCCACCAGGGGACCGCCGGCGAGAATAAACAGGAAAGAGGGCAAAAAGGTAAACCAGGTCACCAGGGCGGCCGCGGCGGCGCCGGCCAGGAACAGGCTGTCCGGGCCGAACAGCGCCTTGACATAGCCACCGACAAAGCCGACGAAGGCGACCACCATGATCAGCGGGCCTGGTGTGGTTTCGCCCAGCGCCAGGCCGTCGATCATCTGGGTGGGGCTGACCCAGCCATGGTGCCCCACCGCGCCCTGGTAGACATAGGGCAGCACCGCATAGGCCCCGCCGAAGGTCAGCAGGGCCGCCTTGGTAAAGAACCAGCCCATCTGGGTCAGATCATGGGACCAGCCCAGGGTGGTGGTCATGGCCGCCATGGGCAACAGCCAGAGCAGGGCACCGACCAGCAGCACCCAGCCCAGCCGCGACCAGCGGAACACCGCGTGCTCCGGGGTGGGGGTGTCATCGTCGATGATCGCCGGGCCGGCTGCGGTGGAGGAGGCGGCATGGCCGCCGCCGGCCTGGAAGCGGGACGGGGTGATGCGGCCGCCGATGTAGCCGATCAGGGCGGCGCCCAGCAGTATGGCCGGGAAGGGCAGGTTGAAGGCGAAAATGGCGATGAACGAGGCGGTGGCGATGGCCCAGAGCACCCGGTTTTTCAGCACCCGGGAGCCGATGCGCCAGGCGGCCTGGGCCACGATGGCGGTGACCGCCGGCTTGATGCCGTAGAAAATCCCCTCCACCAGGGGCACATCGCCGAAGGCCAGGTAGATCCAGGACAGGCCGATAAGGATAAACAGGGAGGGCAGCACGAACAGGATGCCGGCCACCAGCCCGCCCCTGGTGCGGTGCAGCAGCCAGCCGATATAAACAGCCAACTGCTGGGCTTCGGGCCCGGGCAGTACCATGCAGTAGTTGAGGGCGTGCAGGAAACGCTTTTCGCTGATCCAGCGGCGGCGATCCACCAGCTCGCTGTGCATGATGGCGATTTGCCCGGCCGGGCCGCCGAAACTGATAAAGCCCAGCTTGAGCCAGAACAGCAGGGCCTGCCAGAAACTGACCTCGGCTGGCGGCGCCTTGGTATCGGCGAGGGGGTGCTTCATCGGGAAATGTCCTTTTCAAAGGTGGTGAGTAAACCGTCGAAGACGGTGCTGGCGGCGGCCAGCAGGGCATCGTCGTCGGCGAGGGTGTCGCGCAGGCCGGCCAGCAGGCTTTCGATGCCGCTGGCCTCGGGGGGCGGGATGCCGCCCACGTCCAGGTAATGGACGATGCCGGCCAGGCGCTGCAAGGCGGTTGTGCCGAGGCCGAAACTGGCCAGCAGCACCTCGAAGGTGACCAGGTCGCCGACATGGCTGAAGGCGGCGCCGTCGAAGTCGAAGCCCAGCGCCTCGGGGGGACAATCCCGCACCGACGTCAGCCACAGCAGCCGGGCGCCGGGATCGATAAAGCGGCGAATAAGCCAGGCGCTGGCCAGCCGGTCGACCCAGGGGCGGGCGCGGGTGGCCCACAAGCTGTTGCGGTAGTCGGCGATATTCAGCGCCGGCAGCGGCGTGCCGGTCGGGCTGGGTTCGTCGGGGCTCATCCGGCGGGCTATTTCCCGCTCCAGCTGCACCAGGGCCGTTTCCGCCTGGTGTTGGGGCTGGTCGGGGAAGAAGTCGATGGCGGCCAACTGGCCGAAACGCTTGCGCAACTTGCGTACCTGTTTGAGGTTGTCCTGGGCTGGCGTGGCGGCCAACTGTGCCTGCAGTTCGGCGAGTTCGCCCAGGAATTCCTTGAACTCCTGGCCGCGATCAAACCAGGGGACAAAATCCGGCCCTTCTTCGTTGCGGGTGTCGAGCAAAAACGCGGTGCCGCCCTGTTCGCCGACATCCCGGGCGATCTGGCGAAGGGTCGGCCGCAGCTCGTCCCGTGCCGGCAACAGGTAGACACCGTCGCGCAGCACGGCGGCGCCGGAGGCCTTGAGCGCCCGCCAGGCCCGCATGCGCGCGGTGGCATTCCCGGTGGGCAGCGTCAGGATCAACAGTAGCCAGTTCATAGTCGTAGAGATAAAGACATTTTTGTAGAGAGTGCTACAAGAGTAGTGATGTCTTTTCCCCTGCGCAAGAGCTCCGCCAGCGCCCCACCACAGCAAGGTGCCAATCTGCAGTTGTCCTCGATGCGAGGGGTTATGGTTGCTCTTTTTTACGGGTGGCGTCGTCCAGGCTGAGCACTGTCAGGGCGTTGGCCGAGCTGGTGGCCAGGGTGTCGATCACCCCGGTGCGCAGGGCGCCAAGGATGCCGGCGGCCTTGGTTCTTTCGCTGGCGATGGCGATAACGTCCGGAATCCGCGCCAGATCGCCGATGGTCAGCCCGATCACCCGGGCCTGCATCTTGGTCTGGGAGGTCTGGCCATGGATGTCGATGAAGTCGTACCCCATCATGTCGCCCACCGTGCCCAACAGCCGGGCCTCGGCGATCTCCTGGGGGGAGAACCAGCCCATGCGCACCATGTTGCTGTCTTCGCTCATGTCGCCCACCCCGATCAGCGCCATGTCGGCGCGCCGGGCCCGGTCCAGGGTCTGGCGCACCGTGCTGTTTTCCAGCAATTGCTGGCGCAGCTCCGGGTGCTGCACCAGGGCGGGAGCATAGAGGGTTTCGCTGTCGCCGCCGAACTTGGCGGCCAGGCGGCGGCAGATGTGATCCGGGTTCATGTATTCGCCGGCCTTGAGCGAGCCGCCGATGGCGCAGACGAAGGAGCATTTGTAGCTGTTGTCGGTAAACACATTGTCGGCCACCGCGCCCACATTGCGGCCCATGCCCACCGCCACCACGCTGCCATCGCTGAGCTGACGGGTGAGGTGATCGGCCACCAGCGACGCCACCTCCGAGCGCTGGCGTTCGGGGTCTGTGTGATCCAGGGCGATCAGCGCGCGCTTGATGCCGAAACGTTCAATCAGCGCCTTTTCGATATCGGCGCTCACCGAGGGGTGGTGGCGCACCCGCACGTCGACGATGCCGACCGCGTGGGCCCGCTTGATCAGACGGCCGACCTTGATACGGGACATGTCCAGGCGCTGGGCGATGGCCTCCTGGGTCTCGCCTTCCACGTAATAGAGCGTGGCGATTTCCGTCATCAGTGCGATTTCCGCGCTTTCCTGCCGATCCAGCATATGAAGATTCCCCCTTTTTATCCGGCGGTCATTCTACATCAGGCACTTAAGTAACAGAAGCCGGTCGCACGCGCATTTGTTACATAAGTTTTCATTAATAACCAATGATATGCTGAGTTATGGCGAGCCCTGGCCTTTATTAGTCATTATTTTGACGTATTTTGCGGTTTAACTGTGATTTTAGAATGTTTGTGGGATTTCATCAGAATGTTTGCTTTGTTCATTTGTTTTTATCGTTGACATTTGTTTGGCGGCGGCGCTACCCTGTGTTCGACCAGCAAGGTGCGCGGCAGCCTGCCGGCGCCATATCTTGAAGGGAGGCTTTAGATGGATCAGGACCTGCTCTACCGCCTGAGCGCGGTGACCGAGGCCGCGGCTCTGGCCGGCTACGCCTGGCTGGGCCGCGGCGACAAGAACGCCGCCGACCAGGCCGCCGTGGTGGCCATGCGCGACTTGCTCAATCAGAGCCCGATCGACGGTCGCATCGTGATCGGCGAGGGGGAAATCGACGAGGCGCCCATGCTCTATATCGGCGAGCATCTGGGACGGGGCGGTGTGGCCGTGGACATAGCGGTGGACCCCATCGAAGGCACCCGCATGACCGCCATGGGCCAGGCCAATGCGCTGGTGGTGCTGGCGGCGGGAGCCAGGGGGAGTTTTCTCTCGGCACCCGACATGTACATGGAAAAGCTGGTGGTGGGGCAGGGGGCCAAGGGGAGTATCGATCTGCAGCGCTCCCTGGCCGACAATGCCCGGGCGGTGGCGAAAGCCCTCGGCAAGCCGTTGTCCGAACTGACGGTGGCGACGCTGGCCAAGCCCCGTCACGAGGCGGTGATTGCCGAGCTGCACCGGCTGGGGGCACGGGTATTCGCCTTTCCCGACGGTGACGTGGCGGCCTCGGTGCTGGCCTGCCTGCCCGATACCGGCATCGACATGATGTATTGTATCGGCGGTGCGCCCGAGGGGGTGATTTCCGCCGCGGTGGCGCGCAGCCTGGGGGGCGACATGCAGGGCCGACTGTTGCTGCGCAGCGAGGCCAAGGGGGCGAGCCCCGCCAACGACGCCGCCAGTGAGCAGGAGGCCCGTCGTTGCCGGGAGATGGGCGTGGTCGCGGGAGCGGCGCTGACGCTGGAGGAGATGGTTCGCTCCGACGACATCGCTTTCCTGGCCACCGGCATCACCGGGGGCGAGCTGCTGGAAGGCGTCCGTCGCTACGACGATGGCCGGTTGACCACGGAGACGCTGGTGATCTGCGGCCACACCAAGGCGGTGCGACGCATCCGCGCCCAGCACTGAGGCGATCCGGCCGGGGCCTGCCGCAAGGCGTGCCCGTTGTCCGCATGGCCGGGGCTGCACAGCCATAGGCTGGGTGCAATATTGGTTTAAAACTTGGGCACCGGTGTCGTACAATGCCGTGCCGCCAATGCGGTGTTTTATTTTATTTACTTATTCTCAGGGCGGGGTGAAAGTCCCCACCGGCGGTATGTTGCAGCAGCCCCATGGGTGGCAACGAGCCCGCGAGCGCCCGGCCTGTGGCCGGGGTCAGCAGATCTGGTGAGACGCCAGAGCCGACGGTGATAGTCCGGATGGAAGAGGATAAGGGAGCCGGCCTCCGCTGCCCCAGGGCGGCGGTGTCGCATCGTCGTTTTGCCGGTATCCTGAAAGGCTTTCCCTGGCGGAAAGCCACTGTTCCCATGCCCTGATTCTGGTAGCAACAGGAGCTTTTACCATGAATCAGTTTGTTCAAAGTCCTTCTCTTTTGGCCGAATTCGGTACCCCCATCGAGCGCGTGGAACGCGCCCTGCTCGCCCTGCGAGCCGGGCAGGGCGTGCTGGTGGTGGATGATGAAGACCGGGAAAACGAAGGGGATCTCATCTATGCGGCCGAGAGCCTGACTTCTGCGCAGATGGCGCTGATGATCCGCGAGTGCAGCGGCATCGTCTGCCTGTGCATCACCGACGAGCTGGCCCGCCGGCTGGAGCTGCCGCCCATGGTGGTCGATAACTCCAGCAAGAACCAGACCGCCTTTACCGTCAGCATCGAGGCCAAGGAAGGGGTGAGCACCGGCGTGTCCGCCGCCGACCGGGTGACCACGGTCAGGACCGCCATCGCCGACGGCGCCCGGGCCGCCGACCTGGCCCGTCCCGGCCATATCTTCCCCCTCAAGGCCCAGCCTGGCGGAGTATTGAGCCGGCGCGGCCACACCGAAGGCACCGTGGATCTGATGAAACTGGCGGGGCTCAAGCCCGCCGGGGTGCTGTGCGAGCTGACCAACGAGGACGGCTCCATGGCCCGGTTGCCGGAAATCGTGGCCTTCGGCAAGCGGCACGACATGCCGGTGCTGACCATCGAGGACATCGTCCAATACCGCAGCGAACTGCTGGCCGAGGCCGGCTGAATAAGGGGGCCGGCGTAAAATTCGAGGCCGCTCACCAAGGGTGGGCGGCTTGTTGCCAGAATGTATCGGCGACCCGATGGTGGGGTTAGGGCCTCAGACCTGGCGAGATCTCGGCCTTGGCATAATGCGTTTCCTGAGTTTGCCGTTGATGTTTAATGCTATTTCGGGGTTTGGGCTCGTGGTCGAAAAGTTCGCCAAGCTGAGGAACTGACTATGCTGCTGCATGGCTGGGAATGAAAACGGTCGCGGCGGCGGCTTTCAACCAGAGTAATAAACACTGTAAGGGGCAGATGATGAAGATTAGAGCGGTCGTGACTGATATAGAAGGTACAACGAGCAATATCGAGTTTGTCCATCAGGTGCTTTTCCCCTATTCGAAGGAGCACCTGCCTGCATTTGTAAAGGCACACTGGACCGATCCCGAGATCAGGCCCTACTTGGCGCAGGTAGAACAGGAGGTTGGTTCAACGGAGCCGGATGTCGTCATCGGGACGTTGCTGCAGTGGGTAGAACAGGATGTCAAAGCTACACCGCTAAAGGCGTTGCAGGGGAAAGTCTGGAAGCAGGCCTTCGAGGAAAAGCTGTTTACCAGCCATGTATATGCCGATGCCTATACGCACATAAAAGGCTGGTACGAGAACGGTATTCCTGTCTATGTTTTCTCGTCGGGGTCTGTTGACGCACAGATTGGCATCTTCGGACATACCGTTGAGGGAGACATGACGCCGTTTCTGAGCGGCTATTTCGATACCGAAATAGGCGCAAAACGTGAACCGGTCGCCTATCGCCACATTATCGAGTCGATAGCTTGTGAAGCCGGCGCAGTCCTCTTTCTATCGGACGTTGTTCAGGAGTTGGATGCGGCTGCAGAGGCAGGCATGCAGACCTGCCTGTTGATCCGCGGTGACAGTCCGGATAACGCTGACAGACACCCGTCAGTCAGCAGTTTTGATGAGCTGGATGCCGTATTCGAATTTTAATAGGAAGGTGGCTGCTCCCTTTGTCGGGCGGAGCAGCCACAGATTCAACAATCAGAGTTTCACTTGATGCTTTGTTCGCAGAAGCTCAATGCTTTTTTTTACCTCGTCCAGTCTCACTGATTCCGGCCACCCCAGTGCCGCTGCCACAATAGCGGATATTTCCTCTATTCCTGCAATATCGAGATCGCCGCGTACTGCAAGCGCTGTCCGGCGAATGAGCAGATCATCCAGGTGCACGACCTGTTCGTTACGCGCTATCCAGTCGAGCTCGGCCGGACTGTATGTGGTACCCGACTCCAGCTTTTCTTTCCGGTTCGTTGTGCTTTCTTGTTGTGCTATCGCTGCTGCCCTGGTGCCGTAACGCTCCAGCAGTTGTTGGATACGTACTTCGGTCAGGCCGGTGTTGTCGGCGAGTGCTCTGATCCAGTCATGGCGCTCATGGGGTCCAGGGTAGCCGGCTCCTCCGCCGATGCTGAGTTGCCGGGTCGAGCACTTGCGAGGATGTTTCAGCTCTTCAAGAAGCGTATCGGCTACCTCTTCGGCAAAGCCCCGGAAAGTGGTCCATTTGCCACCGACCAATGACCGTATTGAGAAGGGCCGCTCCGGAGTGGCGTCGATGCGAGGAGCTGAGTGATCACGACTGATTAATCCAGGCTCCCTGGCTTGGGAGCGGGGCAAAGGTCGTATTCCGGAATAGGCATAGACGATCTGCTCTTGAGTGATCTGGGTTCCGGGTAGAAGGGCGCGCACGCTGTCGAGAAAGTATTGCAGTTCGGCTTCGGTACAGCCTACTTGGTCGGGATCGTCATGGGGGATATCGGAGGAGCCGAGGATCAGTCGCCCCAGGTATTCGAAGATCAGGCAGATACGACCGTCATCGGCTTCGAAGTAGATCATCTGATCCTTCAGTTGTTGCGCCAGCTCAGGATGGTCAATTATAACGTGTGAGCCCTTGGTACCGCCTATGAGCGTGCTTTGGACGCCAAGAGACTGATTCACCTTGTCAATCCAGGGACCGGCCGCGTTGACCACGATTTTCGGCTGCACACGGTAGCGCTGGCCGCTATCGCCTTGCAATTCGACGATACCCGATGTCTGACCGAGTACCCGGGTATAGTTCAAGGCCCGAGCTTTGGGATTGGCACCGAGTCCATCCTGCACCAGCTCCAGCACCAACCGTTCGGGGTAGTTGACTTTCGCATCGTAATAGGCGCCGGCCGCGACGATGCGATTCGTCAGGTTGGGCAATATGCTCAAAGCCCGTTTTTTGGAAAGCATCCGGTGTCTGGGCATGACCCGATTCTGGGCGCCAAAATAGTCATAAAGCCTGAGTCCGATCTTGACGAGCACGGCGCCCCGACTCCGGGGGGCCGAGGTGCTGCCAAACAGGGTACGCAGTGCCGCCGTTGTTCCCTTGAACCAGGAAAAGATGGGAATCGTCGTCTTCAGGGGATGCACCTGATGCGGTGCGTTTTTAAGCAGCAGGTTGCGCTCTAGTGCCGATTGGGCGACCAGTCGCAACTCGGCTGTTTCCAGGTATTTAATGCCCCCATGGATCAGTCGTGAGGGCGCAGCGCTGGTGCCGGAGCCGTAATCGCCCTTGTCGACCAGCATCGCTGTGATGCCCTGCTCACAGAGGTCTCGGAACAGGCCTGCTCCATTTATCCCGGCGCCGATAATCAGTACATCGACCGGAGTCGGTGCACAAGGCTCTGATATAGAGGGTGAAGTTGCTTGCATCTTGATTTATCTGCTCCTGGTTCAAAGTCCCTGTGGCATGGGGTGCGACGCCAGCGCATCCCAGATTGGCTGTAGTTGCTCCGCTGCCTGACAGAAAATTCGGTAGCGAGCATCGAAGAACTCGGTGCGTTCGGTTCGAGGCTGATAGGTATGCTTGAGAGTGCTGAGCTCCCTGGGATCGCAAAAAGCGCTTTCGAACAGGCCGGTTGCTGCGCCACCACAGAGGGCAGCCCCCCAGGCAGCGGGTTCCTCCGTCGTACTCACATCGACAGGCAGACCCAATATGTCGGCAAACATCTGGGCAATATTGGTGTTTCTCGAGATTCCACCCGTGAGATGAATATGCTGGATTGGAAAGCTGCCCTGGAGCTTTTCCACGTGCCAGCGGTGGTTGAACACTATCCCCTCGATTACTGCCTTCAGTAGTGTGCCTCGGTCATGCCAGCCATGAACGCCCAAGAAACCCCCACTGCTGTTGCCACCAAATGGTGATCCGAAAAGATAAGGGTGGAATAGAGTGGCGCTGGGCGCTTGCATCGCCGTTGTCAATTCGTCGTTCAGGCGTTGGTGAATAGAGACGGATACTTCTCGTTCCGATGCGAAAAAGGTATCTATAAACCAGTCGTAGTTGGTGGCCGAGGCGGGCGAGATCGACATACAGTGCCAGAGTCCGGGCTCGATAGAATTACGGCAGAACCAGCCTGGGTCCAGCTTGGGTTGATCGGCGAGGACCTCGTTGATGGAATAGGTTCCGGCCACGATAGTGGCATTGTGCAGACTATGTCCCCCAATGCCCAAGGCCGATGCCGTCACATCGTGGAGGCCAGCGGCAACCGGTGTACCCTCAAGCAATCCGGTTTGCCCGGCGGCTTTTGCTGTGACCGCTCCGACGATCTGGGCCGACGGGGCCATCTCAGGAAGTGCTGAATAGAGTGAGTCAAGGCCATAGAGCTGCAGGATAGCGCCGTCGTATTGTTGGGTTTCGACGGCTGTAAACGATGTGCTGGCTTCGGTCATGTCTGTGCCCAGCGAACCGCTCAGGCAATAGCGCAACCAGTCCTTGCAACTCAGTATGGTGCCTATCTTCTTGTAGCGCTCCGGCTGGTGCCGCTGTATCCAGCTCAGTAAGGCGGAAGGCGCCGATGGGTGAGGGACCTGGCCGGAGAGCGTTATTGCATCCCTGTCCAGGCCCTGCTCTCGCCATTCGCAAACGATCGGGTGAGCGCGGGTATCGAGAGAGAGTATGCCGGGGCCAAGAGGATTTTGCTGATGGTCGAGCAGATAAACTCCGTCCCCATGTGCTGTTACCGAGACCACGGCTATATCCGATGGCCGGCATCCGCTGTGATGAATGGCTTCCTTGATAACCTCTGCGGTTTGTTGCCACAGCATGTGCATATCCCGCTCGACCCGGTGGGGTTGCGGCAGCAACTGTGGTAATCGCCGCCTGGATACTGCCACTGTGCGGCCGTTGCTATCGAAAACCGCTGCCTTGGTGACGGTCAGCCCGCTGTCTACTCCTAGGATATATTTCATGTCACTCCCCGTTGTGAACAGAGTGTAAAGAGCCCAGTTTGGCGATGCGGACCTCTATGCCCTGGTTTCGTATCTTGTCTATCTCACTTTCAGGGGTCAGTTCATCAACGATTACTAAGTCGAAGTCAGCCAACGCCAAATAGCGGTACAGCGCTCTTTTTTCGAATTTGGTGTGATCGGCCAGCAGAATGCGCCGGCTGGCAGAGTCATACATGGCCTTCTTGGTCTCAACCATTTCGGGAGACTGATGGAAGATCTGGCCGTTGACGATGGCCGACATGGAAACGAAACACAGGTCGGCACTGAGCATGGATATTTCGTGACGGGTAATCTGACCGAGAAAAGCGTTGCACCAGCTCTGGTATTGTCCTCCCAGGCTAATCAGGTTGATGTCGCTGCTGTCTTTCATTTCGTTAATCAGCGACAACGAGTTGGTTATCACGGTCAGGGGAGCCTTGCCGGGGAGCAAGCGTGCCATCTGAAACACAGTGGTCGAATCGTCGAGAAACAGTGATTGGCCAGGCTCTATGCTTTCAACGGCTGCCTTGGCAATGGCTTGCTTTTCTCTCAGTTGCCGGGAGGAGCGATAAAGGTCGCTGGCTTCGACCAAGCTGGTGGGTGTTGCTGAAACGATGCCTCGTCCCTTGCGCAGCAAGCCCCGTTCTTCTAATTCATCCAGATCCCGGTGAATGGTCATCAGGCTGATACCGAAACGCTCAACGAGATCTTCAATACGCACTGAACCTTCCTGGATCACTGCCTCTACAATCAGTTGTCGACGCGTAAGCTGCCTGGCCTGACGGCTATCGGAGGGGATGACGTCATTGAAAATGAGATCGAGTGCGGGGGCATTTTTTTTTCTGGTCATTGCTATATTCCGCATAACTTGATCCAGACCGGGAATGCTGAAACAGTTGCTGAAGCAGCAAAAAAGGAAGGTGCCCACAGGGCACCTTCAGGTCGGATCACTGGGTAAGAACGAAGGGGGAGGTGTATTTGTCGACGTTGTCGGCCGTGACGATGACACAATCGAACAGTTGCTTCTCTCTATCGACGCCAGTACTGCCGGTACGCAGGTAGTTGTCGGCTTGGCGTACGGCGGCTTCGGCAAACACTGCGACAGGCTGCAGGACGGTGTATTCCAGCTCTCCCGCCCTGATAGCATCAATTGCATCAGGGGAGCCGTCGAAGCCGCCAACCTTGACCTGAGACAGCTTGCCCGCTTCTTTAAGGGCTGCGATGGCACCCAGCGCCATTTCGTCATTACCGCTGATGACGCCGGTGATATTGGGGTTGGCCTGCAGCATCGACTGCATTTTGGTATAGCCCTGGGTGCGATCCCAGTTGGCGATGTCGCCGGCAACCCGGACCAGATCGGGATATTGGCTAAGAACCGTAACGTAGCCGTTTGAACGTGTGTGCGAGTTGTTATCGGATGGAGCCCCGAGCAGCTCTACATATTTTCCGGTATCACCCATGCTCTCGACCCATTGCATGGCACCGAGTTCTGCCCCCTGTGCATTGTTCGATACCAACTGGGCTTTGGCCAGCCCTTCTTCGTTGATCTCAGCGTTGATCAAGAAGACGGGAATACCCGCGCTATGGGCTTTGCGTACGGCACCGATAGAGCCGTCCGCATTGGCCGGGTCAAGAATGATCGCTTTGGACTTGTTGGTAATTGCAGTATCAATCAAGTTGCTCTCAGCGTTGGTATCCCCCCGGTGTGCAGCAACTGTGGCTTGGTAGCCCAGGCTTTCTGCAGTTTGTTTAGCGACTTCTCCCTCGGTGCGCCAATAAGGGTTGGAAGGATCATTGACGATGATTGAAATAAGTCCATCCGCCCAGGCCGAGGTGGTCATTAGCGACAGGGTTGCAGCCGAAACTGCCAGAAGACGTTTAGTGTATTTCAACATGCTGTAAACTCCATTTTGGTTTTTCGATTGCCGAGACTCGGCGGGTTTTCCTTACCCGATCCGGCGAGCCGCACAGGGTATGAATCAGTTTTTATGTCAGCTGCTTTTACCTTTGCGTTTGTACTGCAAGCTATTCAGCAGAACAGCAAGGACAATGACTGCTCCCGTGAATACGGTCTGCCAGTAAGCAGAAACACCGATGATCACGAGACCGTCAGACAGGAAACCGATAACAAATGCGCCAAGCAGGGTGCCGCGGACGTTACCGCGTCCGCCGGTCAAGGCTGCTCCGCCAATGACGACAGCCGCAATCGCTGTCAGTTCGTAAGTGGTACCGGCGGTAGGACCTGCCGAGGTCAGCTGTGACGACAGCACCAGACCTGCTATGGCTGCACAGATGCCGGACAACATATACACGACAATCTTGACGCGCTTGGTGGGGATACCAGACAGCTCGGCTGCGCGCTCGTTGCCGCCAGAAGCATAGAGCCAGCGGCCGAAGGCGGTACGACTGAGCATTATCCCGCAGAGAATGGCGACTGCCACCATGATAATCACACTGATGGGAATGCCGGCCAGTCGGTTGAAACCAAGCCAGTCAAAACCGGTATTACCGAGCTCTTCCGCGCCTGCGAGTTTATTGAAAGTCAGGCCATCGGTCATCAGCAAAGCAGCACCTCTGGCGACATAAAGCGTGCCTAATGTGGCGACGAAAGGGGGAACGCGGAAATGAGCGATCAGAACACCATTTATGATGCCGATGGCGGCGCCCAACATACAGGTGAGTAATGCGACAACCCAGACCGGCGGATAGAGAATAACCCCCATGGCATCAACCTGTACTCCTTGCATCAGATAACCGGCAAACACACCGGAAAGACCAAGGGTAGAGCCTACGGACAGATCGATACCACCGTTGAGAATGACCAGCAGCATGCCGATTGCGAGCAGCCCGAATATAGCCACGTGCGAAGACATGATGAGCAGGTTATTCACCGTTAAGTAGTTCGGTGACATTAAAGAAAAAACGATGATGATTGCAATAAGAGCGAAGTATGCTCGTCCTTCGAGTAGCAGACGGCCGATATTCAGACTTTTTCCGGTCTTACTCTCTGTCTTATACATTGCTTGACTTCCAATAGTAGCTGTCATTTTTTATACCTCGCATGTCAGAATGTATTAGTGGACTACCGATTCACCGGAAGCCGCCATGATCTCTTCTTTAGTCACGGATGGACCAAACTCAGCAGCTATGCGACCGCGATGCATCACGATGATGCGGTGTGCGATGCTTAGGCATTCTCCGACCTCTGAGGTGGAATAAATGACAGCGAGTCCGGATTTGGCTCGTTCCGCCAATAACTTGAATACCTCGGCTTTGGCCCCGATATCGATACCTCGGCTGGGCTCGTCCAGCAGCACCACGCTGGGATGAGTGGCCAGCATCTTGCCAATGACCACTTTCTGTTGATTTCCGCCGGAGAGGGAACCTATCTCCGCCTCACCGCCGGCAGTCTTGACGGTAATATCACGGATCATGGTGTCGATGATCCGTTGCTCATCTTTCAGCGATGTTACGAGCCGGCGGGTAAAGGCGCCGATACTGGCCAGTGAGAGGTTCTGCCCGACACTCATGGTCTGTACCAAACCGTCGCGCTGACGGTCTTCGGGCACCAGAACCAGGCCTGCTTGAATACGCTGTCCGATCGAAAGACCGGAGACTTCCTGACCATGCAGCAGTACCTGGCCGGAGGAGGCTTTGAGCCGCCCGCCGATGCATTCCATGAGTTCGGTTCTTCCTGCCCCCATCAGACCATAGATACAGACAATCTCACCGGCACGTACATTCAGGGACAAGTTATCGACCAGGTTGTAGCCGCCACTTTCGCTGGTAACGCTCAGGCCCTTGATCGTCAGAGCATTTTCTCCCATCTCATAACCGCTCGGAGGGGATCCCAGATCGAAGTTTTCGCCGACCATATGGCGGACGATCCACTCCAGATCGATATCCTTCCGCTGGGCGTAGGCGGTCATGGTGCCATCGCGCAGCACGACAGCATGATCGGTAATCTGCAATGCCTCTTCGAGGTGATGGGATATGTACACGATGGAAACACCGCGGCTGGTCAGGTCGCGAATCACCTTGAACAGCACCTCAACTTCGGACGCGCTCAGGGCTGAGGTGGGTTCGTCCATGATCAATACGCGAGAGTTAACCGACAGGGCGCGCGCAATCTCAACGATCTGCTGCTGTCCCAGGCGTAGTTCCTCCACGGGCGTGAGGGGGTCAATATCCTCTTCCAGCTCTTTCATCAACTGCCGCGTCAGTCGCTCTTCCTCCGCGTAATCGATACCCGAGGCTGTCATTATCTCTCGGCCCATGAAAATGTTGTCGCGGACATTGAGGTTGGGGGCCAGGCTTAGCTCCTGATGAATGATGGAAATACCCCGCTCCTGAGCTTCGGAGGAGGATGAAAAGGCCACCGCCTCTCCGTCCAGCAGGATGTCACCGGATGTCGGCGTCACAACGCCCGACAGGATCTTCATCAGCGTGGACTTCCCTGCTCCGTTCTCTCCGAAGAGCGTAGTCACCTGACCGCGATGAATATCGAAGTTTACCCCCTTCAACGCATGGGTATTGCCGTAGGACTTGGCAATGTGACGTGCAGCCAGCACTACCTCTGTCTTATCCGGGCGCTCGCGAGGGATTTCCCTTACATCACTTGCATTAATACTCATTTGACTTCCAGCCTTACTGGAGTAACCAGCCAGTTATTTGTGTTGATCAACTTGAACACACCTGTCACCTCAACTGTTTTGCCGGTCAGTGATGAGGTGTCGATGGACGCCAGGACTTCGTCTTTCATCGCCCTGTTCAGGGCAGCCCCTACGTCCTGATATTCGATCTGGTTCTTGAATTGACCGAACTCGATAGTGCCTGTGGCGTCACGGATGTCCGTTCCGTGAATGGCGGGTCCTGTCTGAATCCGTATTTTCTGACCGTCGGGCATGCCTTCCACATCCACGTAATAAATGCCTGCATTACCGCTGCCTACTGTGCCGCTGAAGGAGACGGGAATCACCGAGCCGGCACCGGCGCTGACACCATACTTCTGGCCAGCCGCAGCCTTGTCGAGCTGGATATCCTCCCACAGCACCCTGGCATCGACGGCATTCTCGAGAATGTGATGTCGGATCCGCGGAAACTCTTGCTGACCATAGGCATCGGGCGAGAAGGCTTGCTGGCGGATGTCTTGATCCGAGCCTAAAACGATCACCTTGGTGTCCAGAGCCATGGCCGAAACGAGGACGGCTGCAACGGCTGCTCCTGCGAACAAGCGGCGACGGGATTGGGACGCTAAGCGTTGAGACAATTCAGTTTGCATATTGAGTACCCATCTGACACAGGCATGAGGAACTCTCTGCCTGACAAGAACGAATGATGTGTTGGCCAACTGCTGCCCGATGAGGACGCCTCAGCTTGGGCAGAGGTGAACAGGAATGAATAGACGCGGGGCGATGCATGTGCAGATTTCTGCACTCACCTTGAGTGCGCCCTGGGTGTAGCGGTGAACTTTGTACTACGGATATTGAACTCGTCTGGATCATTGCTATTTGTCTCGTTCCAAGCTCAAGCATGCTGTTTGTCTGTGATTTTCGACGAGCAAACCTAGTCCGCGCAGCATCCTTGCAATGTGTACCAAGTGTTAAGTTAACGTGAAATTCTCCGTTTACAGTCGGATAAATCACATTGGCTGTCAATGAAATTTTTTACATTGATGGATAAAAATATCACTGTTGTTTTAGCCGTGTGAGCTCAGTCAACTTTTCTGGCCCTGGCATTTCTATAGCCAGTAGCTGGTCGTATGGTGCTCTAGGTCATGCTTGTTATATTTAATAAATTAATTAAAAAACAATTTGTTATGTTTATTTTTGATCGTTTCTCACGAGTCGTTCTGGTGGTCATAGGCTAGTCGGTTGTCGATGGTGGTGCCGGAGCAAGCGACGAGCTGAGGGGGACGAGGGGGGAAACTTTGGGTTGACAGTAGATGGGTTAGTGGAAATAATTTACACACATGTGAAAAAATTTCAGTCTCTGTGTTATCTCTGTGAGAGCATTCTCCGGATGTACCCAGCGGCTTCCATCAACTCCTGGGAGTCAAGATGATCTACCTCAAGCGACATAGCTGCTTTTTTTGGCAGAAGCCGGCAGGAGAGCAGTCCCTATGAACTCTGCAGATATTCTTATCGGCATCGACGCCGGTACATCCGTTATCAAATCCGTCGCCTTCGATACCCGTGGCAGGCAGATAGCCGTCGCCTCGGTGCGCAATGAGTATCGTACCGGAGCGGGGGGAATGGCCACCCAGGACATGGTACGCACCTGGTGTGATTGTGCGCAGTCATTGCGGGTGTTGGCCGAGAAAGTCCCGGGGCTGGCAGAGCGCACGCTGGCGGTATCCGTCACCGCACAGGGGGACGGCACCTGGCTGGTAGACGCCGAAAACAGGGCGTTTACCGACGCCTGGATCTGGTTGGATGCGCGCTCCGCACCTACCGTAAGGGATCTGAACGGTTCTCATTTATCCCGCAATCGGTTCGAAGCCACAGGCACAGGACTGAATGCTTGTCAGCAGGGCAGTCAACTGGCTCATATGGCGAAGCACGAACCGGCATTGCTGGCTAGGGCCGATTGCGCGATGCATTGCAAAGATTGGCTCTATCTGAATCTTACCGGAGTGCGTGCGACAGACCCCTCCGAGGCTTGTTTTACCTTTGGTAATTTCAGGACCCGCCGTTATGAAGACAGTGTAATCGAAGCGCTGGGGTTGACAGCCCATCGTTCACTTCTGCCCGATATCGTCGATGGTTCACAGGTCGCGCATCCATTGTCGGTTGAGGCTGCCAGACTGACCGGACTCAAGGCGGGTACACCGGTATCCCTGGCCTATGTCGACATGGTGATGACGGCGCTTGGCGCCGGTGTCCACACGGGAGAAGAGGGGGTAGCCTGCTCGGTGATCGGCTCTACTGGCGTGCATATGCGTTCTGTCGCCGCGGATCGAGTGTACCTGAACCCTGAAGGGACGGGCTATGTCATTGCGTTGCCTATTCAGGGGCGCGTTACTCAGGTTCAGTCCAACATGGCGGCAACCCTGAATCTTGACTGGCTACTGAACCTGGCGGCAGATCTGCTCACTTCGGCGGGCCTGACAAGCAACTTGAGCGATCTCGTACCCAAAGTCGATCAGTGGCTGGCTCAGTCCCCGACGGGACAACTTCTTTATCACCCCTATATATCAGAAGCCGGTGAACGAGGCCCCTTTGTCGATGCCCATGCCCGCGCCAGTTTTGTCGGACTTTCATATCAGCACCGTTTCCCCGATCTGGTGCGTGCAGTTGTTGAAGGGCTGGGGATGGCGATGCGTGATTGTTACAACGCCATGGGGCCGTTACCCAATGAACTGCGATTGAGTGGCGGTGCGGCTCGCTCACCTCAGATACGTGCCATCCTGGCTGCCTCACTGGGGGCGTCTGTTCGAGTGTCGGCGCGGGAGGAAGCGGGCGCGGCGGGGGCGGCGATGATGGCGGCGGTCGCCAACGGGATCTACGACTCAATGGACGCTTGTATTGCCGATTGGGTCAGCCCATTGCTCGGTGACGTCGAAGCCGCCAAGGCGGAGCTAACGTCCCGCTACAGTGACCTCTTCACCGAATACCGTGAGGTTCGCGAATCACTCTCCGGGGTATGGGGACGGCTTGTCAGTCAGCAACACCCATCTTCGAACGAATACAGCAAGTCTCAAGCTTCCGATTCGGTTCAACGGTCGGCATCGGAATTAAAAGGAGCAAAGGAATGAATACAGAACAGATGGTAGATCTCTTCGTCATTGGCGGTGGCATTAACGGTGCTGGCATTGCTCGTGACGCGGCAGGACGAGGCCTGTCGGTGATTCTGTGTGAGAAGGACGACCTGGCAGAGGGTACTTCATCCCGCTCCGGCAAATTGGTGCACGGTGGCCTGCGTTACCTGGAATACTACGAGTTCCGTCTGGTTCGTGAGGCACTTATCGAGCGTGAGGTGTTACTGAATTCTGCCAGCCACATTATCTGGCCGATGCGCTTCGTACTGCCACACAGCAAGCAGGATCGTCCTGCCTGGCTGGTGCGTTTGGGATTGTTCCTGTACGACCACCTGGGGGGGCGCAAAAAACTGCCGGGTACCCGTACGCTTGACTTGCACCGTGATCCCGAGGGGGCGCCGATCAAGGATACTTACCCCCTGGGCTTCGAGTATTCCGACTGCTGGGTGGATGATGCCCGGCTGGTGATCCTGAATGCATTGGATGCGGCACAACGGGGAGCGCAGGTGTTGACCCGGACCAGTTGTGTCTCGGCTCGCAGGGACAGAGGTTCCTGGCTGGTGACGACCCGCAACGAGGTCACCGGTGAACAACAGCAGGTGCGTGCCAAGGTATTGGTGAATGCCGCAGGTCCCTGGGTCCGGCACGTGATTGATGATGTGGCCGGGGCCAGGAGCAACCGGAATATTCGCTTGGTAAAAGGTTCCCATATTATCGTGCCTAAATTCTGGCAGGGTCAGCAGGCCTATCTGTTCCAGAACCACGACAAGCGCGTGATCTTCATCAATCCCTATGAGGGAGATAAGGCGCTGATCGGCACCACGGATATTCCGTACGAGGGTCGGGTTGAGGAGGTGGCTGCAGACGAGAGTGAAATCGAATACCTGCTGGCGGCGGTTAATCGCTACTTCAAGGAGCAATTGCGTCGCGAGGATGTGATCGAGACCTTTTCCGGAGTACGGCCACTGTTTGATGACGGCCAAGGGAACCCATCGGCAGTTACCCGCGATTACGTTTTTGATCTCGACGAGACCGAGGGGGCGGCGCTGTTGAATGTCTTTGGCGGCAAGATCACGACTTTCCGCAAACTTTCCGAACACGCACTGCAGCGTATCGCCAAACTGTTCCCGAGCATGGGGCCGGATTGGACCCGCTCGGCAACGCTTCCGGGGGGCGACATTCCTGATGCGGATTATGTGCAATTTCTCGACAGTCTGCGCCAGAAATATGCCTGGCTTCCGCGTAGCCTGCTGGACCACTATGGCCGTCTCTATGGCACCATCACCGGACAGATCATCGGTCAGGTACAATCACTGAAGGGACTCGGCCAGCACTTCGGGGCCAACCTGTATGAAGCCGAAGTGCGCTATCTGGTGGAGAACGAGTGGGCGCAGACTGCAGATGACATACTGTCGCGGCGGACCAAGGAAGGGTTGCGTTTGAATGACGAGGAGAAGGCAAAATTAGAAGCCTGGCTGTTTGATCACTATCCATTCAAGGCTGAAGTGAGTCTGTCGGCGGTATCCTGAATATAAAGAGGTAGATTGAATGGCACTTACGTTAGGTCTTAACACCAACCCTTTGGTTAACCGTTTTGCAGACCCGGATGATTTGATTGACACCGTGGCCCATCAGATCAAGGTACGGGATCTGCAACTGACCCATGAGTTCATCAACCCCAGCTGGCCTGCATCTGTCATCAGGCGCCTGACAAGGCAGATGAAGTCGGCGCTGGATCGTACCGGTGTCAGAGTCACGTCGGGAATGACCGGCCCTTATGGTCGACTGAATCACTTTGGTCACCCTGACGCTGATGTCCGGCGTTACTATATGGACTGGTTCAAAACCTTCGCCGATATTACCGCCGATCTCGGCGGCAAGGCGGTCGGTACCCAGTTCGCAATTATGACGTATCGGGACTTTGATGATCCGGTGCGCCGTGAGGCGCTGATCCGGATCGCGATCGATTGCTGGTCCGAAGTGGCCGAACATGCAAAAGCGGCGGGGTTGGAGTATGTCTTCTGGGAGCCGATGAGCATTGGCCGAGAGTTCGGCGAGACGATCGAGAGCAGTATGGCTCTGCAACAGCGTCTGAACGATGCTAACATGGCAATTCCCATGTGGATGATGGCGGATATCGATCACGGTGATGTGATGTCCGAGAACCCGGATGATTACGATCCCTATGCCTGGGCTCGGGCCGTACCGCGCGTATCTCCGATTATTCACATCAAGCAGAGCCTCATGGACAAGGGAGGGCATCGCCCCTTCATCGCCGAATACAATGCCAATGGCCGGATTCAACCAAAGCCTCTGCTCGAAGCGCTGGAACGGGGCGGTGCAGTGGATAACGAGATCTGTCTTGAATTGAGTTTCAAAGAGCGTGAGCCGACAGACCGCCAGGTTGTGGCGCATATTGCGGAGAGTGTGGCCTTTTGGGCTCCTTACCTGGATTCAGGTATAGACAGGCTTAACATTTAACGTTTTGGGCGGAAGTGGGTTGTGCCTTGACCTTCATCTGTGTCAGCAGGTGAAGGTTTTTTTCTGCTGCCCAGGAACGCATAGTCAAAGGAAAGAGCCTTGATCAGAAATTTTGGTTTTAGCACGGCGGCGGAGCTGTGCTTCGGTCGCGGAGAGGTAGCCACGCTGCCTGCCCGGGTCATGGTGCTTGGCAATCGCGTGCTGGTGGTACGGGGGCGTAATGCCGAGAGAACCGCGCCTGTCATAACGGGGTTGGAAGAGGCTGGGCTGGTGCTGAGTACTTTCGTTGTCGAGCGGGAGCCGGATATCGATCTTATCGAAAAGGGAATAGAGCAGGGGCGTCGTCACCGCGCCGAGCTGGTTTTGTCGATAGGTGGTGGTTCGGTGATCGATGCCGGCAAGGCGT
Organism: Zobellella denitrificans; assembly: GCF_002237365.1. Classification (GTDB taxonomy): domain Bacteria; phylum Pseudomonadota; class Gammaproteobacteria; order Enterobacterales; family Aeromonadaceae; genus Oceanimonas; species Oceanimonas denitrificans. The sequence goes on from NZ_NMUO01000008.1 coordinate 37,260, forward strand.
TGGCGGCGATGATTCCAAGCCCTACCCCTCTGCTGGATCACCTTGAGGTTGTCGGCAAGGGGTTGCCGCTCAATATTGAACCACTGCCATTGGTCGCCGTGCCCACCACCTCCGGCACCGGCGCCGAACTTACCCGTAACGCGGTGATCGATGTCCCTGAGCACTGCCGCAAAGTCAGTTTGCGAGATCGGCGCCTGCTGCCGAGGCTGGCGCTTGTGGATCCTGCCCTGACCGATAGTACCCCGTATCGGGTGACCCTGGCATCCGGTCTTGACGCCATCACCCAAGTGATCGAGCCGTTTATTTGCAAGCATTCAAATCCGATGACCGACGTGCTCTGCCGAGACGCCATCCCTCGCGGACTCGCGGCGTTGCGCCGTTTGATGCAGAGCGAAGACGTCAGCGCGCGCGATGAGCTATCATGGGTCAGCGTGTGTGGCGGCATGGCGTTAGCGAATGCGGGTCTCGGAGTGGTTCATGGACTGGCCGGACCTATCGGCGGTATCAGCCATGCTCCGCACGGTGCTATCTGTGGTGTCCTGTTGCCTCATGGCTTGATGATGAATCTGAACAGGGCCAGAGATCCCGAAATCGTGAACCGTATCAACCAGGTCGTCGCATGGATATCGGCTGAATTCGGTTTCCGTACGGAAAGAGCCCTGAACGACTTTGATCTGTGGATCAAGGATTCGGGCCTCAAGGGGCTGGCCTCACTGGGCGTTACCCGTGCGGACAGGCTCGCCGCTGCTCACGCTGCCGCCAGTTCTTCATCGATGAAAGCGAATCCGGTCGCACTCACGGAGGCAGACCTGATCGAGCTGTTGGAGGCTGCAGTTTGACCGGCCATTGCCCTTTAGCGGCAAAGCCAGAAACAGTCATGCATTGCCTTGGGGATAAATTGACAACGAGTACCAGATGGAAAAATTAGATCTCAACCTTGACAACGAAGAGTCTCTTGCCATTCGCGCCGCCTGGCTGCACTACGTGGGTGGTTTGACCCAGGCGGCTGTCGCGAAACGCCTGGGTCTGACTTCCGTGAAAACACACCGTCTGATAGCCAGGGCGGTTGCGGATGGCGCAATCAAAGTGACGATCGATGGCGAAATTACCGAGTGCGTGGGTTTGGAAAATCAGCTTTTGCGGACTTATGGCCTCAGCTATTGTCAGGTTGCGCCGGATCTGGGGGAGGAGGGCATACCGCTACGTGCCCTAGGACAGGCGGGCGCAGGTTTTCTGCGGCAGCAACTGGCCAGCAGGAAGCCAATGACGATCGGCCTTTCGCTGGGGCGCTCATTGTCAGCCTCTATTTCTCATATGCCTCGAATGGAGGCCCACGATGTCCGTTTTGTCTCCCTTATCGGCGGACTTACGCGAGATTATGCGGTAAACCGGGATGACGTCCTTTACTGGATGTCGAGCAAGACCGGAGCGCCTGCCTACATTATGCCCGTACCGTTGTTGGCAAATACGGTCGAAGACCGTGAAGTCCTGCTCTCTCAGAGAGGTGTTCGTGATGTGTTTGCCATGGCCGAACACGCCGACGTCAAGCTGCTGGGTATAGGCACAGTGGATACGACAGCTCAGTTGGTTTCGTCTGGGACTATATCCCGTGAAGAAATCGAGGAGATTTCGGCAGCCGGTGGTGTTGGCGAGGCTGCGGGCCACTTTTTCGATAGGTCGGGAAACTTGCTGAATACCCGTCTGACGGCTCGCATTCTGTCGATTCCTTTCGCTACCAACCCAGAGGGGCAGGTGGTCGCGGTTGCGGGTGGTCCCGGAAAAATCGACGCCATTCGTGCAATACTGAAAAGCCGCATTCTGACGGGGCTGATCACGGATGAACGCACGGCTCAGGCCCTGCTCGGCTAGCGCCGACTCTGAATGAATATTCCGGCATAACCAGGTGCTGACCATTTGGTCTTCGCTCTCCGATATCACCAGGGGTGAATAACGACCTTGCCGGAAGTGAAGGCCGGCAAGGTCGGACCGACGCCTCGGATCAGATAATTGTCTGTCCGGTTTGTGCCCAGTCTCGCTCGAACTGAGCCAGTCCCTTGTCCGTCAGGACATGATTGACCAGATTGCGAATGACATCAGGCGGAATGGTGGCGACATCGGCGCCGGCAATAGCGGCATCCTTGACGTGATTGGCACTGCGTACGGAGGCGGCAAGTATCTCGGTATTGAAACCATAGTTGTCGTAGATGGCGCGGATCTCGCGAATAAGCTCCATACCATCGATATTGAGGTCATCCAGACGTCCCAGGAACGGGGAGATATAGGTTGCGCCTGCTTTAGCGGCCAGCAACGCCTGGTTTGCCGAGAAGCATAGGGTGACATTGGTTTTGATACCCTTCTGGCTGAAGTGACGACATGCCTTGAGCCCGTTCAGTGTCAGCGGAAGTTTGATCACGATGTTGCTTGCAATTCGCGCCAGATGTTCACCTTCGGCGATCATGTTTTCATAGTCCATCGAGGCGACTTCAGCCGATACCGGGCCCTCTATCAGATCGCAGATTTCTGCGATAACTTCGAGGAAATTTCGGCCTGACTTGGCAATCAACGAGGGATTGGTCGTAACCCCGTCCAACAGACCATAGCTGTTGAGTTCTTCGATGTCTTTTACGATTGCGGTATCAACAAAGAATTTCATGTTTTCTCCTTATCAGTTAGTCAGCAGGGCCTTGGCGCGGGCGATGATAGCCTCGCCGGTGATGTTGAACTTTTGGTACAGTATGTCGGCGGGTGCTGAAGCACCGAAACCGTTCATGCCGATAACGTCTTCTTCGCTGGCAACGTATCTTGTCCAGCCAAACTTGCCGGCCGCCTCGACTGCGATGCGCGGGGCCTTTCCGAGTATCTCGTCGCGATACGCTTTTGGCTGCTGTTCGAACAGGTCCCAGCAAGGCATGGATACAACGGTGACACCGACACCCTGCGCCTGCAGGGCTGCAGCAGCTTCAACAGCCAGTGCCACTTCGGTTCCGGTTGCCAGCAGGGTCAGATCTCTGTGCTGGCCGCACTGGCGGATGATGTAGGCACCGCGTGCGCTAAGGTTTTCATCTGTGACCTCGGTACGCAGTTGAGGCACGTCCTGCCGCGATAGTGCCATTAAGGAAGGTGTTGTACGGCTGCGAATCGCGATGTCCCAGCATTCAAGGGCCTCGACTGCATCCGCGGGACGAAAGGTGTGAAGGTTAGGCATAGCGCGCAGTGAGGCGAGATGTTCGACCGGCTGGTGGGTCGGACCGTCTTCACCCAGCCCTATGCTATCGTGTGTCATTACGTAGATGGTGCCTATACCCATCAGCGCCGAGAGACGAATGGCGTTGCGGGCATAGTCGGAGAACACCAGAAAGGTTCCGCCGTACGGGATAAAGCCGCCGTGTACCGACAGGCCGTTCATCGCTGCCGCCATGCCGAACTCACGCACGCCGTACCCGATATACCGCCCCGGCCGTTCTTTGGTGTATTGGCTGTCAACCGCGTTAACACGTGTCAGGTTGGAGCCGGTCAGGTCGGCGGAACCACCGATGAGTTCGGGCAGGGCAGGGGCGAGAGCTTCCAGTGCCAACTGACTGGCTTTGCGGGTAGCTATCTTCTTTGGCTGTTGGAACAGGGCATGGCGTGCCAGCTTCAGGGCCGTGGCGTACTCCTGCGGCAGCTCTGCCTTTAACCGGCGATTGAACTCGGTTGCCACATCCTCGGGCCGACACGCCAGTCGGCTCTCCCATTGTGTTCGTGCTTCGCTGCCGCGTTTGCCGATATCCAGCCACTGCTGGCGCAATGATGGCGGGATGACGAAGGGCTCCGCAGACCAGCCAAGCGCCGTCTTGGCCAGGGCTGCTTCCTCGGTACCTAACGGAGAACCGTGGGATGAAGCCGAGCCTGCCTTGTTGGGGGAGCCGAAGCCGATCACTGTTTTCAGCGAGATAATAGAAGGCTTGTCCGTTTCTGCTTTTGCAGCCTGGATCGCCATATCGATCGCTACGGGATCATGGCCGTCACACCGATGTACATGCCAGCCGCAGCTTGTGAAACGTCCCAGAACATCCTCAGAAAAGGAGACAGAGGTGGGGCCGTCTATCGTAATTTCGTTATCATCGTAAAGCACGATCAGCTTGCCCAGGCCCAGGTGACCGGCGAGGCTGGCCGCTTCTTGACCGATCCCTTCCTGTAAACATCCGTCACCGAGGAACACGTAAGTGTGGTGATCGACGAGATCGTCACCGAACTCGCTCGCCAGTCTTCTCTCGGCGATGGCCATGCCGACGGCTCCGGCAAAGCCCTGCCCGAGGGGGCCCGTTGTTGTTTCTACCCCCGGGGTGTGCCCATATTCAGGGTGACCAGCAGTGATGGAACCCCACTGCCTGAAGTTGCGCAGCTGCTCCTGCGTCATGGCTTCGTAACCTGTTAAATGTAACAGGCTATATAACAGCATGGAGGCATGGCCATTGGATAGCACAAAACGGTCCCGGTCCGGCCAGTCAGGCTGGCTGGCGTCAAACTTCAGATGTTTGCGGAAAAGCACAGTTGCCGCGTCCGCCATCCCCATGGGCGCCCCCGGATGACCAGAATTCGCGGCCTCTACCGCATCAATAGAGAGTGCACGTATGCAGTTGGCGAGAGAGAAATTCTCCGGATCCAGCTTTGCTTTGGCTTCAACTGTCTCTGAAAGTATCATGGTTTGTTATCCTATAAGTGATTTGTTAGGAAGTCGGCGTACAATATAACATCAAAACATAACAAAATAACAATCCTAGCATTGAAAATGTTTCAATTAATGTTAATAATACACTTGCAGCGTTGCCTGACGGGTTCAGGCAGGAGAGTCCGATGAAGAGGGAAGAGCGTAAACAGCTGATCATGGAACTCTTGGGAGACAAGGGGGGGGTGGAGGTTGAAGACCTCTCACAACGCTTCTTCGTGTCGAAGATGACCATTCATCGTGATCTGGATGAGCTGGAACGGGAAGGCGTGTTACGCAAGGTGCGTGGTGGGGCTACGATCGAAGCGGGTATGCAGTTCGAGAGTGATTTCCGATTCCGAGAGCGGCAGGGAAGTGAGGATAAGGAGTTGATTGCACGTAAGGCCCTGGAGCAGATCGAGCCTGGGATGACCGTCATGATCAACGATGGCTCCATGGCTGCCGTGTTGGGATCCATGCTGCCTGAGAAGAGACCGCTTACGGTGATCACCAACAATGCTGCCATCCTGGACTGCTTACGTCATGAGAGTGGGATCAGCTTGATCGCGTTGGGAGGGTGTTACTCGGCCAAGTTCAATGGATACTTTGGCGTTCTGACGGAGCAAAACCTGGCCAGTTTGCGAGCCGATATTGCCTTCCTATCCACCCCTGCGGTATCAGGCAACAAGGCATTTCATATGGATGGAGAAGTGGTAAGAGCCAAGAGAGCAATGCTTAAGGGGGCTGCGAAGTCTTGTTTGATGGTTCACCACGGGCGTTTCGACAGGGTCGCTCTGCACTTGCTCGCCGACCTTGAGGAGTTTGACACTATCATCACCGATCAGTTGCCCGACCAGAAGGTATGCGGCGAGCTGGACAGAGGTGGTATCAAACTGACAGTAGCAAATCACTAGGATGCGACAAATGGCAACACAAGCAGATTTTTGGATTGGTACGAGCTGGAAGATGAACAAGACTCTGGCTGAGGCCCTGCGCTTCGCCGAGGGACTGAAGGAAACCGAGTCGGATGCCGATCCGCGTATCCAGCGCTTTGTGATCCCGCCCTTCACCGCCGCGCGCGAGGTAAAGGCGGCACTGGCCGGTACGCGGGTGAAGGTAGGAGCTCAGAATATGCACTGGGCTGACACTGGTGCCTGGACGGGTGAGATTTCTCCCTTGATGCTGAAAGACTGCGGTCTCGATATCATCGAACTGGGTCACTCGGAGCGTCGTGAACATTTCGGAGAGACCGATCATACCGTTGGTCTGAAAACAGAGGCTGCGGTGCGGCATGGTTTTATTCCCTTGATCTGCATCGGAGAGACCCTGCGGGACCGCGAGAACGGCCAGGCTGCGACGGTGCTGGAAGCCCAGGTGCGTGGCGCGCTTCAGTATCTGGATGAGATGCAGAAATCAGCTCCCATTCTGCTGGCTTACGAACCGGTATGGGCTATTGGCGAGGGTGGAATTCCAGCCACCCCTGGTTATGCGGACGAACGTCAGGCGGAAATCATCCAGGTGGCAGAGGCCGTGCTTGGTCGGCGGGTTCCCTGTTTATATGGAGGTTCGGTGAACTCGGATAATTGCGAAGAGTTGATCCGTTGCCCGCATATAGATGGTCTTTTCATTGGACGCTCCGCATGGCAAGTAGAGGGATTTCTAAATATTTTGAGAAAGTGTTCGGCATTTATTTAACTTCCTGTACTGAATGGTTAGTTGTGGAGGCCTTGGTTTGGCCTATTGAGTGTGCTATTTGTAAAAAATGATTTCAAAAAATTTTTACCATAGTCACACAGTAATTGAGCTGTCGTTGGCGACTTGTGTTAAGTGATAGTAATGTCTCGGTGAACGTTGAGTTGAATATCCTATATATACATTTGCAATGTGCCCATTGAAAATTAATGTGATAGTGCTCGAGTAATATCTATCTGTTGTTAATGTCTTAACAAATCAAGGAGTCTTGATATGAAAATTGCAATTGCCGGTGATAGCGCAGGCGAGGACCTGGCGAAAATATTGGCTGACTATCTGTCCACACGTTATGATGTCGAGGATATATCTCGTGATTCAGAGGGGGCCGATCCTTTCTATGCAAATTTGTCTGATCGTGTTGCATCCAGAGTGATCGACGGAACTTATGATCGTGCTATTCTTGTCTGTGGTACGGGTATTGGCGTTTGTATCGCCGCCAACAAAGTACCAGGTATTCGTGCTGCTTTGGCAAACGACACTTACTCTGCCGAGAGGGCCGCACTTTCCAACAATGCTCAAATTATAACGATGGGGGCCCGTGTGATTGGAGCGGAAGTAGCCAAAGCTATCGCCGATGCATATCTGAAAGAGACATTTGACGAGCAAGGGCGCTCCACCGGAAATGTGAATGCGATTAATGAAGTTGATTGTAAATACCGAAAATATTTATCAAATTAAGAGATCTATGTAACTGATCTGATAATGAGGCTCAGTTGTGATTAAGAAAGGTTTTCTGAAAAAATAAAAGTTTTTTCCGGAAATAGGATGGCATTAATACGTGTGGTTGTAATGTTTAGTAGCGCTTGTTAATATTTTCCGCGTGCAAATAAAGTTGAGGGAGTTATAATTCTGGTTGGCTAGTTTGGTTCGTTTAGATAGACTTTTTAGATGGTAAAAATCCGATGACTGGTGGTCATCGGATTTTTTATTTTCCTCCAAATATGATATTTGACGGGAAGAGAGCATTCCTAGCGGTCGCCCTCCATTTGGTTCGGTGATTGTGTCTGAATATATAAATTATCTTGGTGTTCCTGCTCTTGCTCTTGCTCCTGTTTCTGGCTTCAGGACTATCCTAAATAGCTGTTCCGAATGGTAGATCACTACCGGCAGCGACTGGGTTTCGCTAAGCAGACCCTCCGCGCCAGGGATGGCGCGGCGGAGCCCACAGGGACGGGTTTACGGCGTGTCTGCGTGTGGGACCCGGTCGATGTAGCACTATTAGGATCAGTTATTTAGTTGCGGACGGTAGTGATGGTTGGTGGTGGGGCTGTTGACGCCCGTTTACGTGGTGCGAACCTGCAACTGGTGGTGTGCCTGCCGTGCCGGTCCGGTATGTTCCGGCGGCTAAAGCGCCGGCTACGGGCTCCCAGTTCTGCGGTCACTACCGCCAATGGTGCGGACAGCAGAAGCGCTTGGTGTTGCTGAATAAAGTGGACAACTTGAACGCTGGGCGATTGCATTGGCCACTACCCCTATGAATATAAGGGTGATAGAAAGCCAGGAACAGGTGATCGCGAAGTTCTTGCATTGCGCAGATTGATAGAGTGCAGAGGGCATTATACTGGCGGGCCGTCTGCGGAGGACAAGACTCGCACTTCATTCGCAACCTTACGCTTGTGTGGGGTTGCATCACCTACACGGAAGTCTTGGAGAGGAAGTAGGGTGGCCATATGTTAAACAGTTCAACACTGTAGCCACCCTTATGCCGATTATAGTGGTTTAGCTTAATACCACGGAGAGATTAATCCAGGCGCCTGGCTACCGCCTCCGCCAGGGTGCCCAGGATCATGGCGCAGGACACAGAGCCGGCATCCAGCACGCCGCGGGAGCGTTCGCCCAGCCGGCTGGCGCGGCCGATCCTGGCCACCAGATCCTTGGTGGACTCACTGCCCGCCTGGGCGGCGGCCGCCATTTTTGCCAGGCAGTCCGCGAAGCCGTCGCCGGCGGCGACGGCGGCGGAAAAGGCATCGACCGCCGGCACCAGGGCATCCATCAGGCACTTGTCGCCCACCTGGGCACTGCTGATCTCCTGTACGCTGGCCAGCCCTTCACGCAGCATGGTGTCGAATTGTTCCGCATCGATGCTGTCCCGGCCTTCGATGGCCGAGGCCATGCCGAAGAAGATGCTGCCGTAGAGCGGGCCCATGGAGCCACCGATGGAGCCCATCAGGATGTTCGCCAGGATGGAGAAGCTCTGATCCAGGGTGACGGTGTCCAGCGCCTGCAGATCGTTCTTGCACAGGTTGAAGCCCTTGGCCATGTTGATGCCGTGGTCGCCGTCGCCGATCAGGCCGTCGACCTCGCTCAGGTAGGCCTTGTTGTCGATGATCTTGTCGCAGATCTCCAGCACGCACTGCTTGCCGTGCAAATTGTTGAATGTGCTCATCAGTCTTCCTCCACCTGGGTCAGGCCAATGGATGTGGCCGGCAGGTCCAGCAGTTGTTTCAGTTCGTCGTCCAGCTTCAGTACCGTCAGGGTAGCGCCGAGCATTTCCAGCGAGGTGAAATAGTTGCCCACGTAGCTGCGGTGCACCCGGATCCCCTTTTCCTGCAGCAGTTCGGCCACCGCCGAATAGAGAATATGCAGCTCGTTGTTGGGGGTGGCGCCCAGGCCGGAGATCAGCACCGCCACCTCATCGTCGGCGGTGAAGGGCAGGTCGGGTACCACGGTGTCCACCATGATGCGTGCCATCTCGTTGGCCGGTGCCAGGGCGGTCACGTTGATACCCGGCTCGCCGTGGTGGCCGATGCCCACTTCCATGGTGCCCGCCTCGATATGGAAGTTGGGCTTGCCGGCCGCGGGGATCACGCAGGAAGACAGGCCCACGCCGATGCTGCGGGTCTGCTCGATGGTGCGCTGGGCTACCCGGATCACCCCGTCCAGGTCGTAGCCGCGGGCGGCGGCGGCACCGCCTGTTTTCCACATCAGGATCTCGCCGGCCACGCCCCGGCGCTTGCCGAGCTCGGTGGCGGGGGCCGAGGCCACGTCGTCGTTGGCCACCACCGTCTTGATGGTGATGCCCTGTTTCTCGGCCATCTTGGTGGCCATCTTGACGTTCATGTTGTCGCCGGCGTAGTTGCCGTACAGGCAGGCCACCCCCGCGCCCCGGTCGGCGGCCTTGGCGGCATCGAGAAAGCTGATGGCGGTGGGGGAGGAAAATATTTCACCGACGGCCACGGCGTCCAGCAGGTTTTTGCCCACGTAGCCGAGGAAGGCCGGCTCGTGGCCGGAGCCGCCGCCGGTGATCACCCCCACCTTGTTGTCGGCGACCTTGCCCGGGTACTTCAGCACCCGCGGGTTGTCGGTGTGGGCCAGCAGCCGGGGATGGGCCTTGACGTAGCCCAGTACCGATTCTTCCACTACCAGATCCGGATCGTTGATGATGCGCTGCATTAGAACACTCCTGTTGTCATTCCTTGCTTGTACATGTGACTGAGCCATAAGGGACTATATGTGAATCCCCTATGCCCGTAATCCTTCTTCCGTGCGAGCTGTGAGCCCGTTACCGTTTGTCGAGGTTTTCATAGTAACGGATGCGTTCCACCTTGGGCCCGGAGCGGCCCGCCTCGAAATCCGAGGTGACGAAGGCATGCACGATTTCTTTGGCCAGCTCGATGCCCACCACACGGGCGCCCAGGGTGATGATCTGGGCGTCGTTGCTCTTGCGTGCCCGCTGGGCCGAATAGGTGTCGTGGGCCTGGGCGGCGCGGATGCCATTAACCTTGTTGGCGGTGATGGCCATGCCGATACCGGTACCGCAGCACAGAATGCCGAGCTCCTGGGCGCCGTCGCGCACCGAGGTGGCCAGTTGGTAGGCGATGTCAGGGTAGTGCACGCTGACCCCGGCCTCGACCCCGAAATCGCTGACCTCGAAGCCCAACTCGGTCAGGTACTGCTTGAGGGTGTTCTTCATCTCCACGGCCGCATCGTCGCAGCCGATCGCTATCTTCTTGGTGATCATGGTGGACCTCCCGATTGATTGTTCAATTGTTCATTTGTTGTTTCATTTGATGGTTTCAGTCTAAGGCAATAGGGTTGTGTTGTGAATACTTTTGTTATTAATGTGTTCTTATGTTCGATTGTGGCGAGGGGAAAAGATACTGGAACAGGGGGGGGGGGATGAGCAAGAAGAGTGGCAGAAAAAGTATTTTTTATCAGGTGATTAGTCGTTTCTGGGTGAAAAGGCGAGCCGCGACGGCCGTGAAGGCAGTTGGTAAAAATATTGCTGGATTTTTGATCCGGATCACGACCTGTTCAAAAGAGCTTAATGGATGCAGATGATTGGGTGCTAGTTTGAAGATCGGTAGGCGAGGGCCCTTGACGACGCCGTCTTTGGGTGGCGCCAAAACATTGTGCATACAGGAGTGATCCATGCAGCAATATCGGATGTATATCGACGGGCGCTGGGTCGAATCCCTGTCCGGCGAGTGGTTTGAATCCTCCAATCCTTATACCGGCCTGCCCTGGGCGAGGATCCCCAGGGGCAATGGGGCAGACGTGGACTGCGCGGTTGCCGCCGCGGCCAGGGCTCTGCAGGATCCGGCCTGGCGCGGGCTCACCGCCAGCGGCCGGGGCGAGTTGCTGCGCCGGCTGGGGGATGCGCTGGCCGATCGGGCCGATTTCCTGGCCGGCATAGAGGTACGTGACAATGGCAAGCTCTATGCCGAAATGCGTGCTCAGACCCATTACCTGCGCCAGTGGTACTACTACTATGGCGGCCTGGCCGACAAGATTGAGGGCGCGGTGATCCCTACCGACAAGGCCGGTCATTTCAATTACACCCGGCATGAGCCGGTGGGGGTCGTGGCGGCCATTATTCCCTGGAACTCGCCGCTGCTGCTCGCCAGCTGGAAGCTGGCGCCGGCGTTGGCGGCGGGCAATACGGTGGTATTCAAGCCATCGGAATACACCAGCGCTTCCCTGCTGGAATTTGCGCGCATCGTCGAGCGGGTCGGCTTTCCCCCCGGGGTGCTGAACGTAGTCACCGGCTTCGGCGCCGAGGTGGGGGCGCCCTTGGTGGAACATCCGCAAGTCGCCAAGGTGGCCTTTACCGGGTCGGATCAGACCGGCCGGCAGATTTACCAGGCGGCGGCCCGGGGCATGAAGCGGGTCACCATGGAGCTGGGCGGCAAATCGCCCAATATCGTCTTTGCCGACGCCCGCCAGGACAACGCGGTCAAGGGGGTGATCTCCGGCATATTCGCCGCCAGCGGCCAGACCTGTGTCGCCGGCTCCCGGCTGCTGGTGCAGCGTGCCATTCACGACGAGTTCGTCGACAAGCTGCTGGCCTTCGCCCGCCACGCCCGGCTCGGTGATCCCATGAGCCCGGATACCCAGGTGGGACCGGTCACCAACCTGCCGCAGCTGGAGAAGATCCTCGGCTACATTGATATCGCCAGGGCGGAGGGGGCCGACTGCCTGCTGGGAGGTGGCCGGCCTGATACGCCTGGGCTTGAACAAGGATGGTTTGTTGAGCCCACCATCTTCGCCGGAGTGCACAACCGCATGCGCATCGCCCGGGAAGAGGTGTTCGGCCCCGTGCTGTCCATCATTCCGTTCGAGGATGAAGAGGAGGCGGTGGCAATTGCCAACGACAGCCCTTACGGCCTTGCCGCGGGAATATGGACCGAGGATCTGCGCCGGGCCCTGACCTTGCCGGACCGGCTGGAGGCGGGCACGGTCTGGGTCAATACCTACCGCACCATGAGCTACCTTACACCTTTCGGTGGCTTCAAGCAGAGCGGCCTGGGCAAGGAGAGTGGCCAGGATAGCTTGCGTGAATACCTCAAGGTCAAGTCGGTGTGGTTATCGACGACGGAAGACGTGCCCGACCCTTTCGTGATCCGCTGAGTCATCCGTCGCCGGCCTTGCTGCCGGCGGCGCATCCATTTCCTGCGCGTGGCTCACGGTCGCCATCCGGACGTGCGCGTACTCCCTCGTCGCCACACGATTGATCTTTGGTTTATTCCTGTGAACCAATGTTCGTTTGTTGACTGTCATCCTTCCTTTCTTCCCCGTTATCGCTGACAAAAGCTCTAACTTGGTACTACCAAGATGATCAATTTTAGTGCGATCCGGATCACTAAAAACGATACTGATTAACATAAATTAATTATGTATTTGATTTTTAAGCTTTTATTTTTTGTTCTGAAATTTGTTTATCTGTGATTCTTTTGTTATTTTTTACTCATGGATTGGTACTACCAATGAGGTTGGCCAGGATGGGAGATAGCAAAGTGGACACATTCAAACGCCTTAGGGAAGTGCTGGCCACGGCTGAAACCGATGAGTATGGCCGGATACGCTTGCCTCCCGAGCGTAAGTTGGCTGAACAATTAGGCGTGCAGAGATCAATGGTTAGGGAGCAACTGGCCACGCTGGAAAACCTGGGTTTCATTCGGCGTACCCGCGGCAGCGGCACCTTCCTGCAGATGCCCCAGCCAGCCTTCGTGCAGATCTACTTCGATATCGCCCTGCGGCTCGGCTACATCTCGGTGGACGCGCTGGAAGGTGCCCGGGAAATGCTGGAGCGGGAAATCGCCTACAGTGCGGCCAGCAAAGCCACCGAGGCCGATATCGTCAAGCTGGAAGGACTGCTCGAGGTGATGAACGACAACAGCAACGTCAACGAGAGCCTGGCGGCGGATTACGATTTTCACCGCCACCTGGCCTACATGACCCAGAACCCGGTCATCATCCTGATCATCCAGGGGCTGGCCTCGGTACTGAAGGAAGTGGTGCATCGCCGCCGGGTCATGGTGAGGCAGTCGCCGGCATCGATGGCGCGGACCAACGGCAGCCACCAGGCCGTGATAGACGCACTGCGTAATAGAGATCCGGAAGCCGCCAAGCGGGCCATGGATACCCATTTCCGGGTGTGGGACGAGGAATCAAAGGAAAAGATCAACTGGTTGACCTCGGCGGATTGAATCGCCAAGGCGGTGCTGCACCCGGGGTTTGCGTATTCGTTTTATCTGAAGACAAGGGGTTATTATGCAACAGGAACATGTCCAAATCAGTCTGGAAGAGCGCGCCTACCGCATTCGCCGGTTTGCCCTGCGCATGGGCGAGGTTCAGGGGCAGGGCTATGTGGGCCAGGCCCTGGGCATTGCCGATGTGCTGGCGGTCTCCTACTTCCAGGCGCTCAATTACCGGCCTGACGAGCCCGAATGGGAAGGTCGGGATCGTTTCCTGTTGTCCATCGGCCACTACGCCATCGCCCTCTATGCCGCGCTGATCGAAGCCGGAATCGTGCCGGAAGACGAGCTGGAAACCTACGGCTCCGATGAAAGCCGGTTGCCCATGTCCGGCATGGCCTCCTATACCCCTGGCATGGAAATCACCGGCGGCTCGCTGGGCCAGGGCCTCGGCATCGCCGTGGGCATGGCGCTGGGGCTGAAAAGAAAGCAGTCCGGCTCGTTTATCTACAACCTGCTGTCCGATGGTGAACTGAATGAGGGATCCACCTGGGAGGCGGCCATGTCCGCCGGCCACTGGCAGCTGGACAATCTGATCGCCATCGTCGATGTCAACAACCAGCAGGCGGATGGTCCCTCTACCCAGATCCTGAACTTCGAGCCCCTGGCCGACAAATGGCAGGCGTTCGGCTGGCAGGTGCAAAGGGTCAACGGCAATGACATAGCGGCGGTCAGCCAGGCCTTCGACCAGGCCCGCCACAGCGACTTCAAGGGTCCCCGGATCATCATCTGTGACACCCGCATGGGGCAGGGCGTGCCATTCCTGGAGCAGCGCGAGAAGACCCACTTCATCCGGGTCGAGCCGTCGGAGTGGGAGCAGGCCCTGGCCGCGCTGGATGCCGGCTTTCAAGCCCGATAACGATGTTTTATCTGCCGTGAATGGATAACAAGGACACTAACATGAGTAAAGTTCGCCTGAAAACTTCGGCCATGATTGCCTCCATCGCCGAGGAAGGACAAAAAACAGCCCCGGCTCCCTTTGGCCATGCCTTGAGCCAGTTGGCGGAAACCAATCCGAATGTGGTGGGCCTGACCGCCGACCTGGCCAAATATACCGATCTGCATATTTTCGCCCAGCGTTACCCGGAGCGGTTCTACCAGATGGGCATGGCCGAGCAACTGCTGATGAGCGCGGCCGCCGGCCTGGCGCGGGAAGGCGCCTTGCCCTTCGCCACCACCTACGCGGTGTTTGCCTCGCGCCGGGCCTACGATTTCATCTGCATGGCCATCGCCGAAGAAAACCTGAACGTCAAGATCGCCTGTGCCCTGCCGGGGTTGACCACGGGGTACGGCCCCAGCCACCAGGCCACCGACGATATCGCCATTTTCCGTGCCATGCCCAACCTGACCATAGTGGATCCGTGCGACGCCCTGGATGTGGAGCAGGCGGTGCCGGCCATCGCCGAGCACCAGGGGCCGGTATACATGCGCCTGCCGCGTGGCAATGTGCCGCTGGTACTGGACGAGTATGACTACCGCTTCGAACTGGGCAAGGCCAAGTTGCTCCGCGACGGCCGCGAGGTGCTGTTCATTTCTTCCGGCTTCATGACCATGCGCGCCCTGGACGCCGCCAAGCGGCTGCAGAAGGACAGCGTGGACGCGGCGGTGCTGCACGTGCCGACCATCAAGCCCCTGGACGAAGCCACCATACTGCGGGAAGCCGCCAAGCCCGGACGCATGGTGGTGGTGGCCGAGAATCACTCTGTCGTCGGCGGCCTGGGCGAGGCGGTGGCCGGCACCCTGTTGCGGGCCGGAGTCACCCCCGCATTCCGCCATATTGGACTGCCGGATCAGTTCCTGGATGCGGGTGCCTTGCCCACCCTGCACGACCGCTACGGCATCTCCGTGGATCGCATCGTGGCCCGAACCCGGGAATGGCTCTGAGACGCGGTAACTGACATGGGGCCTGTGGCCATCGGGATCTCGGCCCTTTGTGTGAAATATGGACATAACTCTCACTAGTAAGGATTGTGATATGAAAAAGGTACTGACCACCGCCGCACTGGCTATCACGCTCGCTTCTGCCCCGGTATGGGCCCAGCAAACATTGCGTCTGGCCCATAACGCCGCAGACGGCAATCCCAAGGCCGAAGCCTCCCTGCTGTTTGCCAAACTGGTGGAAGAAAAAACCGACGGCCGCATCAAGGTGGTCGTCGGCGGCAACGCCCAGTTCGGTGAAGACAGCGAAGCCATCACCTCCATGCGCCTGGGCGCCATCGCCTTCAGCGCCAACTCCCAGGGCACCACCTCCAGCGTGATCCCCGAATTTGGCCTGATTGGACTGCCGTTCCTGTTTTCCAGCTCGGAAGAGGCCTGGCAGACGCTGGATGGCCCCGTGGGTGAAGAGCTGGGTGCCCTGGCCGAGCGAGAAGGACTGGTGGTGCTGTCGTTCTGGGACAACGGCATCCGTCATGTCAGTAACAACGTCCGCCCCATCACCAAACCCGGGGATCTGGCCGGTATCAAGCTGAGAACCCCGCCCGATACCATGACGGTGGATATTTTCCAGACCCTGGGTGCCAACCCCACGCCCATGGCGTTCTCCGAGCTGTACATCGCGCTGCAGCAGGGCGTAGTGGACGGCCAGGAGAATCCGCTGGCCAATATCCATTCTTCCAAACTCTACGAGGTGCAGAAATACATCTCCCTGACCGGCCACAAATACGAGTCCACGCCGTTGCTGGCGAGCAAACTCATCTGGGATGGTCTGTCCGAGGCGGATCAGCAGGCAGTCAAGGAAGCGGCGATGGAAGCCGGCGAGTTCAACCGCAGAACCTTTGTCGAGCAGGAGTCCAAGCTGCGTGCAGAGATGGAAGCGGCTGGCGTGCAGTTCAATGCCGTCGACAGCCAGGTCTTTGCCGAGGCCACCCAGGCGGTCTACGACAAGTGGCAGCAGCAGTATCCGGAGCTGGTACCACTACTGGTGGCGGAAGCGGCCCGCGCCAAGTAAGCCCGAGGGCGGGGGACTTTCCCCCGCCTTGTTCCGGAGTGCCTGTTTTTGTGTCGCACCCATCAGGGCGCATAGAAAAACGGGGACTTGCAACCCCCTCAACAAGGAGGCGGAAAATGAACGTACAGGGAAAACTCATGTATCAACCATCATGCGGCGGTACCGGTGCCCGATTATTGTGCGGGCTGGACAAGGCCGTTGAATATACCGCACTGGGTATTTTCATGGCGGCGATTGTCTCTTTGTTCCTGTTCCTTGGCGCCGATGTGGTGGTGCGTTATCTCACCACCCAAAGCCTGGGCTGGCCGGCGGAGATGCCGAACCTGCTCTTTCCCTGGTTGGTGATGGGCGCCATCGTCGCCGCGGCCCAGCGGGGCCAGCACGTGGCGGTCAATGCCGTCCTGGGACTGCTCAATATCCCGGCGACCCGGGTGCTGATGCTGGTGATGCAACTGGTGGTGGTTGTGACCTTCAGCTACCTCGCTTATATCGGCGTGGATGTGGTCCGCATTGCCGGCAGGCAGTTATTCCCCATCTCCGGCATTTCTTCCAGCTACGCCTATATGGCGCTTGTGTATGGTTTCGGCGCCATCGCCCTGACCGCGTTCACCAATATTCTCTGGTTTTTGGCCGATGCGTCCGCCTTTGATCAGCGTATGACTAAATCCGAGGTGGCAGAATGACTCCGTTGATGATAGGGCTGTTTGCCCTGCTGATGCTGTTTGCGTTTCCGGTCGGTTATGCGCTGATTATCAGTGCCGGCGCGGCAGTCTTGTTCGTGGGCGATGCGCCCAGCGTGATCGCGGTACTGAAGCTGTTCCAGCCCACCCAGAGCTTTCCCATGCTGGCCATCCCCTTCTTCATCCTGTCCGGCAGCCTGATGATGTCCGGCACCCTGGGCCGGAAACTGGTGGACTTTGCCGCCTACCTGGTAGGGCGCTTTCACGGCGGCCTGGGCCAGGTAACGGTGGTGGGCTCCACCGTGTTCGGCGGGGTGTCCGGTTCGGCGGTGGCCGAGGCCTCGGCCCTGGGCTCCATGCTGATCCCCTGGCAGAAGCGGGAAGGCTATCCGGGTGCCTTCAGCGCCGCGGTCACCGCCTCGTCATCGGTCATTGCCGGGCTGATCCCGCCTTCCATCCCGCTGATCCTCTATGCCCTGGTGTCCAACAGCTCCATTGCCTCGCTGTTCGTGGCCGGCATACTGCCCGGGATCATGCTGGCCGGCGGCATGATGATGGTGTGCTATTTCTCCGGGCGGTTGCGGGGCTTCCCGCTGCTGAAAGAGAGCTTCTCGGTACGCGGGTTGCTCAAGGCGCTGCTGTTCGCCGCCCCTGCCCTGGCCATGCCGCTGTTTATCGTGATCCTGCTGCGCGCCGGCATCGCCACTCCCACCGAGGTGAGCGTGATCGCCGTGGCCTATGCCCTGGTGGTCAGCCTGTGCATCTACCGGGATCTGACCGTCAAGCGGGTGATCGGCGCCCTGGTGGGCACCGCCCTGACCACCGGCATCGTAATGCTGGTGATCGTCGCCTCCAACCTGGTCGGCCATGTGCTGATCACCGAACAGATCCCCAACCAGATCGCCAGCTACGCCCAGCAAGCGTTCTCCAGCCCCTGGATGATCATCCTGGCCATGAACATCCTGCTGCTGTGCATCGGCATGTTCCTGGACCTGCCGGCCGCCATTCTGCTGCTCGGTCCCACCCTGGTGGCGGTGGGCAACAGCATCGGCATGGACCCCATCCAGCTCGGCATCATGATGGCGGTGAACCTGAGCATCGGCCTGTTCACCCCGCCCATAGGTACCACCCTGTTTGTGGCCGCGGCCATCTCTCGGGAAAAGATCGGCCGCATTGTGCGGGAGCTGTGGCCCTTCTACCTGGTGGCGATTACGGTGCTGCTGCTGATCTCCTATGTGCCGGCCTTCACCATCTATTAACCGCGGCGAACGACGCGACAAGGAGCAGCAAATGAATCAATTAGCCTTTATCGGCCTGGGCTCCATGGGCCTGCCCATGGCCAGGAACCTGCTGTCGGCACGCTTTCCGGTGGCCGGTTTCGACATGAATCCTCGGGCCCTGGCGGCCCTGGCAGACGCCGGCGGCCGGGTCTGCGACTCGGCCCGGGACGCGGCCCGGGGGGCAGACGCCCTGATCCTGATGGTGGTCAACGCGACCCAGGCCGAACAGATACTGTTTGACGAGGGGGCTCTTGAGAGCCTGGCGGACGACGCCCTGGTGGTATTGATGGCCACCTGCCCGTCGGCGGCGGTAGCCCGGCTGGCGGAGCGGGTAGCGGCCGTCGGCCGGCAGTTGGTGGATGCCCCTGTGTCCGGCGGCGTGGTCGGTGCCCGGGCCCGCACCCTGTCGATCATGGCGGCGGCACCGGCAGCCGTCTTCGAACGTATTTTTCCGGTGCTGCGGGGCATGGGTGACAAGGTGTTCCACGTGGGCGAAGAGCCGGGACAGGGCGCCGTGGTCAAGACCGTCAACCAACTGCTGTGCGGCGTGCACATCGCCGCCGTGGCCGAGGCCTTTTCCCTGGCGCGCAAGGCCGGGGTGGATCTGCAGGTGTTGCTCGAGATCATGAGCGGCTCGGCGGCGGCCAGTTGGATGCTGAAGGACAGGGGCCCTCGCATGCTGCGGGATGATCCCGAGGTGACCAGCGCCATCGACATTTTCGTGAAGGACTTAGGCATAGTGCTGGCTTCGGGCAGCGACAGCCGGGTGGCACTGCCGCTGGCGGCGGCGGCGCACCAGATGTTCCTCGCCACCGCCGGCCGCGGCCTGGGCCAGGCGGATGACAGCCAGGTGATCCAGAGCTACGACCTGATTAACGGCAACTGCCAAGCATAAAGGAAAGATTCCATGGGACGAGATATTTCCGTAAGCACCGGTGCTTACGACGGCTATGCCATGCCTGAGATCCTGCAGTCGATGCAGCGGTGCGGCATAAAAAATGTGGAGCTGGCCTTTATCAAGGGCTACGTCAACGAGTTTACCGATGCCGATCTGAGCCGGGATTATGCCCGTGAGCTGGTGGCCCTGATGAACTCCCTGGGGCAGCGCTGCCCCACCTTTTCGGGCCATATCAACCTGGGGGATGAAGACGCTATCGCCCAGTTCGAGGTGCGGGCCCGCTTCGCCGCCGAGCTCGGTGCCTCCCGCTTTGTCACCAATGCCGCCACCCTGGCCACCGCCGAACGTTTCTTCGAGCTGGCACCGGATATGGCGGCCATCGCCCGCCAGCATGGCCTGCGGGTTTGCCTGGAAAATCCCGGCGACCGGGTCGACAACATCCTGAACAGCGCTGCCGACATCCCCGCCTTGCTGGCGCGGCTGGAGCGAGACGTGTTCAGCATCAATTACGACGTGGGCAACATCATTTCCCACCGCCCCTGGCTGGATCCGGTGGCCGATACCCTGCAGGCCCTGCCGTACTGCGAGCACCTGCATATCAAGGACGCCTATTACCGCGATGAAAAATACCACTTCTGTGCCCTGGGCGAAGGCCAGATAGATTTTATCCGGTTGCTGCCGGCCATCGAGGCCGCTTTTCCCGAATTGTCATTCAGTCTGGAACTGCCCTTCCGGCTGTTGCGCAATAACGACGCCAAACCCTACAAGAAGACAACGCTGTTGCCGTTGGCGGAAATTGAAAACGAGTTGTTGAAATCCCTGACTTTTCTTGACGATGTATTAAAGGAGATAGACCATGTTGCTGGAAAATAAAGTGTGTGTCATTACCGGTGCCGCCAGCCCCCGCGGTATCGGCCGCAATACCGCCGAGCTGTTCCATAAGCACGGCGCCTATGTGGCCATCCTGGATCTGAACCAGGCCCAGAGCGAGGAAGCGGCCAGGGCGGTGGGCGAGCGCGCCTTCGGCGTGGCCTGCGACGTCACCGACAAGGCCTCCTGCGAGAAGGCGGTCGCCGCGGTGCTGGAGAAATTCGGTCGTATCGACGTGCTGCTCAACAACGCCGGCATCACCCAGCCGCTGAAGACCCTGGAGATCACCCCCGAGAACTACGAACAGGTCACCGATGTCAGTCTGCGCGGTATGCTGTACATGTCCCAGGCGGTGTTGCCGCAGATGGTCAGCCAGAACAGTGGATCCATAGTGAACACTTCCTCGGTATCGGCCCAGCGTGGTGGCGGCATTTTCGGTGGCCCCCACTACAGCGCCGCCAAGGCGGGCATGCTGGGCCTGGGCAAGGCCATGGCCCGGGAGTTCGGGGGGCACAATATCCGCATTAACTCGGTCACCCCCGGCCTGATCCTGACCGATATCACCGGCGGCAAGCTGACCCCCGAGATGAAGGAAAAGATCCTGACCACCATTCCCCTCAACCGCCTGGGGGCGGCGGAGGACGTGTCCAAGGCCTTCCTGTTCCTGGCCTCGGATCTGTCCAGCTACATCACCGGCGCCACCATCGATGTGAACGGCGGCATGCATATTTACTGATGGTGCCCAGGGCGTCATTGCTGGCATGGTAAAACAAGAAGGGGCCGACACCCGGCCCCTCCCGATTGCCGGAAACCCCTTCCGCCCGGGAGGGGGTTTTCTGTTTACTGCATATGACGCCTATCCATCTCCCTCGTGGGCGTCTGCTCCGATCTCCCCGATTTTTCAAGTTCCTCAAGGACACCGGCGGGCTTGCCGTCCCGGCTCCCGGCGCTGTGGTAGCGACCCACAAAGGGGCCTGTCTTGCAGCAAAACCACGGGCATCCCGGTCATGTTTTATAAGGGCTGGGGACAACCCCAAGAGAGAGTACCCAACCGTTCGGCGAGCGCATGCTGGCGGTGGGGTTGTCATCCGGATAGTGCCGGCTCTGCAGGGCGCGCTGGTTGCCGCAGGGCCGCCAATGGAAAAGAAGGGAGAAGCATTATGAAAGTCATCACTTCACTCATGGTGGCCGCCGTGTTTGCCCTGGGAACAGTGCCCGCGCAGGCGGTACTCCCGGCGCCCGAGCAGCCGACCATTCAAACCCTGTCGGTCAGGGGTGATGGTGTGGACAACCGTCATTGCACCCTGATGAAAAAGCAAGGCAAAAGGCCGCCTGCCTACTGCGGGCCCTGAGTAGTGCCGGCGCCTGCGGAGCAAGTCGCTCCACCGGGGCCGGACGGCAGCCCCGGGATCAGTGGGACGGCCGGGTTTCCAGGGTGAGGGCGCCTCGTTCACCGGTGACCAGCCCCGGGCCGGGCGGTATCTCCCGGTCGCTGTGGTATTCCAGCGGTCGCCCCAGGCTACAGGCGGACAGCCCCAGCAGCAGGGTGGCGAGCAACAGCCATCGGGCCATGTGGTCTCCTTAAAATTTAATCCGGGCACCCATCAGCAGGGCGTCGATGTCTTCGGTGCTGACGCCCGGACGGCTCAGATCGTAGTTGCGGTAGCCAAGATAGGCCTCGGTGGCCCAGCGGTCGATGTTCTGCACCGCCTGCAGACCGTAGGAGCGGCCCTTGTCTCCCGACAGCTCCGCATGTTCCGTGCGGTGGTAGTCGAGGGAGAGGGCGGTTTCGCCAAAGCGGAACCAGTGCTGGCGGTAGCCTAGCTTGCCATAGTAGAAGCGGGGATCTCCGGCGGTGTCCAGCTCCCGGCGGCCGGCGGCCAGGGTGAGGTTGAAGCCATTGTCGAGCAGGGCGGACACCGAGCCGTTGACCTGGCCGTCGTTGTCCTTCTGGTTGGAGTAGGCGAGGGCGGTGGCGAGGGTGAAGAAGTCGTATTCCGCCGAATACTTGAGCGCGGTATCCCAGGCATCGTTTTCCACGGTGCCGACCGACCAGGTCAGGCCGGCGAAGCTCGGGGTGTCGTAGCGCAGGCGATCGCGCCGGCCCAGTCCGTCCAGGTTGATAAAGGTATCGCCCACGGTGGACTCGAGCAGATTGCCGTCGCCGTCCCGGAAGCGGATCCCCCCGGCGATGTCGCCGGTGCTGGAATAGCCGGCCAGCGCAGTGCCCGAGAGATCCATCTCGGAGCTGTCTTCGCTGGCGGTCCAGCCCTGGCCTAGCCAGAGTTTGCCGTAGCGCTGGTGATCGAAGTAGATCTCCAGGCGGCGCTCGCTGATGGTGTCCCCGGAAACGCTCTCGTTTTCCTGGTTGACGTCGGCGGTGGAATTGGACTCAAGCTGCAGTTCGATGGCGGTGCCCACGGTCAGCTCGTTGCCCACATCTCCCTCGCCGATGAGGCGGACGCGGGTGGAGGAGGCGTCGTTATCGACATGGTAGAGATCGCCGTCCCGGCCGTCGTCCGCGTACAGCAGGGCCCGATTGACATGGCCCGACAGGGACAGGCGGATGCTGTCGTTGCCGGAGGTGACGCTACGGCTGGCGGGGGTTGTGGCCGCCGCCCGGGTTTCCGCCGCCTCCGCCCGGGCTTCGGCCTGGGCGGTTTTGGTTTCGAGTTGTTCTATGCGGTTCAGCAGGGCGTTGAGCTGGTCCTTTAACTGACTGAGCTCTTCCGCGTCACTGGCGGCCTGGGTCGAGGGGGTGAGCGCGAGGGCAACCAGGCTCGCCACCAGGGTTCGAGTTCCTTTCATGGTTTTGCTCCACTGCAATTAATGATTATGTATAGGGCTGTGCCGGCGCCGTCTCCTCATGGGCATGGCGAGTCGCTACCACAGCGGTATGTTAAAGAATAGTTGCGTAATGCGATTGCGTCGCGATGGCGCGGCCACTTTTCGGGGCCGGGCCAACAGGCTCACCGGGAAGAGGGTCGGCCGGCCAACGGCCGGGTTCCTGGCGCGGTATAGGGTTTCCCGCCGCGCCTGCTTCCTGCTATGCTCAGGCTGTTAACAAAGGAGGGCCGGATGCGCATATTGTTTGCCCTGCTTGGCAGTCTTTCATTGGGGTTGGGGGTACTGGGCGCCTTTTTGCCGGTGTTGCCTACCACGCCCTTCGTGCTGTTGTCGGCCTTTCTGTTCGGCAAGTCTTCGCCCCGGGTGCATGCCTGGCTGGTCGGCCATCCCTGGTTCGGTGGCATGATCCGCGACTGGCAGGCTCATCGCGGCCTGCGTGCCCATGTGCGCAGAAGGGCCCTGCTGATGATGGCCCTGAGCTTTTCCTTTTCCATCTACATAGTGCCGCTGTGGTGGGTCAAGGTAGGCCTGGTGCTCACATTTTTGGCGCTGCTGGTGTGGTTTTTGCGCTTGCCCCTGGTGCCCGACCAGCCCGCGGTTGCAATGAAACAGCCTAGGCCCTAAGCTAGCCGCAATTCAACCTGATATGCCATGCCCGTGCCATACCCGGGCCTAACAAGGCTGCCTGTCTCATATGAAACAAGAAACCCTTAAGCTGATTGCCGACAGTATCGTCTCCATTCCCGATTACCCCAAGCCGGGCATCATCTTTCGCGATATCACCAGCCTGGTGGAAAACGCCGAGGCCTTTCGCCTCACCATAGACACCCTGGTGGAGCTGTATCGCCACTCCGGTATCAACAAGGTATTGGGCACCGAGGCCCGCGGCTTTATCTTCGGCGCCCCGGTGGCGGCCGCCCTCGGGGTGGGCTTTGTGCCGGCGCGCAAGCCCTCCAAGCTGCCGCGGGAGGTGATAGAGGTGGCCTACGATCTGGAATACGGCCAGGACAAGCTGCAAATCCATGTGGACGCCATCGCGCCCGGCGAGAAGGTGCTGATCGTCGACGATCTGCTGGCCACCGGTGGCACCGTGGAAGCGGCGGTCAAACTGGTGCGCCGTTGTGGCGGCGAGGTGCAGGACGCGGCCTTCGTCATCGGCCTGCCGGCCCTGGGCGGCATGCAGCGACTGAACAAACTGGGCGTCAAGGTGACCAGCCTGGTCGAGTTCGACGGCCATTAATCGCCGATGAGTTATCAGGTTCTTGCCAGAAAATGGCGCCCCCGCCGCTTCACCGAGGTGGTGGGCCAGCAGCATGTGCTCACCGCCCTGGTCAACGCCCTGGCCCAGGGACGGCTGCACCACGCCTACCTGTTCAGCGGTACCCGCGGGGTGGGCAAAACCTCCATCGCCCGCTTGCTGGCCAAGGCCCTGAACTGCGACACCGGCGTCACCGCCGACCCTTGCGGCAAGTGTGCCAGTTGCCAGGAGATAGAGCAGGGCCGCTTCGTCGATCTGCTGGAGATAGACGCGGCCAGCCGCACCAAGGTGGAAGACACCCGCGAGCTGCTCGACAACGTGCAGTACCAGCCGGCCCGGGGCCGCTTCAAGGTGTACCTTATCGACGAGGTGCACATGCTGTCCCGCCACAGCTTCAACGCCCTGCTCAAGACCCTGGAAGAGCCGCCACCCCATGTGAAGTTCCTGCTGGCCACCACGGATCCCCAGAAGCTGCCCATCACCATCTTGTCCCGCTGCCTGCAGTTCCACCTGAAGAGCCTGGAACCGGATCTTATCGACGGCCAGCTGCGTCACATCCTGCAGCAGGAGCAGTTGCCGTTCGAGCCCGAAGCCACCGCCGCCCTGGCGCGGGCGGCCGACGGCAGCCTGCGCGACGCCCTGAGCCTGACCGATCAGGCCCTGGCCTTCGGCAACGGCGAGGTGCGGCTGGCGCAGGTGGAGGCCATGCTCGGCAACCTCAACCGCCAGCAGTTGCTGGCGCTGGTGGAGGCGGTGCTGGCCGGCGACGGAGAGGCCCTGCTGGCGCGGGTGGCCGAATTGGCCAGCCTGGGGCCGGATTACGACCAGATCCACAAGGAGCTGATCGGCTTCTGGCACCAACTGGCGCTGGCCCAGGTGGTGCCGGCCCACAACCTGCCCCATGCCGCCGAACTCAACCGCCTGGCGCCGCTGGTCGCCCCCGAGCAGATCCAGCTTTACTACCAGATCTGCCTGCAGGGCCGCAAAGATCTGCCCTTCGCGCCCGACGGCCGTTCGGCGCTGGAGATGACGTTGCTGCGCGCCCTGGCCTTTCGCGCCGAGGCGCCGAGCGTGGTGAGGCCGGCTGTTGCGGCAGCTGGTGCCGGAGCTGCTCCCGTAAAAAAGCCTGAGCCGCCGTTGCCCGAGGCCGCCCCCGAAGGGGCGGACGACGACGAGGCCATGGCGGCCAAACTGCTGCAGGAGCAGGCCGAGATCCTGACCGAGGCCGGCCGCATGGGCCATCCGGCCACCCTTGCCAACGGCGAGGCACCGGCTCAGGCTGTTGCGCAACCGCAACCGCAACCGCAACCGCAACCGCAACCGCAACCGCAACCGCAACCGCAACCGCAACCGCAACCGCAACCGCAACCGCAACCGCAACCGCAACCGCAACCGCAACCGCAACCGCAACCGCAGGAGCCCGCCCAGGAGAGGGCGCAGCCGGCCGCCTTGCCGCCCGCGGGGGCTGCCGCCAGCGAGGTGTCGCCGGGCGAAGCCTTATCGGCGCCAGCGCCGGTGGTGGACGAAGCCGCCGCCGAGGTGGCCCGCATCCGTCGTCTGCTGCAAACCCGTAACCGGCTGCGTAGCCAGGAGCCGGAGAAAACGGCCACACCGGTGGTCAGGGTCGAGCCCAGGGCCGAGGCGAGGTCACCGGCGGCCCCGCCTGTCAGCGCACCGGCAACGCTTGCGCCAGGCTCCGTGGCCACGGCCCCGCAAAGGCCCATGCCGATGCGGACTCCCGTCGAGAGCGGGCCGGCGGCGGACGAATTGCCGCCGCTCGATGCCTACGAAGACATGCCCTGGGACAACGACGATCTGCCCCCCTGGCAGGACGAACCCATGGCGATCGCAAGCGCCCCCGCCGAGCCGATGCCCGCCCGTACCGGGCCGGCTCCCGTGCCGAGCGCCGTGCCAGAAAAAGCGCCGCCCAAGGCGCAGCCAAGGCCGGCAACCAGTTCCCAGGCCAAGCCCCCGGCAACGGGCCTGGCCAGGGCTTCGCACAACGATACCGGGCCGGCGCCACTCAAGGCCGCCAGCCTGCTGCCCCAGGCCGAGGACGAATGGACCCGGATGGTGGCCGCGTTGCCCCTGGGCGGCCTGCTGCGGCAACTGGCCATGCACAGTACCCTGGAGCGCAGCGACGCCGAGTGGCGGCTCTGGCTGCGCCCGGCCCACCGCCACCTGTTGACCGACAAGACCCGGCAGGAACTGGAAGCGGTGCTTAAGGAGCAGCAGTCCGCGCCCGTCCGCCTGACGGTGGAAATAGGCGAAGGGCAGGGGCAGACTCCTTTCGAAATCGAACAGCTGCTGTACCAGGCGGCCAAAGCGCGTGCCAGGGATGAAATAGAGGCCGATGATGCGGTACAATTTTTTATCTCGCGCTTTGCCGCCGTGCTCGACAGCGACAGCATCGAACCCATGGCGCAGTAAGGCACTGCGTTTGTTAACCCATCAATTAAGAGTGACAACCTATGTTTGGTAAAGGTGGACTTGGAAATATCATGAAGCAGGCCCAGCAGATGCAGGAAAAGATGCAGAAGCTGCAGGAAGAGCTGGCCCAGATGGAAGTGGTGGGTGAGGCCGGCGCAGGCCTGGTCAAGGTGACCATGACCGGCAGCCACTCGGTACGCCGGGTCGAGCTGGACGACAGCCTGCTGGAAGACGACAAAGAGCTGCTGGAAGACCTGATGGCCGCCGCCGTCAACGACGCCGTGCGCCGCATCGAAGAGCAGAACAAGAGCCGCATGGCCGAACTCACCGGCGGCATGCAGCTGCCCCCCGGTTTCAAGATGCCGTTTTAAAGCCTGAAGCCGTGAGCTGGAAGCTGGAAGAATTAAGATTGACGTCTGCCAACAGCCGTTTCAGCTTCTAGCTTCTAGCTTCTAGCTTCTAGCTTCTAGCTTCTAGCTTCTAGCTTCTAGCTTCTAGCTTCTAGCTTCTAGCTTCTAGCTTCTAGCTTCTAGCTTCCAGCTTCCAAAGAGTCCTGTCATGCGTTTTAGCCCCCTGTTGGATGAACTGATCAAAAGCCTGCAAGTCTTGCCCGGGGTCGGGCCCAAGTCGGCCCAGCGGATGGCCTTTGCCCTGCTGGAACGCCAGCGCGCCGGTGGTCGCAAACTGGCCCACGTGCTGGAGCAGTCGCTGGATCGCATCGGCCATTGCCGCCAGTGCCGGACCTTTACCGAGGAAGAAATCTGCCCCATCTGCGCCAATCCCAAGCGGGCCCTGGGCGGCCAGCTGTGCATCGTGGAGAGCCCGGCCGACGTGGTGGCCATCGAGCAGACCGGCCAGTTCCAGGGCCGCTACTTCGTACTGATGGGCCATCTGTCGCCCCTGGACGGGGTGGGGCCGGAAGAGTTGGGGTTGGACCGGCTGGCCGACTGGCTGGCCGCCGAGCAGTTCGAGGAGCTGATCCTGGCCACCAACCCCACGGTGGAAGGGGAAGCCACCGCCTACTTTATCGCCGATATCGCCCGCAGCCACGGGGTTCGGGTCAGCCGCATCGCCCATGGGGTGCCTATCGGCGGCGAGCTGGAACTGGTGGACGGCAACACCCTCAGCCACTCCCTGATGGGCCGCAAGGCGTTCGCCGATTAAAATCGAGCCTGCCGTAGGGTCCACTTCAGTGGACCTTTCCGCCAACGGCGCCGGGGTTTGGTCGACTGAAGTCGACCCTACAGACACCTCCATCCGTAGGGCCCATTTCAATGGGCCGTTCCGCCAACGGCGCCGGGGTTTGGTCGACTGAAGTCGACCCTACAGACACCTCCATCCGTAGGGCCCATTTCAATGGGCCGTTCCACCACCGGCGCTGGGTTCGGTCGAATAAATTCGACCCTACAGACACCTCCATCCGTAGGGCCCATTTCAATGGGCCGTTCCGCCAACGGCGCCGGGGTTCGGTCGAATAAATTCGACCCTACGGGGATCCTGCGGGCAGGAGCGCTCGGCTCAGGGATAAAACGTCAGGTTGGCGATACGCACCAGCACGCCCGCGAACAACAGTATGCCGCCGTAGCGCAGCCACTGGTATTCGCTTAAGGTGAGATCTTTTGCCCGGTTGAAGACGATCTTCGGCAGGGCCAGCCAGTCGTGCTTGCGGCTGCCGTAGCGCAGGGTGCCCACCAGCACCAGGATCAACCCGGCCAGCAACAGCAACACTTCGATGATTTTCAGCCAGTGCATGGCGCTCCTTCCCGGCACCGCCTCGGCGCCTTATTGTTAACAGCTTGTTGCGACCAGTGTAGCCGGCCGGGCGGGCACCCGGCCATTAGCCAAAGGTCGCAGGCGCTAAATGACCAGGCTATAGAGGGCCACCGGGCTGAGCCGGGCCAGGGTCTGGGCGGCGGTGTCGTGCTGGCGGATGCCGGCTTCGGCTTCCACCATCACCGCCTGGCGGATCCGCGCCGGCGTCGCGCCCTGCAGCAGCACCTGGCTCAGGGCCAGCTGCATGGGGCTCAGGCTCGGGTTGAAGGCGGCGTTTTCCAGGTAGCGGCCGCGGCAGACGCGGCCGTCGTCCAGCAGCAGTGCCACCCCGGCCCGGTTCTGGCTGTAGGGGGCGTAGCTGGCGTTGGCCTCCGCCAGCGCCGCCAGCAGCAACGGATCCTCGGTATCGAAGGCGAGGCTGCCGGCCGGGGCGTTGAGCATGCCGCCATCAATGCCCAGATCCGCCGGGCCGAAGGCGTGGGGCAGCAGCTCGGCCAGGCTCTGGCGCGTCTGGGGAAGGACGATGGCCAGGCTGTCCTGGTTCAGTTCGTTCATAAACTGGCGGCAATGGCCGCAGGGGCTGGCGGTGACCACCACCTTGTCGATACGCCTTTCCCCCCACAGGGCGGCATGGCCGATGGCGGACTGCTCGGCGTGCAGGGAGTGGTTGAGCGGCAGGCCGTCCACCTCCAGGTTGGCGCCCAGGTACCAGTGGCCGGAGTCGGCGATGGCCAGGGCGCCGACCCGAAAGTGGGAGACCGGCACCAGCGCCTTCTGCTGGGCCAGGGGCAGCAGGGCCAGGGCCAGCTCGTCCTGGCCGAGGCCGGTGGCCTGTTGCAGGGCGTCTATCTGCGCCGGGCTGAAACGGCAATGGGTGTCGAGTTGCAGTTGTTGCAGTGCCTGGTCGAGGGGTTGGGCCATCACAGCCTCCTTGAGTGGGACTTTAGGACATGAACCAAAGGTACAGATGAAACAGCGGCGGGGCCAGCACGGCGGTGGCGATGCCGCACACCACCATGGCCAGGGAGGAAAAGGCGCCCTGCACCGCGCCCACTTCGGCGGCGGCGCCGGTGCCGATGGCGTGGGCGCCGGCGCCCATGGCCAGGCCCTGGGCTTCCGGATGGTGGATGCCCGCCAGCCGCATCAGCGGAAAACCGAGGATGGCGCCCATCATGCCGACGATGATCACCAGGCCGGCGGCGATGGCCGGAATGCCGCCCATGGCCTGGCTTACGCTCATGGCCAGGGGGGTGGTGATGGACTTGGTGGCGATGGAGGCCAGCAGCGCCGGGTTGGCGTGCACCAGGCCGCCGATCAGCAGGGTGGTGCCCACCGAGATCAGCACCGACAGGCTGCAGCACAGCAGTATGGGGCCCAGCTGGCGGCGGATCTTGGCCGCCTGCTGGTAAAGGGGCAGGGCAAAGGCCACCACGGCGAGCTCCAGCAGCAGGCTGAGCGGCCGGGTGCCGGCCTGGTAGTCGGCGGGATCCTGGCCGGTGAGCAGCAGCAGGCCGATGATGGCCAGTGCCGGCAGCAGTATGGGGTTGACCAGCGGGCTTTTCAGCCGCCGGGCCAGCTTTTTCACCAGCAGGTAGAGCAGGGCGGTGAGCGGAATGGCGAGCCAGAGCATCATGACTGCAGCCTCTGGTAGAGCCGGCCCACCACCAGCAGGATCAGCACCAGGCCGCTCAGGGCGGAGGCGATGATAAGCCCGATCCCCTCGCTCAGCACGTCCACATAGCCGAGCAGGCCGGCCGCCACCGGGATGAACAGCAGCGCCATATGGCGCAGGATCAGCTGGCCGCCATCGTGCACCCAGGCCAGTGGAATAAGCTGGGTGCTCAGCAGGAAGAACAGCAGGAAGAGGCCGAGGATACTGCCCGGAAAGGCGAAGGGCAGCAGGGCGGCGGCGCCCTTGCCCACCAGCAGGCAGGCCAGGATCACCGCAAAGTCGCGTATCAGTTTCATGGCGTCACTCACAGGGACTGGACGTAACGGGCCACCGCCTGCAGCAGGGCCAGCTTGCGTTCATCATCCTGATGCTCGATCACCAATTGTTCCAGTCGGTGCATATAGGGCTCGGCCTGGGCCTGCAGCCGGTCCTGGCAGTGCAGCCGCCAGCGCTGCCACTCCTGCTCGCTCAGGGTATGGGGATAGTTGCGGGCCCGGTAGCGGAACAGCAACTCGGGCAGGCGGGCATCGTTGAACTGCAGGGGCAGCTCGGCCAGGGCCTCGGGGCGGCTGGTGCGCACCATGGCCATGGCGGCCTTGTCCGCGTCGTTGAAAAAGCCGCCCTGGTAGAGGGCCGCGTCCACATCGCTCACCGGCGCGAACTCCCGTTCCTGCTGGTACAGCTCCACCAGCTTGGCACGGATCTCCGGGTGGCGGCGCAGCAGATCCAGGCTCTGGCGGCAGCGGGCGCGATCGATGCCAAGCTGGTCGGCGCGGCTTTCGGTGAGCGCCGCCGCCTTGGCCAGCACCGGGCACTTGTTGATGTGCACCAGCTTCACCGGCACCGGGGCCAGCTCGCCCAGATCTTCCCGCCGGGTATAGAGCCGCTCGCGCAGTTGCTCCACGTCCAGCTCCACCAGGGGGCTCAGATCCATCGCCAGGTTGACGCAGATCACCGCGTTGGCGTTGTCCGGGTGCCAGGCCAGGGGGGCAATCCAGCTGGCGCAGCCCTGCCAGGCCGAGAACATGCCGGACACATGCACCAGGGGCTTGTTGCCGATCACGTCGATCAGCGCCTTCACCTTGTGCTTGTTGCGCAGCTCGAACAGGTAGTCGAACAGCCTGGGCTGGGCCTGGCGCAGCAGCCGGGCCAGGGCGATGGTGGCGCGCACGTCGGCCAGGGCGTCGTGGGCGTTGCCGTGGTCGATGCCGTTGGCCGCGGTGAGGCGCTCCAGTTTGAAGCTGGGCTTGCCGTCCTCGTCTTCCGGCCAGTGGATGCCCTCCGGGCGCAGGGCATAGAAGGCGCGCACCACGTCCAGCAGATCCCAGCGGGAATTGCCCTGCTGCCAGCTGTAGGCGTAAGGGTCGTAAAAGTTGCGGTACAGGGTGTGGCGGGTCACCTCGTCGTCGAAGCGGATATTGTTGTAGCCGAGGATGCAGGTGTTGGGTTTGCTGAACTCGTCGTGGATGCGGGCGATAAAGTCGGCCTCGCACAGCCCTTCCTGCTGGGCTTTCTGCGGGGTGATGCCGGTGATCAGGGTGGCCTCGGGCGAGGGCAGGTAGTCCGGCGGCAGGCGGCAGTAAAGCATCAGCGGCTCGCCGATCTCGTTGAGTTCGGCGTCGGTACGGATGCCGGCGAACTGCACCGGCCGATCCAGGGCCGGATTGACCCCCGCCGTCTCATAATCGTGGAAGAAGAAACTGGGCTGTGCCTGCTCGCTCATGGTTGTTCTTTTGGAAGTGCCTGACGGGTACCGTCATTATGCGCGAGCAAGGCGGTGAACCCAAGTCGAGAAGGGGACTAAAGCGGCAGGGAAGGCACGATCGACTGAGTTTTGTCCGCCAGCAGGCAAAAGGAGAGCAAAAAGGCCGGAGCTGGTCCGGCCTTTGGGGATGGGATCACTCGGCTACGTCTTCTACCGGCTCGTAGTCTTCGTCGCCGCTGCCGGAGGCCATGGGGGTACACAGGCGGTGCACGCGCTTGGGACCTATGACTTTCAGGTATTTCAGCCAGACTTTGGCATGGCGGCTTTCAGGGGCTGCCCCTTGCTGAACCTGCTCGATAAAACGTTGCTCTTCATCGGTGGCCGGCGCCCGCTGACCGGTATACAACCCCAGCATGGCATGGCCGCATTGCTCAAGCAGTTGGGCTTCCGCCACCGTAAACTCGCCGCAACGACGCAACCCGCGAGGGAAGTGGGCGAAGTCCTGAAAAGGCTTGGGTGACTCAAAGCTCATATTCACTCTCACTCTAAGTGGCTCTATAGATCGCGGAAAGTATGGCACCGCATGCCGGTACGCAAAATCAATTTTCTGCATGAAACGTGAAAAATATTTTTACGGATGTTTTGGGACATCGGCTGTCGCCTTCGGCGGGTTCGGTCCCGTTCCTGCGGGTGCCCTTTTGGGGACGCGGACAGGTGGCCCGGGCAGGTGGTTCTTTTTCACATTTTGAGCTGCCGGCGAAAAGAGGGGGGGGTGGGTTGGTGGGTGGCGTCTGTGTTTTAAAAAACGAAAATGTGCGTGGTGGATGTAG
>NZ_NMUO01000081.1 GCF_002237365.1 Zobellella denitrificans
GCGCTGACCGGCTGGGGCCGCTTCTGGAGCGGGCGGCGCATCCTGCTGGTGACCATGGCGCTGCTGCTGGCCGGCATGCCCTGGCTGGCGCTCAACCAGGGCTTCTGGCTGTCGGTACTGGCGGTGGGGGGCCCGCTGGGGGGCGCCGGCGGGGGGGGCGGGCGCGGCCCGGGGGGGGGGCCACAGGGGGGGGGGCCGGTGGTGCCGCCCCCGGGCGTCGGGGCTGCCGGCGGCCCGGGGCCGCCCGCCGGCACCGCCAGCGCCATCAGCGCGCCGGCGCCGAGGTCGAACGACTGGGGCGTGCGGCCCAGCAGTATGGCCAGGGCCGAACGGCTCTGGCGGGCCTGTTCCCGCAGCGGCAGCAGGGCCGCCTCCTGGCTCAGTACCAGGGTGCGCTGGCGGCGCAGGTCGCTCAGGGCGGCGGCGCCGTAACGGTACTTGGCGTCCACTATCGCCAGGTTGTCCCGGGCCAGGGCCAGGTTGTGCTCGTTGATGCGGATGCGCTCCCCGGTGGCCAGCCACTGGAACCAGGCGCTGGCCACGGCGGCGGTGAGGGTCAGGCGGGCGCTCTCGTAGTCGTGGCGGCTGGCGTCGAGGCCGGCGTCGGCGGCCAGCCGTTCGGCCCGGTTCTTGCCCCAGAGATCCAGCTCGTAGCCCAGGGTCAGCCCCAGGCTGCTGCGCTCGCCCACGTCGCCCGGGTCCGACCAGGTACGGTTGCTGGCGCCGCTGGCGTTGAGGCTGGGGAAGAGCGAGGCGCCGGCGGCGGTGAGCTGGGCCTCGGCCTGGGCGATGCGTTCGGCGGCGATGCGCAGATCCGGTGCTTCGGCCAGGGCCTGCTCGATCAGCGCGTCCAGGGTGGGCGAGCCGAAGCCCCGCCACCACTGGCGATCCAGCTCGGCGCCGTCCTCGGCCGGGCTCAGCCACTGTCCGGCCAGGGGTAGCGCCGGCGGGGCACCGGCGTCGGGCAGGGCGCAGCCGGTCAGGCTCAGCAGCAACAGCAGGGACAGGGGACGCAAGGGGGTGGCAATCATGATTACTCCGAAGCCAGGGCGATAACGGGGTCGAGCCGGGCCGCCTTGCGCGCCGGCAGCCAGCCGAACACCAGGCCGGTGACGAAGGCGCAGCCGAAGGCGAGCAGCACCGGCGACAGGGAGACATACACGGGGAGATCGAAGCGGGCCACCAGGGCGGCGGCGCCCAGCCCCAGCACCACGCCGATGGCGCCGCCCAGGGCCGAGACCACCAGCGCCTCGGTGAGGAACTGCTGCAGTATGTGGCGGGTGCGGGCGCCGGTGGCCATGCGGATGCCGATCTCCCGGGTGCGCTCGGTCACGCTCACCAGCATGATGTTCATCACCCCGATGCCGCCCACCAGCAGCGAGATGGCGGCGATGGAGCCGAGCAGCCAGGTAAAGGTCCGGGTGGTGGCGGAGACGGTGTCGATGATGGAGGACATGTTGCGGATCTGAAAGTCCTCCACCCCGTGGCGGGCCAGCAGCAGCCGGTGGATCTCGGTTTCGGTGTCGCCGATACGATTCACGTTGTCCACCGCCACCACCAGGTTGCGCAGGAAGCGCTGGCCGAACAGGCGCAGGCCGCCGGTGGTGTAGGGCACGAACACCACGTCGTCCTGATCCTGGCCCCAGGGCGAGGCGCCCTTGGGCGCCATCACCCCTATCACCTGGAACAGGATGTTGTTGACCATGACGTACTGGCCCAGGGGATCCCTGTCCGGAAAGAGGGCGTCCACCACCGACTGGCCCAGCACCGCCACCGTGGCGTAGCTCTGCTCGTCGTCCTCGGTGAAGAAGGTGCCGGCGCTCAGGGCCCACTGGCGGGCGAAGGGGAAGTCGGCGGAGGTGGCGTTGATCTCGGGGCTGTGGTCCAGGTTGCCGGCGCGCAGGGTGGCGGTGCCGCCGATCTCCGGCACCGCCGCCGCCACGTTGGCCACTTCCCGGATCGCCTCCATGTCCTCCGCCACCAGGGTGGAGGCGCCCCGCCGGCCCCACTGGTTGGGGGCGCCGGGGCGCACCACCAGCAGGTTGCTGCCCATGGCGCTGATGCTCTGCACCACCTGTTGCTGGGAGCCGTTGCCGATGGCCAGCATGGTGATCACCGAGGCCACCCCGATGACGATGCCGAGCAGGGTGAGGGCGGCACGGAACAGGTTGCTGCGCAGGGAACGAAAGGCGGTGCGCACCGCCTCCAGCAGTTCGGTGGCAAGCGAACTGCCGGCGCGGGAACGGGCGGGGGGCGCATGCTCCCGCCGCCCCTGGGCCGGGCCCGGATCGGCGATGATGCGGCCGTCGCTGATCTCGATGATGCGGTCGGCCTGGGCCGCCACCTTGGGGTCGTGGGTGATCAGTATCACGGTGTGGCCCTGGCGGGCCAGGCCGGTGAGCAGGGCCATCACCTCGGCGCCGCTGTGGCTGTCGAGCGCGCCGGTGGGCTCGTCGGCGAGGATGATGTCGCCGCCGTTCATCAGGGCCCGGGCGATGGACACCCGCTGCTGCTGGCCGCCGGAAAGCTGGCTGGGCCGGTTTTCCAGGCGGTTTTCCAGCCCCAGGGTAGTGAGCAGTTGCTCCGCCCGGGCATGGCGCTCGGCGCGGGGCAGGCCCGAGTAGAGGGCCGGCACCTCAACGTTTTCGCGGGCGCTCAGGCCGCCCAGCAGGTGGTAGCTCTGGAACACGAAGCCGAAGGTGTCCCGGCGAAGCGCCGCCAGCTCGTCGCCGCTCAGGCTGGCGACGTCCCGGCCCATCAGCCGGTACTCGCCGCCGCTGGGCTGGTCCAGGCAGCCGAGGATATGCATCAGGGTCGACTTGCCCGAGCCGGAGCTGCCCATGATGGCGACGAACTCGCCCCGGTGGATGGCGAGATCGATGCCGTGCAGCACCCGGGTGGCCAGCTCGCCGCTGCCGTACTGCTTGGTGATGCCCTGGAGGGCGATCAGTGGCGTGTTCATCAGAAGCGCATCCTTATGCCGCCGCCGGGGCGACTGTCCGCCGTGGCCGGCGCCACGTTCAGCACCACCTGTTCATTCAGGGCCAGGCCGTCGCGGATCTCGGCCTGGATGCGGTTGTTCACGCCCACCTCGACCCGGCGGTTTTCAAGGCTTCCTGAGGCAGCGAGCACCCGCACCTCGGCCTGGCTGCGGTCGCGCCGATCCGGAAAGGTCAGGGCCGACATGGGCACCAACAGCACGTCCTCGGCTTCGGCCAGCACGAAGAACACCTGGGTGGTCATCTGGGACATCAGCCGGCCCTGGGGGTTGTCGATGTCGAACAGGGCGTTGTAGAGCACCACGTTATTCTCCACCACCGGGCTCGGCTCCACCTTGCGCAAGCTGCTGTACCAGCGCCGGTTGGGCTCGCCCAGGGTGGTGAAATACACCTTCATTCCGGGGCTCAGCTTGCTCACGTCGGCCTCGGACACCTTGGCCTGCACCGTCATGGTGGCCAGGTCGGCGATGCGCATCAGGGTTGGCGCCTGTTGGTTGGTGTTCAGGGTCTGGCCCTGGCGTGCCTCTATGCTCACCACGGTGCCGTCCATGGGGGCATAGATGCGGGCGTAGTCCAGGTTGGCCTCGTCGGCGCGCAGGCTGGACTCGGTCTGGCTGATCTGGGCCCTGAGCGCTTCTATCTGGGCCTCGGCCGAGCGCAGGCCGGCCTCGGCGGTCTGCAGCGCCTCGCGGGAGGTGGCGTTTTCCGCCATCAGGTTCTGCTGGCGCCGGTGCTGGAGGCGGGCCAGGGTGAGCTGGGCTTCCCGGTCCTTGAGCTGGGCCCGCTGGTTGCGCAGCTGGGCGCGGCTGGCGTCCACCTGGGCCAGGTAGACGGTGGGGTCTATCTCCGCCAGCAGGTCGCCGGCGCGGACCTTGTCGCCCACTTCCACGTGGATCACCTTGAGCTGGCCCGAGACCTGGGCGCCCACGTCCACGTAGTCGCTGGGCTGGAGCACGCCGGTGGCGGTCACCTGGTCGACCAGCTCGCCCTGCAGTACCGCCACCGTGACCGGGGCCGAAGCGGCCTTGCCGCCGAACAGGCGGTCGGAAAACACATAAGCGCCGAGGGCGACAGCCAGCAGGGGCAGGCCCAGCCAGAGCAGGGTGGTTCTCTTCATATTGTGCGGATCCCGGGTAAACACCGGTGGTGCTGGACCATGGTGGATGGGTGATGTTCGGCTATTCAAGCACTTAAATGTCACCAGAGTTTGTCAATGTTTCACAAATCCGGTTCTTTGACAAAGTTGCCCGTTGAGATGGAAAAATCGGCCCATCGTTTTCCTTTCCCGACAGGCTTTGTCCCGAGCACTATATAGCCTAAAACCTGGGCAGTGACGATTCCTGGTGCGTGGGCTGTCGCCATGGCTTGGGTGTTGCGCGTCACCTTGGAGCGCGGGCGGCCCGCCCGCATGATGATGGCACCGAGATGGACGAAGACACACCCAACCCGCGATGCCTGTTCTGCCTTGAGTCTTTTTGAACCTGTGGTGTGCTATGCCAGCCCGAGGGTTCGCGCTACGCGCGAAGGCAGGCGGGCCGCCTGCGCTCCACCGGCAAGGCGCACACGCCAGACAGCTTGATTTTTAACCATGTGGTGCTCTGGGGTTGGAGGAGGTTGGTCGGGTGCCTCACCTTCTATACTGGGGCTGAACAGGCTGAGCGAGGAGGCCGCCATGGACAACCAGACTCCCGATTTCGTCGACCAGGATGCCTTCACCCTGGACCAGGCGCTGGTGGAGGGGGTGATGCGCGAAGGCGCCGCCTGGGCCCGGCCCGGGCTGGAGCAGTACGGCCGCTGGATCACCCGTCCCGACATCATCGCCGCCGGCTTTGCCGCCAACCGCTGGCCGCCGGTGCTGCACGGCCTGGACCGGCAGGGTCGGCGGCAGGACAGGGTGAGCTACCACCCGGCCTACCACCAGCTGATGCGCCACGCCCTGGAGGCGGGCCTGCACGCGGCCCCCTGGCGCGAGCCCGGCACCGGCGCCCAGGTGGCCCGGGCGGCGCGCTATTACCTGCACAGCCAGGTGGAGGCCGGCCACTGCTGCCCGCTGACCATGACCTTCGCCGCCGTGCCGGTGCTGCAGCGCTACCGTCCCGACTGGCTGGGCAAGGTGCTGGCTCTGGCCTATGACGGCGACGACAAGCCCCCCGAGCGCAAGCCGGGCCTGACCCTGGGCATGGCCATGACCGAGCGCCAGGGCGGCTCGGACCTGCGCGCCAACACCAGCCGGGCCGAGCCGCAGCGGGACGGCAGCTACCTGCTGCGCGGCCACAAGTGGTTTATGTCGGCGCCCATGTCCGACGCCTTCCTGATGCTGGCCCAGGCGCCGGCCGGGCTCGGCTGCTTCCTGGTGCCGCGCTGGTGGCAGGGCGGGCGCAACGGCCTGGAGCTGCAGCGGCTGAAGGACAAGATGGGCAACCGATCCAACGCCTCCGCCGAGGTGGCCCTGGCGGGGGCGAAAGGCTGGCTGCTGGGGGAGGAAGGCCGGGGCGTGCCCACCATCATCGAGATGGTGGCGCTCACCCGCTTCGACTGCATCCTGGGCTCGGCGGCGGGCCAGCGCCAGGCGGTGGTGCAGGCGGTGCACCATGCCCGCCACCGCAAGGCCTTCGGCGAGCGGCTGATCCGCCAGCCGCTGATGCGCCGGGTGCTGGCGGACCTGCAGCTGGAGGTGGAGGGCAGCCTGGCATTGGGACTGCGGCTGGCGCGGGCGCTGGACGACAGCACGGTGCCGGGCGAGGCGGCCCTGGTGCGCCTGGGCACGGCCATTGGCAAGTACTGGGTATGCAAGCGTACCCCCCAGCATGCGGCCGAGGCCATGGAGTGCCTGGGCGGCAACGGCGCCATGGAGGACTTCATCACCGCCCGGCTGTACCGGGAGGCGCCGATCAACGCCATCTGGGAGGGCTCGGGCAATATCCAGGCGCTGGACGTGCTGCGGGTGCTGGACAACAATCCCGATGCCCTGGCGGCGCTGCGCGGCGAACTGACCCCGGCGCTGGCGGCCTTTCCCCGCCTGGGCCGGGCCTGGCGGGCGCTGGAGCCGCTGCTGAAGCATCCGGCGCCGGAGCTGGCCCGCCATGTTACCGAGCGGCTGGCACTGCTGTGGCAGGGCGCCATCCTGGCCCGGGGCGCGCCCGAGGGCGTGGCCCGGGCCTTTATCGACAGCCGGCTGGGGGAAGGCGGCCTGACCTTCGGCACCCTGGCGCCGGGCTGCGATGTGGAACTGCTGCTGCAACGGGCCCTGGCCGGCGACTGATCAGGCCGGTTCCTGGCCGGGCGAGAAAGGCGGAAATGAAAAAGGCCCTCCGCAGAGGGCCCCGGCAGGCAAGCGTCAGGAAGGATCAGAATTTTACGTCCAGCCCCACCCAGTAGGTGCGGCCGTCCAGCACCCGGTTGTGCCTTTCTTCGCTGATGTCGGTGTCGGTCAGGTTGTAGATGCCGAACAGCAGGGTGGTGGCGTCGTTGACCAGGTAGTTGCCGCCCAGGTCCAGGGTCTTGTAGGCCGCGAACTTCTCGCCGGCGGCGCCGCCGCGATCGATTTCGAACTCGGAGCCCTTGTAGCTCAGGGTGGTCCACAGGTTGAGCTGTCCGGTGGCGTCCCAGTCGAGGGTGGCGGAGGCCTGATGGCGGGGGGTGTCGTTCAGGGGATCGCCCTGGTTGGCGCCGCTGCGCTGTTCCGAGTCGGTGAAGCTGTAGCTGCCGGACAGGCGCAGCGCCTCGTTCAGGGGCAGCGTCAGGCCGAGTTCGGCGCCCTGGATGCGGGCCTTGTCCACGTTTCTCCGCTCCTGGATAAAGGTGTAGGAGGCGCCGGACGGGGTGGTGCAGTTGTTGTCGCGGCAGATGTCGTAGATCAGGATCTTGTCTTCAAAGTCGGTGTTGAACAGGGTCAGCGAGCCCTCGACGCCATTCTCGCCCTGGTAGATCAGCGACAGCTCCTCGTTCAGGGTCTTCTCCGGCTTGAGGTCCGGGTTGCCCAGGATCACGCCCGAGCCTTTGCCGGTGATCTGGCCCCATTCGGGGGTGACTTCCCGCAGGCCCGGCGCGCTGAAGCCGGTGGACACGCCGCCTTTCAGGGTCCAGTTGTCGTGCAGGCGCCACACGCCGTAGAGGCGCGGGGTGACTTCGTTGCCGTAGTTCTGGTCGCGGTTGAAGCGGGCGCCGCCGGTGAGGGCGAAGCGGTCGGTCAGTTGCCATTCGTCCTCGATGAAGAGGGCGCCGCGCCAGCGTTCGAGCTCGCTCACGCTGGGGTTGAACTGGTTGCCCGTATCGCTCAACGCTTCTTCGAAGTACTGGCCGCCCAGGGTGACCAGGTGGCTGCCCAGGGGCAACAGCAGGCTGGCGTCCACCACCCGGTTCTCGATTTCCATCTCGCGGGTTTCGTTTTCCGCCTGCTCGTGGCTGTAGCTCAGCTGGCTGGTGCCCAAGCGCCAGCGGCCCTCGTGGGACAGCGCGTACTGGGTGCGGGCATAGTCGGCATCGGAGAGGTCGGCGCCGGCCTCGGCGCTCTTGCCCGGGGTGGCGGTACGGCTCTGGGTGCTGTGGCCGAGATCCAGGCGGATATCCTGGGTGTCGGTGGGGGTCAGGTCGAGCCGCAGGCTGGCGCTGTTCATCTCCTGTCTGGGGTAGTAGCCGACCCGGTCATCCTCGTCGCGGCGGGCCGCCTTGCCGGCAAGCTGCACGCCCAGCAGGCCCTCGATCAGCGGGCCGGAGACGGCGGCGCTGGCCTGCTGGGCGTCGCCCGCATAGCCCCGGTCGCGGAAGCTGTTTTCCAGGCGGACCGAGCCGCCCCAGCGCTCGCCCACCTTCTTGGTGATGATGTTGATCACCCCGCCCATGGCGTCGGAGCCGTAGAGGGACGACATGGGACCGCGCACCACCTCGATCCGCTCAATCCTGTCCAGCGGCGGTATCCAGCCCTGCTCTATGCCGGGGCCGTCGCTGTTGGGGCGGGTCTGGCGGCTGCCCTGGCGCTTGCCGTCCACCAGGATCAGGGTGTACTTGGCCCCCAGGCCGCGGATGCTGATGTCCTGGCTGGCGCCACCGCCGGTGATGGTCACGCCGGGCACGCCGCGCAGGGCATCGGTCAGATCCCGGAACGACTTCTTCGCTATCTCCTCGGCGGTGATCACGCTGATGCTGGCCGGCGCGTCCGTTACGTCCTGCTCGAACCCCGAGGCGCTGACCACCACGGTATCGAATACCTGGGTTTGCTGGGCCTGGATCGGCAGGGCGGTGCCGAGCAGGGCGGCGGAAACGGCACAGGCCAGGCGACCGGGACAGGGCAGGCGACCGGGACAGGGCAGGGGCATGGAATCTCTCCTTTTATTTAATGCGAATGGTTATCAAAATCGAGTGCGATTATAGTGACAAACCTCGTCCGAATAGGAGAGTGGCGGCTGGAACATGCCGTTCCATTTAGTTGAACGGGAGGGGTGCATCGGCGCTTAAGGCTGTTAATACTAACGATTCTCATTGGCGGGTGGTAGACTGCCGGCCACCTGTCACCGATAAACGCATTCCCCATGCACGACTTGCTGGAACTAGAAGGGTTTACCGCCGTCATGGCCTGCGGCAGCCTGACCGAGGCCGCCCGGCAACTGGGCATGCCCAAGTCCACCCTGAGCCGGCGGCTGAGCCAGCTGGAGGAGCGGCTGGGCCAGCCCCTGCTCAACCGCCAGGGCAACCGGCTGCAGGCCACCGAGGCCGGATTGCTGTTCGAACAGTACAGCCGGCAGATACTGCGGCTGGCCGAACAGAGCCGGCAGGCGATGGACGATCTGCGCGAGGAGGTGAGCGGCGAGCTGGTGGTGCGGGTGCACAGCTGCTGCTGCCGGGGCTGGTTTCCCCAGGCGCTGGAGTGCTTTCTCGCCGCCTACCCGGGCATGCGCATCTCGCTGCATACGGTGACCCGGCCGCCGGCGCCGGGTGAAGGCCAGGGGGAGATCTGGCTGTGGGTGGGCAAGGATCCGGAATGCGGCCTGCGCCACGAGGTGCTGAGCTTCTGGCCTTGTGGCCTTTACGCCAGCCCGGGATACATCGCCGCCCGTGGCCTGCCGGACCACCCCCGCGAGCTGCCGGCCCACGCCTGGGTCGACTGGCTGGGCGAGGCGGGCGAAGGGCTGGCGCTGCGGCACGAGGCCGAGGGCGAATACCTGTTCCAGCCTTCTCCTTCCCGCCTGATGGTGGACAACCTGGTGCTGCAGCTGGACGCCATCACCCGCGGCCAGGGCATCGGCATACTGCCGGTGCAGTTCGCCGAGGGGTACATGGCGGCCCATCCGGGCAAGCTGGAACGCTGCCTGCCCGACTGGCGGCTGCCGTCATGGCCGGTGGGGCTGCTGTATTCCTTCGGCCGCCAGCCGCGCAAGGTGGGGGCGCTGCTGGCCCATATCCGCAAGTCGATGCCGGACGCCTGGCGCTACCACGAAGAGCAAGGCTGCTAAAGCGGCACCTACAGCGGCACTGATAGGGGCTTAGGCAGCGCCGGCTCTTGGGGCGCGGGCGGCCCGCCCGCATGAGGGAGAGTAATCCGAAGGGTTGTCAGCGGTCTCAGCAGCACAGCCGCTGGCGTTCGGGCCTGTTGCCCATGTGCGCCAGCCGGGCGCGGGCCGGGGCGATGTAGTCCTGATAGTGGCCGAAGGTGTGCCGCAAAATGGCCAGGGCGCCCGCGTCCAGCACCGGCGACAGCCGGTAGTAGACCCACTGCCCCTCGCGCCGGTCCGCCAGCAGGCCGCTCTGACGCAGCAGCGCCAGGTGGCGGGAGATCTTGGGCTGGCTCTCGTTCAGGGCGTGGGTCATTTCGCACACGCACATCTCCTGCTCGGCCATGATCATCAGCACCAGCTGCAGCCGGGTATCGTCCGACAAGGCCTTGAACAGGGAGAGGGGGAGGCGCTCGGCTACCACAGGGGCTTCTCCTGGCGATCCTGCACCAGCACCAGCAGCTTGATGCGCTCGTAGATTTCGTGGGCCACCTTGGTGGCCTCGGGCTGGGAGCAGCAGGAGGTGTCTTCGAAGTGCCAGGCCATGAAGCGCGCCGCCGGCACCGCCTGGGCGGCCTGCTCGACCTGTTCGCACAGGCTGATCACAATGTCGAAATACTGGTCGGCAACCCTGTCCAGCCCTTTGCTATGGAGCCCCTCGGTGTTCACGCCAAGCCGGTGCAGGGCGGCCAGCGCATTGGGCTCTATATCAGAGGGCTGGAGGCCCGCGCTCGTCACCTCGTAGCGGTCGGCGGCAAGGTGCCTGAGCAGGGCCTCGGCGATAGGAGAGCAGACGGCATTGCTGTGGCAGACAAAAAGCACACGAGTCATGGCGGAATCTGGATCCTGAAAGATGGCAACATCATATATTCGGACTTTCGTATGTCAACGCCGGTTTCATGCAATTGTCATCGGGCTGGGCTATAGCCGGCGTGCCAGGGCCCCGGCCAGGGCAAGCCCGCTGGTAAAGGCCGCCTCCACCCGGCCGCCCAGGCACCAGTCGCCGCAGGCCGCCAGCCGGGCCTGCGGATCCAGCAGGAAACCCGGTGCCGGCTGCTTCACCTCGGCGCTGAGGGCGTAGCGCCAGCGATGCAGGCGGGCGCCGGTGATGGCCGTGGGCGCGACCCCGGTGAGGGTGCAAAAAACCTCGAGCAACTGCGCCTGCACCTCGGCCTGATCGTCCTCCAGCCGCTCCGCCGCCCATTCGGGCGTGGAATGCACCACCAGGGCCCCCGCCCGGCGGTTGCGCCCCGGCAACCGGTGGTTGCAGGCAATCCAGCGCACCGGCGCCTCCCTGACCACGGCGGCGTCCCAGCCGGGCAGGCTGCCGTCGTCCACGGCCAGCAGCAGGGCGTAGCAGGGCTGCATGGCAAAGCCGTCGAAGATCCGGTCGGGCAGGGGCAGCAGGGCCCGGGCCTGGGGCAGGGGGGCGGCGCTTACCACCCAGTCGTAGTCGCCCAGGTGGCTGCCGTGCTCGTCCCGCAACCGCCAGCCAGCCGGCCGCCGCTCCAGCTCCGCCACCCGGGTTTGCAGGCGGATGTCCAGCCCGCTGGCCAAGCCCTTGACCAGGGCATTCATGGCCGGCACCGCCACATAGTGGGGCTCGAACCAGGGCCGTGGATAGGGCGGCCTGTCCGGGCTCAGGGTGGTGATCCTGGGGTGCCATTGCGCCACGGTGCCGTCGGCGATAAAGGGGGCCAGCCACTCGCGAAAGGCCGGGGTGCGGGCGGTGAAAAACTGGGCGCCGTGATCCCACTGGCGGGCGTCGTCGCGGCGGGTGGACATGCGCCCGCCCAGGCCGCGGGCCTTTTCAAACAGGGTGATCCGGGCGTGGGGCGCCAGTGCCCGGGCCAGGGTGATGCCGGCCTGGCCGGCGCCGATGATGGCGATGCTGGTCATGGTGTGCTTGTATGCGGACTGATGGGTGCCACTCTTGACCGGGCCCAGGCCGGGGGTCTTTCATTGAAGAAGGCGAAAGGCCGGCGGATTTTTTAACGCTCAAACGTTTGCGCGTTTTTTGTACCGGTGAGCCGGGCGCGGCTTTTTGCTAGACTCCGCCGACCGTTGCTTTGAGGTAAAGACAAATGAAGTTTCCCGGCCAGCGCAAGCACAAGCATTTCTTTCCGGTGGAGGCCCGCGACCCGCGCCTGAGCGAACTGCTGCCCCAGAACAAGCCGGTGTCCGGCCACATCTGCGGCATCGACCAGGTGCTGGTGGACATCGAGGCCCAGGTGGACGACGACTTCCTCGCCCGCCACGGCCTTTCCAAAGGGCACTCCATGCTGCTGCCGGAAGACAAGGCCGAGGCCCTCTACCGGGAACTGCTGGAGCGGGAGCTGATTGTGTCGGAGTTCGCCGGCGGCACCATCGGCAACACCCTGCACAACTATTCGGTGCTGGCCGACGACCGATCCGTGCTGTTCGGGGTGATGAGCGAGAACATCCGGGTGGGCAGCTCGGCCTACCGCTACCTGTGCACCACC
Organism: Zobellella denitrificans; assembly: GCF_002237365.1. GTDB lineage: Bacteria > Pseudomonadota > Gammaproteobacteria > Enterobacterales > Aeromonadaceae > Oceanimonas > Oceanimonas denitrificans. The sequence continues at coordinate 11,971 of NZ_NMUO01000081.1, forward strand.
TCCTCGCGGGTGGATCTGAACTACCTGCAGCCGGTGGCCGGCTCCATCGGCCAGTGCATCACCCTGATAAGCCCGGACGGCGAGCGCAGCTTCGCCATCAACAAGGGCATGATGGACCACCTTGCCCCCGCCCACCTCGACCAGGCGCAGATCCAGAGCGCCTCGGCGCTGGTGCTGACCGCCTACCTGATGCGCTGTGAAGAGCACGAGCCCATGCAACAAAGCGCCCTGCAGGCGGCCGAGTGGGCACGCCAGGCGGGGGTGCCGGTGGTGCTGACCATGGGCACCCGCTTTATCGTGGAAGACCGCAAAGACTGGTGGCAGCAGTTTATCCGCGACCATGTCACCCTGGTGGCGATGAACGAGGAAGAGGCCCTGGCCCTGACCGGCATCGCCGACCCGCTGCTGGCCTGCGAGCGGGTGCTGGAGTGGGCCGACATGGTGCTGTGCACCGCCGGCCCGGCCGGGCTCTACCTGGCCGGCCATGTGGATGACGAACACAAGCGGGAAACCAGCCGGCCGCTGCTGCCCGGGGCCATTGCCGAGTTCAACCGCTACGAGTACTCCCGCCCCATGCGCAAGGCCGACTGCGCCGCGCCGCGGAAGATCTACACCCATATCTCGCCCTACATGGGCGGCCCCGAGCGCATCAAAAACACCAACGGCGCCGGCGACGCCGCCCTGGCCGCGCTGCTGCACGACCTGGCCGCCAACGACTACCATCGCCACAACGTGCCCGGCAGCGCCAAGCACCGGGCCCGCCACCTGACCTATTCCTCCCTGTCCCAGGTGAGCAAGTACGCCAACCGGGTGAGCTTTGAGGTGCTGGTGCAGCATTCGCCCCGGCTTTCCCGTGGCCTGCCGGAGCGGGAAGACTCGCTGGAAGAGGCCTACTGGGACCGATGAGCCGCTCGCCCGGCTTGTTGCCGGGCCGGGTTATCTGTTACAAGTGAACGGCGCGTACCGGCATTAAGGCAACAAGATGGATTTTCCCGCACGAGTAAAGCAGCAGAGCTGCATGGATTGCCTGAGCGGCCAGTCGCTGGGGTTTGGCATCAGGATGGCGTTTCAGCCCATCATCGACTGGCAGCGGCAGGAGGTGTTCGCCTACGAGGCCCTGGTGCGGGGCCCCGACGGTCAGGGCGCCGGCTGGGTGTTCGAGCGCATCACCGACGACAACAAGTACTATTTCGACCAGTCCTGCCGGGTCAAGGCGATAGAAACCGCCAGCCGGCTGGGCTGCGACAAGCTGCTCAGCATCAACTTCCTGCCCAACGCGGTGTACAACCCGGAAACCTGCATCCGCGCCACCATAGAGGCGTCCACCCTGTTCGGCTTTGATCTGCGCAAAATCATCTTCGAGGTGACCGAAGGCGAGCAGATCCTGAGCCAGGACAAGCTCAGGCGCATTTTCGAATCCTACGCCCGGCACGGCTTTTTGACCGCCATCGACGACTTCGGCGCCGGCTTTGCCGGGCTGGACTGGCTGCACAGCCTCAAGCCCGCCATCCTCAAGCTCGATATGAGCCTGATCCGCGACATCCACCGGGACCCGGCCAGGCAGCAACGGCTGGCCGAGGTGCAGCGGATCTGCCACGAACTGGGCACCCTCATCCTGGCCGAAGGCATCGAAGTGGAAGAGGAGCGGGATTTCCTGGTTAACGCCGGGGTGCGCTACCTGCAGGGCTACCTGTTCGCCCGCCCGGCCCTGGAGCACCTGGCCGGCCGGGACGAGATCAACGGCTGGCGCTAGGGGCCGTTTCAACGGACCAACCCACCACCGGCGCCGTGGTTTGGTCTGATGTAGGGTCCACTTCAGTGGACCAACCCACCAACGGCGCCGTGTTTGGTCGAATAAATTCGACCCTACAAGCCCCGCCGTAGATCCACATCAACGGATCATCCCCCCACCGGCGCCGTGGTTTGGTCTGATGTAGGGTCCACTTCAGTGGACCAACCCACCTCCGGCGCCGTGGTTTGGTCCGATGTAGGGTCCACTTCAGTGGACCAACCCACCAACGGCGCCGTGGTTTGGTCCGATGTAGGGTCCACTTCAGTGGACCAACCCACCACCGGCGCCGTGGTTTGGTCCGATGTAGGGTCCACTTCAGTGGACCAACCCACCAACGGCGCCGTGTTCGGTCGAATAAATTCGACCCTACAAGCCCCGCCGTAGATCCATATCAATGGACCAATCCGCCACCGGCCACAACAAAAAGCCCCGGCGCCATCAGCGCCGGGGCTTGGTTTTGAGGCTTATGCCTGTTGCAGGGGCGACGTCGGTCGGCCGCCTCCGTTTACTTGGCCAGCTCGGTCACGCCTTCGGCTTCGGCCTTGCGCGGCCAGAGGCCGATGACCACCTGCCAGCTGACCGCCAGGGCACCGATGATAAACACGATGTCACCGAAGGTGCGCACCCAGCGCAGGGTTTGCAGCAGGCCCTGCTGCATAAAGCTCTCGCTGCGGGCGTACCACAGGCCTTCGCTGGCGCTGGCCACGAACTGGATGATCCCCACCGGCAGCACGCTGGTGAACAGCATCAGCACCAGGCCACCGTTCAGCCACCAGAAGGCGGTTTTCATCAGCGACTCGTTGAACACCATGTTGGGGCGGATATAGCGCAGCACCAGCAGGGCGAAGCCCAGGGCCAGGAAGCCGTACACCCCGAACAGCGCCGCGTGGGCGTGGGTGGGCGTGGTGTTCAGGCCCTGGATGTAGTAGAGCGCGACGGGCGGGTTGATCATAAAGCCCAGTACGCCGGCGCCCAGCATGTTCCAGAAGGCCACGGCCACGAAGAACATCAGCGGCCACTTCACGTTTTCCATCCAGGGGGCGCGGTGCTTCAGGCGCCAGTTTTCCCAGGCCTCGTAGCCCAGCACCACCAGGGGTACCACTTCCAGGGCGCTGAAGGTGGCGCCCACCGCCATCACCGGGGTGGTGGTGCCGGAGAAGTACAGGTGGTGGAAGGTACCGGGGATACCGCCCAGCATGAACAGCGAGGCCGAGGCCAGGCTGGCGGTGGTGGCCACCTTCTTGGACACCAGGCCCATGCTGCAGAAGATAAAGGCCAGGGCGGTGGTGGCGAACACCTCGAAGAAGCCTTCCACCCACAGGTGCACTATCCACCAGCGCCAGTATTCCATGACAGAGATGTGGGTGCGCTCGCCGTAGAAGAAGCCGGCGCCGTAGAACAGGCCGATGGCGGCGCAAGAGGCGGTGAGCAGGGCCAGCAGGTGCTTGTCGCCGGGCTGGCGCAGGGCGGGGACCACGCCGCGCAGCATCAGCACCAGCCACAGCACTATGCCCACGAACTTGCCTATCTGCCACAGGCGGCCCAGATCCACGTATTCATAGCCCTGGTGACCCAGCCAGAAGTTGAGGTTGGCGGGCATGATCTGGGCGATGGCCAGGTAGTTGCCGATAAAGCTGCCCGCCACCACGGCGACCAGGGCCCAGAACAGCACGTCCACGCCCAGTTTCTGGAACTTGGGATCCTTGCCGCCGTTGATCATCGGTGCCAGGAACAGGCCGGCGCCGAGGAAGCCGGTGGCAATCCAGAACAGGGCGCTTTGCAGGTGCCAGGTACGCACCAGCGAGTAGGGCAGCCACTTGGACAGCTCAAAACCGTAGAAATGCTGGCCTTCCACCGTGTAGTGCGCGGTGAGGCCGCCCATCATCACCTGGAAGGTGAACAGGGCCACCACCAGGAACACGTACTTGCCCAGCGCCTTCTGCGAGGGAGTGAGTTTGAAGCTGGTGAGCGGATCCCGGGCCGGGGCGGCGGGTTCGTGCTCTTCTTCCTTGCGCAGGAAGGACCAGCCCCAGATCAGCCCGCCCACGCCGGCGATCAGCAGCACCACGCTGACGATGGACCAGACGATGTTCTCGGCGGTGGGCCTGTTGTCGATCAGCGGCTCGTGGGGCCAGTTGTTGGTGTAGGTGGCGTCTGAGCCGGGGCGTTCGGTGGCGGCGGCCCAGGCGGTCCAGAAGAAGAAGTTGCTCATGTCCGCCCGGCGCTCGGCGCTGGGCAGGGTGTTCTCCTTCATGGCGTAGCTCTGGCGGGTGCCGCGCAGGGCCGGATCGTTGCCGAACAGCTGGTCGTAGTAGGCGGCGGTGTCGGCCATGGCCTGGGCCCGGCGGTTGGAGATCACCAGCACGTCGGCGTTGGCATCGTAGCTGTTGAAGCGGTATTCCCGCTTCAGCCGGTGCTCGAGCACGGCCTGCTGTTCGTCTTCCAGGTTATGGAAGGCGGTGCCGAACTCGTCTTGCGCGGCCAGCTCCAGCCAGGCTTCCAGCTCCCGGTGCAGCCAGTCGGCGGTCCAGTCCGGCGCCTGGTAGGCGCCATGCCCCCAGACCGAGCCCAACTGCATGCCGCCGACCGATTGCCAGGCGGTCTGGCCGTCGAGGATGCCGTCCTTGGTGGTGAGCAGGGTACCGCTCTCGGTGACCACCTGGGCGGGGATGGGCGGCGCCACCCGGTAAACTTCGCGGCCAAAATAGCCGAGAATGGCGAAGGTAATGCCGAGAACGACGAGCAGTATCGTCCACAGGCGACGATAGTTAGCCATGGTGCACCTCCTGGCGCGGGGATGGTTGAAACAGGATGTTGTTTTCCAGATGGATGTGTTGCATCAAATCGGTGTGCAGCTCTTCCAGGCCGGTGTAGAGCGCCTCCCAGGTGGCGCAGGCCTCCGCCGGCAGGGTGAGGTTATCGGTCAGTTCCAGCAGCCGGGCCAGGGCCTGGCCGTGGTCGTCGTGCTCCATGCGCATCACGGTGATGGGGCCGCGAGCCGGATCGAACAGGCCCCGGCGCAGCATGGGGAACAGGATCTGCTCTTCCTTCTGCATGTGGCTTTCCAGCTCCTGGCGCATGGCGTCCAGGTGATCGGCCAGGCCGTTGGGGCAGTCGGGGCTGTCGCCGTGCACCGCTTCCACCCGGCGGGCCAGGCGCAGCAGCTCCACCAGCTGCTCCCGGTGCACATTGTGGTAGCGGGCCAGAATATGATCGATCAGCGCATCGGTGTCGGCCTCGGCCCAGTTGCACTCGCCGGCCTGGTGCGCCGGCAGCGCCTCCAGCCGGGCCAGCAGCTCGGCGGCGTTCAGGCCGCGCTCGGCCAGGGCGTCGCGCAGCAGAGTCTGGCCACCGCAACAGAAGTCCAGCCGGTACTGGTGAAAGACGCGGGTGGCGCCGGGAATGTCCCTGGCCAGCGAGCCGAGGGAATGGTCAAGCAGGCTCATGGTATTGCTCCTTGATTGGGGTATTATGGTTACCTATTTAGCAATGCCTGTGCCAGTTTTTAATTTATTGATTTTTAAGTAATTAATATTTTTATGGTAAAAAATACCCTATTCCATTAGGGTAAATAAAACCCTGTTAAGGTAAAAAATACCCATGCTCTACGAGATCCTGCTCGCCGACCTCACCACCGAACTGCCCAGCGCGGTACGGTTGCAAAGCCTGGTGCGCACCCTGCGCGAACACTTTCGCTGCGGCGCCGTCTGCCTGCTCAAGCTGCAGGAAGAGGTGCTGAGCCCGGTGGCGGTGGAGGGCCTGGTGCGCGAGGCCCTGGGCCGGCGCTTTGTGGTGGCCCAGCATCCGCGGCTGGCGGCCATCCTGGCCAGCCGCAGCACCGTGGCCTTTCCGCCCGACTCGACCCTGCCGGACCCGTACGACGGCCTGCTGGAGCACCATGTGGGCGAGGCGCTGCCGGTGCACGACTGCATGGGCATCAGCCTGTATCTGGAAGGGGATTTATGGGGCGCCCTGACCCTGGACGCCCTGGAGGCGGGCACCTTCGATCAGGACGCCCGCGAGCAGTTGCAGCGGCTGGCGCTGACGGTGGAGGCGGCGGTGCGGGGGACCCGGCTGGAGCAGGACATCCGCGGCCTGCGGCTGGCGCGGCAGGACGCCCCGGCGTTGCAGAGCGAGCGGATGGAAGGGGAGATACTGGGCCAGAGTGCCCAGCTCAAGCGGCTGTTGCAGGAGCTGGATCTGGTGGCGGACTCGGAGCTGCCGGTGCTGCTGACCGGCGAAACCGGGGTGGGCAAGGATCTGTTCGCCCGCCGGCTGCACCAGAAATCCCGCCGCCGCGACCGGCCGCTGGTGCAGGTGAACTGCGCCGCCCTGCCCGAGTCCCTGGCCGAGAGCGAGCTGTTCGGCCACGTAAAGGGCGCCTTTTCCGGCGCCGGCAACGCCCGGCCCGGCCGGTTCGAGGCCGCCGACGGCGGCACCCTGTTCCTGGACGAGGTGGGCGAGCTGCCGCTCGGCATCCAGGCCAAGCTGCTGCGCACCCTGCAGAACGGCGAGATCCAGCGGCTGGGGGAAGACGAGCCGCGCAAGGTGAACGTGCGGGTGATTGCCGCCACCAACCGCCAACTGCACGACAGCGTGCGCGACGGCCACTTTCGTGCCGACCTGTATCACCGGCTGTCGGTGTATCCGGTGCCGATACCGCCGCTGCGCGAACGGGGTAGCGACGTGCTGGTGCTGGCCGGGCACTTCCTGGAGCTGAACCGGGGCCGGCTGGGGGTGCGCAGTTTGCGCCTTTCCCCGGCCGCCGAGCAGGCCCTGTGCCAGTACGGCTGGCCCGGCAACGTGCGCGAGCTGGAGCATGTGATCAGCCGCGCCGCCATCAAGGCCCTGGGCCGGGGTGCCGCGCGGGAAGACATCATCACCCTGGAGCCGGAGCTGCTGGACCTTTCCGGCGACCTGCACCGGCCGGAGAACAACGCCACCACCACAACGGCAGCCCCGGCCGGCCAGGCGCCAAGCCAGCCCCCGGCCAGCCTGCAGGAAGTGACCAACCAGGCCCAGCGCCAGGCCATAGAACAGGCGCTAAACGCCAGCAACCGCAACTGGGCCGCCGCCGCCCGGCTGCTGGAAATAGACCCCAGCAACTTGCATAAACTGGCGAAACGATTGGGGATGAA
>NZ_NMUO01000080.1 GCF_002237365.1 Zobellella denitrificans
CCCTACCTGCGCTTCGAGGCCGCCGAGCTGGCTCCTTTCCGGGCGGAGCTGGCGGCGGGGAACTGGCTGCATAGTGCCTGCATCAGTTGTGCATACTGGCCGGCCGAGAGGTTATTGGCCGAGCCGCCACTGCCCGCGTGCACCAGCAGCCAGGGCCGCTCCGCCGCTATCCCCAACGCCGCCGCCAGCTCCGCCCGGAAAGGAGCCAGCTCGGCGGCCTCGAAGCGCAGGTAGGGCGGCGCGGGTTCGACCGGCGTCACCCCATGGTGGTGCAGGAAGGCCCGCACCAGATCCAGGTTGTACTCGTACTCGGGCTTGGCGGAGCGGGAACGGCGCTGGGTCACCCTGTGGTTGTAGAGCACCTGGGCCAGCTTGGTGGCCGGTGCCCAGCGCTGGGGGATACCGGCCTGCCACACCAGCCTGGCGTTGCGAAAGTTGGAGAACAGGCAGATAACCGCATCGAACCGGCCACTTTTCAGCTGATCCAGCAGGGCGCGTTGCGCGGTCGGTGTCCCCTCCTTGCCCGGATCCAGCAGCACCCGGTCGATGCTCGGGCAAAGCTCGGCCAGTTCGCGGGTATAGGCGGGAACCAGGGCAACCACCTCGCAGCCGAGCGAGGCCTTGAGCATGGCGAAGGCCGGCCAGGCCAGCATAAAGTCGCCTATCTTGTCGTTGCGAACCACCAGTACCCGTTTCATATCGCGCTCCACCTTGTTCCTGTGCTGCGGTATTCTACCCCAAACTCTTCAGCTGCGTTTGCCAATAAGGACATCCCATGAGCATCAGGGTCATCTACCCCGGCACCTTCGATCCCATCACCAACGGTCACCTGGATCTGATAGAGCGCGCTTCCCGACTGTTCAACGAAGTGGTCGTGGGGGTGGCCTTCAGCCCCAGCAAGCGGCCCATGTTCTCGCTGGACGAGCGGGTCGAACTGGTAAAGGAAGTCACCGGCCAACTGGGCAATGTCACCGTGGTGGGCTTTTCCGGCCTGCTGGTGGACTTCGCCCGGGCACACCGGGCCAATGTGCTGATCCGCGGCCTGCGCGCCGTGTCCGATTTCGAGTACGAGTTCCAGCTCGCCAACATGAACCGGCGGCTGATGCCGGAGCTTGAAAGCGTCTTCCTTACCCCGGCGGAGGAGAATTCCTTTATCTCCTCCACCCTGGTGAAGGAGGTGGCGATCCACGGCGGCGATATCAGCCAGTTCGTGCCCGCCGCCGTGGCCGAGGCGGTGGCCACCAAACTGGGCTGATCCTCACCGCTGGCAGAGCGGGCAGAACACTGTGCTGCGGCCGTTCATGCGCACCTCGCGCAGCAGGGTGCCGCAGCGGGTGCAGGGCTGTCCGGCCCGGCCGTACACCTGCAACTCCTGTACGAAGTAGCCGGGCTTGCCGTCGCTGCCGGTAAAGTCCTTCAGGGTGGTGCCGCCCTGGCCGATGGCCCGCGCCAGCACCGCCTTGATCTCCCCGGCCAATTTCAGGTAGCGCTCCCGACCGATATTGCCCGCCTCCCGTTTGGGGCTGATGCCGGCGCCGAACAGTGACTCGTTGGCGTAGATGTTACCCACCCCCACCACGATGTGGTTGTCCATGATGAACTGCTTGATGGCCGTCTTGCGGCCCCGGCTGCGCTGGTAGAGGTAGTCGCCGTCAAAGGCCTCGGTGAGCGGCTCGGGCCCCAGTCTGGCCAGCAGCGGGTGCTGCTCCGCCGGCGCCCGGGTCCACAGCAGGCAGCCGAAGCGGCGCGGATCGTTGAGCCGCAGCAGCTTGCCGTTGGCCAGCTCGATATCCACATGATCGTGCTTGCCCGCCGGCGTGCCCTGGGGCAACACCTTGAGATTGCCGGACATGCCCAGGTGCAGAATGGCGGTGCCCCAGTCGGTTTCCAGCAGCAGGTACTTGGCCCGGCGGCGGATGCCGACGATGGTGAGCCCCGCCAGCTCCTGGATTTCCGCCGGCACCGGCCAGCGCAGGCTGGGGTTGCGCACCACCACCCGCATCACCGACTCCCCCAGCAGATGAGGAGTAATGCCCAAACGGCTGACTTCGACTTCTGGTAACTCCGGCATCTCGCCCTCCTGCTACAGTGAGGCGGCAGTATAGCCAAGGTGGCGGCCATAAAAAAACCCGGCCGGAGCCGGGTTTTTTTTTCGAAGGCAGGATCTTACTTGATCTTGCCTTCTTTGTAGATCACATGCTGGCGGATCACGGGATCAAACTTTTTGATCTCCATTTTCTCGGGCATGTTGCGCTTGTTCTTGGTAGTGGTGTAGAAGTGACCAGTACCAGCGCTGGAGTTCAGGCGGATCTTCTCGCGAATACCTTTAGCCATGGGTTATCTCCTTAGACCTTTTCGCCACGGGCACGCAGGTCAGCCAGGACACTGTCGATACCTTTTTTGTCGATGATACGCATACCCTTGGTGGTGATGCGCAGTTTTACAAAACGCTTCTCGCTTTCAACCCAGAAACGGTGGGTCTGCAGGTTGGGCAGGAAGCGACGCTTGGTGGCGTTGTTGGCGTGAGAGCGGTTGTTACCAACGGCTGGCCGCTTACCAGTTACTTGGCATACTTTAGACATGTCAGTCTTCTCCAAAACTTACTTTTGCTCGAGCAATCAATCACCCCGTTGGCCGTCTGTCGGGGCAAAATAAGGCGGCAATTTATACAGCATACCGCGCCCGAGATCAACTAAAAGCCGAGCGTCCGGCACTAAAGCCAGCCACGCTCGGCAAAAGATACGGTTTCACCGTCACCAACCACCAGATGATCCAACACCCGGATATCCAGCAGCCCCAGGGCGGCCTGAATGCGTTCGGTGATCATGCGATCCGCCCGGCTGGGCTCGGCCACTCCGGACGGATGATTATGCACCAAAATGACCGCGGCGGCACCCAGTTTCAGGGCCAGGGCCACGATTTCCCGCGGGTACACCGCCGCCGCGTCCAGGGTGCCGAAAAACAGCTCGTGGAAGCGGATCACCCGGTGCTGGTTGTCGAGCAGCAGCAGGGCGAACACCTCCCGGCCCCGGTCCCGCAACTGCGCCTGCAAATACTGGCGGGTCAGTTCGGGGCTGGTGAGGGCATGCTCGCGCACCAGCTTTTCATCGAGAAAGCGGCGCATCAGCTCCAGGCTGGCCTGCAACTGCACGTACTTGGCCAGCCCCAGGCCGGGCCCCTCGCAAAACTGCCGCGGCTCGGCTTGCAGCAACTGGCGCAGGGAGCCGAACTGGCTCAGCAGGGTACGCGCCAGGGTCACCGCGTCCATGCCCCGGCTGCCGGTGCGCAGAAAAATCGCCAGCAGTTCCGCATCCGACAGGCTGGCCGGCCCCCGGCTCAGCAGTTTTTCGCGGGGGCGTTCCCCCTCCGGCCAGTCCTTGATGCTCATCGCCGCTCCCCCCTGCCCAACCGTTAAAGCCTAGCCCAGACTCCGCCCGGGCCGCACAATTCACCCGTTTGTGGTAATCTTGCCGGCCTGTCCAGTTAGGGAACGCAGCCATGTCATTAACGGGAAAACGCATAGTTATCGGCATCACCGGCGGGATCGCGGCCTACAAGAGCGCCGAGCTGGTGCGCCGCCTCAAGGAGCGGGGTGCCGAGGTCCGGGTGGTGATGACCGAGTCCGCCAAGGCCTTTATCACCCCGCTCACCCTGCAGGCGGTGTCGGGCGAGCCGGTGTCCGACTCCCTGCTGGACCCGGCCGCCGAAGCCGGCATGGGCCATATCGAACTGGCTCGCTGGGCCGAGCTGCTGCTGATCGCCCCGGCCAGCGCCAACACCCTAGCCCGGCTGGCCGCCGGCCTGGCCGATGATCTGCTCACCACCCTCTGCCTGGCCACCCCGGCCGTAGTGGCGGTGGCCCCGGCCATGAACCAGCAGATGTACCGCCACGCCGCCACCCAGGCCAACCTGGCGACCCTGGCCGACCGCGGACTGGCCATCTGGGGCCCGGCCCGGGGCGAACAGGCCTGCGGCGACGTGGGGCCGGGCCGGATGCTGGAGCCGATGGAGCTGGTGGCCGAGGTAGAGCGTCATTTCACTCCCCAAGCCCGACCCCTGGCGGGCATTAAACTGATCCTCACCGCCGGTCCCACCCGTGAGGCGCTGGACCCGGTGCGGTTCATCTCCAATCACAGCTCCGGCAAGATGGGCTTCGCCCTGGCGGCGGCAGCGCAGGAGCTGGGCGCCGAGGTGCTCCTGGTGAGCGGCCCCGTCGGCCTGCCCACCCCGGCCGGGGTGACCCGCATCGAGGTGGAGAGCGCCCGCCAGATGCACCAGGCGGTGATGGCGCACATCGCCGACCAGCAGATTTTCATCGCCTGCGCCGCCGTGGCCGACTACGCCCCCAAAACGGTGGCCGAGCAGAAAATCAAGAAAACCGCCAGCGACACCCTGGTCATCGAACTGACCAAAAATCCCGATATCGTGGCCGAGGTGGCGGCCCTGCCGGACAAGCCCTTTACCGTGGGATTTGCGGCCGAAACCCGGGATGTGGAAAAATACGCCCGGGACAAGCTCAGCCGCAAGGGGCTGGACATGATCGCGGCCAACGACGTGGCCAAGGCCGGGCAAGGCTTCAACAGCGACGACAATGCCCTCACCGTGTTCTGGCCGCAAGGCCGGGCCGATTTACCCCTGGCCGGCAAGACCCAGCTCGCCAGGCACCTTTTGATCCTGATTGCAGACCGATACCATGAACGCCATTGAACTGAAGATCCTCGACCCCCGCGTGGGCACCGACTTCCCGCTGCCGGCCTACGCCACCCCGGGCTCCGCCGGCCTGGATCTGCGCGCCTGCCTGGACGCCCCCCTGGAGCTGGCCCCGGGCGACACCACCCTGATCCCCACCGGCATCGCCATCCATATCCAGGATCCCGGCCTGTGCGCCACCATACTGCCCCGCTCCGGCCTGGGCCATAAGCACGGCATCGTGCTGGGCAACCTGGTTGGCCTGATTGACTCTGACTACCAGGGTCAGTTAATGGTATCCTGCTGGAACCGCGGAAAGGATCATTTCACCATACAGCCGGGAGAACGCATCGCCCAGCTGGTGATCCTGCCCGTGGTGCAGGCCCAATTTACGGTAGTTGACGAATTTGACCAAAGCGAGCGGGGAGAAGGCGGTTTCGGCTCTTCCGGTCGCCACTAACCAAGTTGAGTGCGCCTATGGCCAATACCCAGAACAAGAAAAACCGTCGTGAACAAATCCTGCAGGCCCTGGCCCACATGCTGGAAACCAGCCCGGGGCAGCGGATCACCACCGCCAAGCTGGCGGCGGCGGTGGGCGTGTCGGAAGCGGCGCTTTACCGCCACTTTCCGAGCAAGGCCCGGATGTTTGAGGGATTGATCGACTTCATTGAGGAAACCCTGTTTTCCCGGATCAATCTTATTCTTCAGGATGAAAAGGACAGCGCCCTGCGCCTGCGCTACATACTGCAACTGGTGCTGGGCTTTTGCGAACGCAACCCCGGCATTACCCGCCTGCTCAACGGCGACGCCCTGCAGGGCGAGCACGAGCGGCTGCTGGCGCGCATCAACCAGTTGTTCGATCGGCTGGAAACCCAGCTCAAGCAGGTGATGCGCGAGCGCCGCCTCTACGAAGGCGAGGGCTTCGCCGAAAACGAGACGGTGCTGGCCAACCTGCTGCTGGCCTATGCGGAAGGCCGCATCAACCAGTACGTTCGCAGCCAGTTTCGCATCAAACCCACCCACAACTTCGACAGTCACTGGCAATTGCTGCACCGGCAGCTGGCCGTGGCCGCCTGACGCCCGTCGTCACATCTCCCCCGCCCTTGCCGGCATCACCGGCAAGGGCGCGACCAAAGCAACAATAACGAGAGAGGCACGTTTATGGATACAGAATTGCTCAATACCGACATGCTGAACGAGGCCCAGAGCTGGATCGTCAATAACCAGGGGCTGATCATCGAGTATTCGGTGAATATCGCCGCCGCCCTGCTCACCCTGATCATCGGTTTCATGGCGGTCGGCATGCTGACCGGCGGCCTGAACAGGGTCCTCAAGGCGCGCAAGGTCGACAGCACCATCTCCGACTTCGTCACCAGCCTGCTCAAGTACGGCCTGCTCGCCTTCGTGATCATCGCCGCCATGAGCCGGGTCGGGGTACAGACCGCTTCCTTCGTGGCCATCGTCGGTGCCGCCGGCCTGGCCGTGGGTCTGGCGCTGCAGGGCTCCCTGTCCAACTTCGCCGCCGGGGTGCTGCTGATCGGCTTCCGCTTCTTCAAGGCCGGCGACTACGTGGAGGCGGCCGGCACCGCCGGCACCGTGCACTCGGTGCAGATCTTCACCACCATACTGCTGACCCCGGACAACCGCATGATAGTGGTGCCCAACGCCAAGATCCTCAACGACAACATTATCAACTACTCCCGGGAGAAGACCCGCCGCATCGACCTGGTGATCGGCGTCTCCTACAGCGCCGACCTGAAGAAGACCAAGGAAGTGCTGACCCGCATCGTCAACGCGGACAGCCGCATCCTTAAAGAGCCCGAGTGCCGCATCGCGGTGAACAACCTGGGCGCCTCCTCCGTCGACTTTATCGTCCGCCCCTGGGTGCAGGCGGAGGATTACTGGACGGTGCGCTTCGATCTGCTGGAAAAGATCAAGAACGAGCTGGACGCCAACGGCATCGGCATCCCCTTCCCGCAGATGGACGTGCATCTGCACCAGAAGGAGCCCCAGCGGATGAAGCAGGAAGTTGCCTGACTCCGCCGTCATCAACCACAAAAAAGCCGCTTCTCAGCGGCTTTTTTATTAAATTCCGTATTGCTCCCGGTAGGCCCGTACCCGTTCCAGGTGCTCGGCCATCTCCGGCCTTTCGCCCAGGTAGTCGATCAGATCCGCCAGGGTGATGATGGCGGTGACCCGGGCCTGGTAGTCCCGCTCCACTTCCTGGATGGCGGACAGTTCGCCCTTGCCCTTCTCCTGGCGGTCCAGGGCGATCAGCACCCCGGCCAGGGTGGCGCCGTTGGCCTGGATGATGTCCATGGACTCGCGGATGGCGGTGCCGGCGGTGATCACGTCGTCCACCAGCATGATGCGCCCGGCAAGCGGGCTGCCCACCAGGTTGCCGCCTTCACCGTGATCCTTGGCTTCCTTGCGGTTGAAGCAGTAGGGCACGTCCAGGTCGTGCACCTCGGCCAGTTGCACCGCGGTGGCGCTGGCGATGGGAATGCCCTTGTAGGCGGGGCCGAACAGCACGTCGAACGCCACCCCCGCATCCACCAGGGCGGCGGCGTAAAAGCGGCCCAGCCGGGCCAGGTCGCGGCCGCTGTTGAACAGGCCGGCGTTGAAGAAGTAGGGACTCTTGCGCCCGGATTTGAGGGTGAATTCGCCGAACTTGAGCACGGACTTGCTCATGGCGAACTCGATAAACTCACGCTGGTAGGCTTTCATCTTTTCCTTATCTCCGCTCTTGTTACAGGCCGGCAATGGCCCGGCGCTGGTACTCCACCAGCTCGTCGATGCTTTTATGGGCCAGGGCCAGCATGGCCAGCAGTTCTTCGTGGCTGAAGGGCTCGCCTTCCGCCGTGCCCTGTACCTCTATCATTTTACCCTCGGCGGTCATCACCACGTTCATGTCGGTCTCCGCCGCCGAGTCCTCGGTGTATTCCAGATCCGTCACCGCCAGGCCGTCGACGATGCCGACAGAGATGGCCGCCACCAGGGTCTTGAGGGGATTGGCGGCGATCATACCTTTTTCCTGCATCCATTGCAGGGCGTTGGCCAGGGCCACGCAGGCGCCGGTGATGGAGGCGGTACGGGTGCCGCCGTCGGCCTGGAGCACGTCACAGTCCACGGTGATGGTGTACTCGCCCAGGGCCTTGAGATCCACCGCCGCCCGCAGGGAGCGGGCGATCAGCCGCTGGATTTCCATGGTGCGACCACCCTGCTTGCCCTTGGCCGCCTCCCTTTGCATCCGGCTGTGGGTGGAGCGGGGCAGCATGCCGTATTCCGCCGTCACCCAGCCCTGGCCCTTGCCCTTGAGGAAGCGGGGCACCCCGGTTTCCACGGTGGCGGTGCACAGCACCTTGGTGTGGCCGAACTCCACCAGCACAGAGCCTTCCGCGTGACGGGTATAGTTGGTGGTGATGGTGACCGGCCGGATTTGATCGGGCGCGCGTCCGCAGGCTCGTGTTGACATGGGATCCTCCAAATGGGGTGAAAAGCGGGTTTCGCCCGGCGGGCGAAGTGGCGCCATTATAGAGAAAGCGGACGGCCATTGCATGCCGTCCGCCATTGGCGCCGGCCCCACCCTGTGTCACACTCTGGTTATGACGCCCAATTACCAGATGAGAACCCCATGATCCACAGCATGACCGCCTATGCCCGTCAGGAATTCAAGCAAGACTGGGGCACCGCCGTGTGGGAAATCCGCTCGGTCAACCAGCGCTACCTGGAAACCTACACCCGCCTGCCCGAACAGTTCCGCGGCCTGGAACCCCTGGTGCGGGAAAAACTGCGGGCCCGGCTGCAACGGGGCAAGGTGGAATGCGGCCTGCGCTTCGAGTCCAACCTGGCCAACCAGGGACAGTTGCAGATGAACAAGGCCCTGGCCGAGCAACTGATCGAAGGCGCCACCTGGGTGATGGAAAAGGCCGGCCACGGCAGCATGAACCCGGTGGACATACTGCGCTGGCCCGGGGTGATGGAAGCCCAGGCTCAGGACATGGACGCCCTCAGCAGTGCCCTGATCGGCTGCCTGGATACCGTCATCGACGACTTCCTCGCCGCCCGCGCCAGCGAAGGCGACAAGCTGAAAGCGCTGATCGAGCAGCGGCTTGACGGCATCGAGCAGGAAGTGGTCAAGGTGAAAACCCATATGCCCGACGTGCTGGCCTGGCAGCGCCAGCGCCTGCAGGAACGCTTCGAGGAGGCCAAACTGGAGCTGGACCCGCAGCGGCTGGAGCAGGAAATGGTGCTGCTGGCACAGAAGGTGGACGTGGCCGAAGAACTGGACCGCCTCGGCGCCCACATTGCCGAAACCCGCAAGATCCTCAAGAAAGGCGGCGCCTGCGGCCGTCGGCTGGACTTTATGATGCAGGAGTTCAACCGCGAGTCCAACACCCTGGGCTCCAAGTCGATCAACGCCGACATCACCGCCTCGGCGGTGGAATTGAAGGTGCTGATCGAGCAGATGCGGGAGCAGATCCAGAATATCGAGTGATGCTTCACCAACTGATTGCTCGATCCGGCCCTTGTGTCACAAGGGCTTTTTGTTCCAAACCCTAGTGACAAGCGATGCGTTTCCCGGTAGCGGAGAACGGGACGGTGAGCGTGGTCCGCCAGGCGCCCCCGCGGCAGTAATCCCCGCTCCGGTCACCCGGAGCGGCTTATTCCAGTCCGACCCAAAGGGTGCTGAAACCGCTGCCCGGGTAGCGGGCCCTGACCGGCTCTCGTCCGGGAGGCAAAGACCACCAGTCACTCGCCTGCAGCATCGCCTCCAGTACCAGCCGCAATTCCAGCCTGGCCAGGGGCGCCCCCGGGCAGACGTGGATGCCGGCGCCATAGAGCAGGTTGTCCGCCGGATCCCGATCCAGGCGGAACTCGTCCGGATCGCCGAACACCGCCTCATCCCGGTTGGCCGACGCCCAAAGAATGGAAATCCGCTCGCCCGCCACCAGCGTTTGGCCACCCACCTCGACTTCTCTGGTGGTCACCCGGCGGTTGCTGATCAGGGGCGCATGAATGCGCAGGATCTCGTCGATGGCGGCGGGCAGCAGCGAGGCATCCTGGCGCAATTGGCGCTGCACCTCGCCGTGCTCGGCCAGATAGTGGATCAGGATGCCGATGCTGGCGGTGATGGTGCCGAGTTCGCCCACCGTCCAGTTGCGCAGCAGGCTGACCAGTTCCTCGTCGGTCATCGGCCGCCCCGATACCCGCTCCCGCAGCAGGGCGGTAGTCAGATCGTCCGGGGCATCGGCACCCAGCGCTCTGCGCTCCGCCAGCAGGGTGCGGATATAACCGTCGAACTCGGTTGCCACCGCCGCCAGTTGGGCCCGGTCGCCGGCCAGGGTTGCGCGGTGGTTTTTCCCGGCCCATTGGCGCAGCGGCTCGTGCAACGAGGCCGGCCAGCCGAGAAAGGCGCATTGCACCCGCAGCGAGAACGGCTGGGCCAGGCTGGCCATCATCTCGCATTCGCCCTTGGGCAGGGCGGTGGCCAGGCGACGGGCCAGTTCCCGGCAGAGCGGCTCGAAGGCCGCCATGCGCTTGTCATCGAAATAAGGCTCGATCAGCCGCCGGTACCGGCCATGCTCCGGCGGGTCCATGCCATTCGGCACGGACAGATGACGGGATACAGCATTGCTGAAACCGTGGTGATCCTCGAGGATGCGGCGCACCTCCCGGTGGCCGAACACCGACCACTGCAGATAATCGCTGTAGGCAACAGGGCATCGCCGGCGCAGTTCATCATAGGCGGCAATCTGATCCTGCAGGACGGCTTCGGCCCTGGGATCCCAGTCTATTGGGGGTTTATCGGCCATTGTGGCTCCTTTTTTCATCACCGGCGACAACGTCGCCGGTATCAAATACCCGACAGATGGTCATTGCCGCATAAAGCCCCGGGTTCGCCCTTGATCGGGATCAGGGATAATGTGCATTTAAAATATCACTGCTCCTCATATCCCCCATTCACCACTCTATTTTCAATATTTCCCGAAACTTATCGGTAAATGACACAATATTTTCAACATTTCCTGCTATTTACCGGTGAAGGGCTCACCGACGCTGGCAAAGGGACTCAAAACGACATTAAGCTGAATCCATCCCAGTCTCGCCGGAGCACAGCGCCCTTACCCGAATCACCACCGCACGCACCACAAAATAACTAACAACCAACAACATAGAGCACCGCCGGCAACGAACGCCGGCGTATCTTAGGGAGAAGAACATGAACCAATGGCATCGCCTCGGCATGCGCACCCGCCTGTTTATCGCCACGGCCCTGCTGCTGGCCGTCCTCGTCCTGCTGGTGGTGGTACTGCAATCCACCCTCAACGGACGGGACCGGCTGTCCCGGCTGCAGCACGACGAGTTACCCACCGCGCTCTCGGCCATCGCGGCCCAGGTCCAGGCCAGGCTGAATACCGCCATCACCGGCTCCGAAGCCCTGGCCAGGAATCCCTTTATCCTGGACTGGATTGCCGCCGGCGCGCCGGCAGAACAACTGCCGCAGATGCAGGCGGCCCTGGCCCAGGTGCAGGAGTCGCTGCAGGCCACGGCGGTGTTCATGGCCACCAACGACGGCCGGGAGATACGCTACCACCACTACGAAGACGGCAAGCTCAACTGGCGACGGATGTCCGCCGACAACCCCGACGACGCCTGGTACTTCAGCTACCTGAACGGCGGCCGGTCCTTTGAGCTGAACCTGGACACCAACGCCTTCAGCGACGAGCAATTGCTGATGTTCGTCAACTTCCGCAGCCACCGCACCAACCCGGCGGGGCAGCCGCTGAACGTGGCCGGCGGCGCCATGAACATGAGCCAGCTCGGCGCCCTGATCCGGGAGTTCCGCATCGGAGCCGGCGGCCAGGTGATGCTGGTGCAGCCTTCCGGCCTGGTCGACATCCACCCGGACATGAGCCAGGCGGGAAGGCTCGACCTGGGCAGCCAGCCCGAGCTGGCCGGCCTGCTGTCCGACAAGAGCGAGCAGGGCCGCATCCTCCGCCTGGACTGGCAGGGGGAAGAGAAATTCATCGGCGCCATCTGGATGCCCGCCCTGCAGCGTTTTCTGCTGGCCGAGGTGCCCACCGCCGACATCCAGGGAGAGATCCGCCACAACCAGTTGACCACCCTGGGCATCGCCGGCCTGCTGCTGAGCCTCGGGCTGGTGCTGCTCTATCCCATGGCCGGCGCCCTGATCGCGCCCCTGGCCTCGCTGCGCCGCCAGATCAGCGCCACCGCCGACAACCTGGATCTGCGGGTACGCTTCGATACCCGGGATCAGGCCGAAATCGGCCACCTGTGCCGGCAGTTGAACCTGCTGATGGACAAGCTGCGCCAGACCTTGAGCGAAGTCCGCCATGTCAGCGACGAAACCGAAGTGGTGGTGGAGCAGTTGCACGGCGGGGCCCGGGAAGCGAGTGATTCCTTCCATCAGCAGCAGTCGGCACTGGAGCAGATCACCCGGGTCATGCACGGCATCACCACCCAGGTGGCTGACATCGCCACCAACGCCGGCGAGGCCGGCCGTTACTCGGAAGAAGGCAGCGCCGTGCTGGACGCGGCGGAGCGGCAGCTGGAGCAGAGCTACGGTGCCATCGGCCGGCTGGAGCAGGACATGCTGGATGCCAAGGCGCGGATGGAGTCCCTGCGCCGCCACAGCGACGACATACTGCACGTGCTGGAAGTGATCCGCAGCATCTCGGATCAGACCAACCTGCTGGCACTCAACGCCGCCATCGAGGCGGCGCGGGCCGGCGAGCACGGTCGCGGTTTCGCCGTGGTCGCCGACGAGGTGCGCCAGCTGGCCCAGCGCACCCAGAGCTCCACCACCGAAATCCAGCACATGATCGACAACCTGCGCGGCGCCAGCGCCCAGGTGGCCGAGCAGATGGAGATCAGCGCCGGCAGCAGCCAGCACGGCCTGGCCAGCCTGACCAGCACCCGCGACCAGCTGCGGCAGATGAGCCGGCGCCTGGGGGAGGTGTTTGCCATCAACAGCAGCATGAGCACCGGCACCCGGGCCCAACAGGACGCCATCGGCCAGATCCACGAGGGGCTGCAACACCTGGCCGAGCAGGGCGCCCGGGCCAGCACCATGGTGCAGCAGGCCGCCAGCGCCAGCCAGCACCTGAGCCAGCAGGTCGGCCGGCTGCGGGACAAGGTGATGGTGTTCCAGTGCTGAGCCCGGCTTATACGCATAATAATTCGGTATTTACGATGTTTCTGGCAGGTAAAAACTGATAGAGCCGAAGCGGTCACCTGATCATAATGAAATCTGCGTGGAGGGCACTTCCGCAGCAAGCTATAGTTACTTTTGACTGGCCGTTGTGTTTACAACGGCCATTTTTTTATCCGCCGGCTTCTGGTAAGCTTTGCCGCCCCTGGTTCCAGCCGCCATGCTCGGCGCTGGCAGACAACCTCGAACGGGCAGACACTATGGCGCACATCGGTACCCTCTTTATCATTTCCTCCCCCAGCGGCGCGGGCAAATCCAGCCTGATCAAGGCCCTGCTCGAGCGCCCCAGCGCCGACGGCCGGCTGCAGGTGTCGGTCTCCCACACCACCCGGCCGATGCGCCCGGGCGAGGTAGACGGGGTGCACTACCACTTCGTCGACAAGGCGCAGTTCGAACAGCTGATCGCGCGGGGCGCCTTCTACGAGTGGGCCGAAGTGTTCGGCAACTACTACGGCACCTCCCGCGAGTGGATAGACGCCCAGCTGGCCCAGGGCATCGACATCCTGCTGGACATCGACTGGCAGGGCGCCCGCCAGATCCGGGAGCAGTCGCCCAGCGCCAAGTCCATCTTTATCCTGCCGCCCAGCCGGGAAGAGCTGGAGCGCCGGCTCAACGCCCGCCAACAGGACAGCGCCGAGGTGATCAGGGGCCGCATGGCCAAGGCGGTGTCGGAAATGTCCCATTACGACGAATACGACTACCTGCTGGTCAACGACACCTTCGAGCACGCCCTGAACCAGCTCAGCGCCATCATCGAGGCCGAGCGCGCCAACACCGGCAAGCAGGCGGCCCGTTACCAGGACTTGCTTTCCCGGCTACTGGCGGAATAAGCTAAGATCCATTAGAATTTTGCACCTTTTTTAATCATTGGAGTCCATTATGGCCCGCGTTACTGTTGAAGATGCTGTAGAACAGATTGGCAACCGCTTCGATCTGGTCCTGGTTGCCGCCCGCCGCGCCCGCCAACTGGCCACCCAAGGCAAGGAGCCGCTGGTCGACGAAGAGAACGACAAGCCCACCGTGATCGCCCTGCGCGAGATCGAGGAAGGCCTGGTCAACCACGCCGTGATGGACGTGCAGGATCGCCAGGAACAGCAGGAGCTGGAAGCCGCCGAACTGGCCGCCGTGGCCGCCATCGCCGAAGGCCGCAGCTAACACCGGCTTGCCCTCCAGGCCCGCGCCGCGGGCCCCTTCCCGGCCTGAGCGGGCCTCATCTCTGAACTGTGTAAACGGCGTTGACTGTCGGGGTATAGATAGATTGTATCTGTTTGAATCACTCAAGGAGTTGGCCTCCAGCTATCTGCCGGCCGAGCAGGTCGAACAGCTGAAGGCCGCCTATATCCTGGCCCGGGACGCCCACCAGGGTCAGACCCGTTCCAGCGGCGAGCCCTACATCACCCACCCGGTGGCGGTGGCCCGCATTCTGGGCGAGATGCACCTGGACCACGAAACCCTGATGGCCGCCCTGCTGCACGACGTGATCGAAGACACCCCGGTCACCAAGGAGCTGCTCGAACACCAGTTCGGCAAACCGGTCGCCGATCTGGTGGAAGGGGTCTCCAAGCTCGACAAGCTCAAGTTCCGGGATCGCAAGGAAGCCCAGACCGAAAACTTCCGCAAGATGGTGCTGGCCATGACCCAGGACATCAGGGTCATCCTGATCAAGCTGGCCGACCGCACCCACAACATGCGCACCCTGGGCGCCCTGCGCCCGGACAAGCGCCGCCGCATCGCCCGGGAAACCCTCGAAATCTATGCCCCCATCGCCAACCGCCTCGGCATCCACAGCATCAAGAACGAACTGGAGGAGCTGGGCCTGGAAGCCCTCTACCCCATGCGCACCCGGGTGCTGCGCGAGTCGGTGCGCCGGGCCAGGGGCAACCGGCGCGAGATCATCCAGTCCATCCTGGAGGAGATCAAGGGCCGGCTGGACGACGCCCGTATCGAGGCCCTGGTCCGGGGACGGGAGAAAAACCTGTTCTCCATCTACAACAAGATGGTGAAGAAGGAGCTGCAGTTCCATGAGGTGATGGACATCTACGCCTTCCGGGTGATCGTCAAGGACATCGACACCTGCTATCGGGTACTGGGCCAGATGCACACCCTGTACAAGCCCCGTCCGGGCCGGTTCAAGGACTACATCGCCATTCCCAAGACCAACGGCTACCAGTCGCTGCACACCTCATTGGTGGGGCCTCACGGGGTGCCGGTGGAGGTGCAGATCCGCACCGAGTACATGGATCAGATGGCCGACAAGGGGGTGGCGGCCCACTGGGCCTACAAGCAGGACGGCGAAAGCTCCGGTACCACCGCCCAGGTGCGGGCCCAGCGCTGGATGCAGAGCCTGCTCGAGCTGCAGCAGAGCGCCGGCTCCTCCTTCGAGTTTATCGAAGGGGTCAAGACCGACCTCTTCCCCGAGGAAATCTACGTGTTCACCCCGGAAGGCCGCATCCTGGAGCTGCCCTCCGGCGCCACCCCGGTCGACTTCGCCTACGCGGTGCACACCGACATCGGCCACGCCTGCGTCGGCGCCCGGGTGGATCGCCAGCCTTTTCCGCTCAGCCAGCCGCTGCATTCGGGCCAGAGCGTGGAGATCATCACCGCCCCCAGCGCCCGCCCCAACGCGGCCTGGCTCAACTTCGTGGTCACCTCCCGCGCCCGCACCAAGATCCGCCAGTTCCTCAAGAACCTGCGCACCGAGGAATCGGTGCTGCTGGGCAAGCGGCTGCTCAACCACGCCCTGGGCGCCAAAAACCTGGAAGACATTCCCCCCGAACGCGTCGAGCAGGTGCTGAAGGACACCAAGCACGGTTCCCTCAACAACCTGCTGGCCGACATCGGCCTGGGCAACGCCATGAGCGTGGTGGTGGCCCGCCGGCTGCTGGGCCAGCTGGACGAGATCCCCGCCGAACGCAACAAGGCGGTGAAGAAGATGCCGATCCGCGGTGCCGACGACATGCTGCTCAACTTTGCCAACTGCTGTCGTCCCATCCCCGGCGATCCCATCGTGGCCCACATCAGCCCGGGCAAGGGCCTGGTGGTGCACCTGGAGTCGTGCAAGAACATCCGCGGCTACGCCAAGGAGCCGGACAAGTACCTGCCGGTGCAGTGGGATCTGGAGCAGGATTTCGACTTCGAGTTCAAGACCGAGATCGGCATCGAAATCGTCAACCATCAGGGCGCCCTGGCCGAGCTGGCCAACGTGATCGCCGCCACCGGCGCCAATATCCACAGCATCAGCACCGAGGAGAAGGACGGCCGGGTCTATGTGGTGGAGTTGCTGATCACCACCAAGAGCCGGATCCACCTGGCCAACATCATGCGCAAGATCCGGGTCACCCCCAACGTGCTCAAGGTCTACCGCCAGCGCAAATAAATACCCCGGGGCCCGGGGGCGGTCTGCCCCCTCACGCCTCACGCCAGAGATGTTCTCTGCCCGGCTTTCACGATAAACTGGGCGGCATGCCATCCACCCGGAAACAACCCTTGACCGCCATGCTCGCTCGTTTGCTCTTGCTCGGGATCTGCCTCGTTATGAATGTCGCCACCGCCGCCACGCCGCACCTGACCACCGAAGCCGAGCTGCGCCGGCTGGGACTGGCCGGCCTGCAGGCCTTCTGGCGGGACCACGCGGTGGAGGGCCATTTTCGCGCCGGCGACGGCCTGCGCCTGCCCTATGCCAAGCTGGCGAAGGCGGAGCACGACAAGGCGGTGATCCTAGTCAACGGCCGTACCGAGGCCTACCTCAAATACCAGGAGCTGGCGCGGGATCTGTTCGGCAACGGCTACAACGTCTATCTCTACGATCACCGGGGCCAGGGCCTGGCGCCGCGCCTGCTGACCGATCCCCTGATGGGCTACGTGGGCGATTTCAACGACTATGTGCAGGATCTGGAGCAGTTCGTGCAGCAACAGGTGCTGCCGGAGCAACCGCAGCGCCTCTACCTGCTGGCCCACTCCATGGGCGGCACCGTCTCCGCCCTCTGGCTGGCGGAAACCCGGGTGAAGCTGGAGGCGGCGGTGCTCTCCTCCCCCATGATGGGCATCTTCCTCGGCCCCATGCCGCGCTGGCTGGCCGACGCCCTGGTGGCGGTGCTGGACACCGGCTGCCGCTGGCTGGGCAAAACGGTCTGCTATGCGCCGGGCCAGGGGGACTACATGGAGGTGGCCTTCGTCGACAACGATCTGACCCACAGCGAAACCCGTTACCGGCTGTTCCGCGAGCTGTACCGGCAACAACCGGCCCTGCAGCTGGGCGGCGCCAGCCTGCAATGGCTGCGGCAGGGACTGATGGCGGGAGACAACGCCATTGCCAAGGCCAATCGCATCACCACGCCGCTGCTGGTCCTGCAGGCCGGCGCCGACGTGGTGGTCGACAACGAGGCGCAGCGGGCCTTCTGCCAGGCCCAGGGCTCCTGCCGGGACGACAACCCCCTGGTGATCGAGGGGGCGGCCCACGAACTCTTTATCGAGCAGGACCCGCTGCGCCGGCAAGCACTGGAAGCTGCACTGTCGTTCTTCGAACAACATTCCTGAACGGTGCACCCGTTCCCAGCCAACAGGACAGTCCTATGTACAACGTGATAGTGTCGGATCTCGACGGCACCCTGCTCAACAGCCATCACCAGGTTTCCGGCTACACCCGGGAAGTGCTGCACCAGCTGGTGGCCCGGGATATCGAATTCATCGTCGCCACCGGCCGCCATTACGTGGACGTGCGCTCCATCCGCGACAAGCTGGGGCTGAACGTCAGCCTGATCACCAGCAACGGCGCCATGGTGCACAACCCGGACGACAAGCTTATCTACAACCAGACCATTCCCGCCGAGATGGTGGAGGATCTGGTCGGCCGCTTCCGCCTGCCCGGGGTGCACCTCAACGTGTACCGGGGCGAACACTGGCTGGTGGAGGAAGAAATGCCGGGCATGCTCGACTTCAGCCCCGACAGCGACTTCCGCTACCGGCTCACCGATCTGCGCGCCACCGCCAAGCAGGGGGTGGAAAAGGTGTTCTACGCCGGCGATCACCAGCAGTTGCTGAAAATGGAAGAACTGCTGCTGGACCACTTCGGCGACCGGCTCAACATCACCTTCTCCCTGCCCCAGTGCCTGGAGGTGATGCACGGCGAGGTCAACAAGGGCTCGGCGGTGGCTTCGCTGATGGGCCTCAAGGGCATACCCCTACAGCGGGTGATCGCCTTCGGCGACGGCATGAACGACTACGAGATGCTGTCCGGCGTGGGCCGCGGCGTGGTCATGGCCAACGCCCACTCCCGGCTGCAGGATGCCCTGCCCCGCCACGAGCGTACCCTGAGCGCCGACGAAGACGGCGTGGCCCGTTACCTGGCCAGGGTGTTCGGGCTCTGACTCAGGCCATCGCCAATATCGCCCGCCACTGCGCCGGGGTGACCGGCATCACCGACAGCCGGCTGCCCTTTTGCACCAGCGGCATCCCGGCCAGGGCCGGGTTGGCCTTCAGCGCCGCCAGCGGCAGCAGCGGCAGGCGGCGCTCGAAGGTCAGCTCCACCGCATACCAGGTAGGCTTGTCCGGATTGGATTTGGCGTCGAAATAGGCGCTGTCGGGATCGAAGGCGAAGGGATCGGGAAAGCCGGCCCGCACCACCCGGCCGATGCCGGCGATGCCCACCTGCTTGCAGCTGGAATGGTAGATGAACACTTCGTCACCTTCCTGTACCTGGTCACGCAGGAAGTTGCGCGCCTGGTAATTGCGCACCCCTTCCCAGATGGTATTGGCCCGGGCCAGATCGTCGATGGAAAAGGTGTCGGGCTCGGTCTTGAACAGCCAGTAGGCCATGGTGCTCCCTCGTCATTTATTTGCGCCGCCCGCTGGCGGCCCTTGCCGCGCTATGGCAACCTTGTGGGTTGAAAATAGTGACCCTTCACGGAGAAATACGCAATGCACAAACCGCTGTGGCTCGGCCTGGCGCTGCTGCTCACCGCCTGTGGCGGCACTCCCACGCCCCCGCCTCCCGCCCCCCCACCCACCCCCGGGGGGGGAGGCCCCGCGCCTTTCACAATCTCCCCGCCCACCACACCC
>NZ_NMUO01000082.1 GCF_002237365.1 Zobellella denitrificans
GCTAGTCCAGCCGGGGAGTCAGCGTAGTGGACGTTTCCTGGGATCGTTTGACGTCGCTTCGCGGGATGTGTGGTGAGCATGGGCGGTGGCATTGAGGGACGGCTGCCTCGATGCGCACGAGTTGTCCAGCGCGGGCGAGAGCACTCCCCCTGCGGAAGCGCCGTCCTCGTGCCGGGGCTTCGGATTGGTGGAGGCCTGCCCCTACGATACCCTCAAGCTGGCCCGGCTGCTGACCCCGGTGACCACGGGTACGCCCTACTTCGAGGCCAGGGCCGTGCCCTGCGAGATGTGCGACGATATTCCCTGCGTGGCGGCCTGCCCCACCGGGGCGCTGGATCCGGCGCTGACCGACATCGACGAGGCGCGCATGGGCCTGGCGGTGCTGATCGATCACGAGACCTGCCTCAACTGGCAGGGGCTGCGCTGTGACGTCTGCTACCGGGTCTGCCCGCTGATCGACCAGGCCATTACCCTGGAACCCAGCCACAACAGCAGGACCGGGCACCACGCCCTGTTCATCCCGACCGTGCACTCGGATGCCTGCACCGGCTGCGGCAAGTGCGAACATGCCTGCGTGCTGGAAGAGGCGGCGATCAAGGTGCTGCCCAGGGAAGTCGCCAAGGGCGAGCTGGGCGCCCACTACCGCTGGGGCTGGGTCGAGAAGGAGAAGGCCGGCGGGTCCCTTATCGGGGACCAGCTGACCCTGCCGACTCGCCGTCCCGAAGGAGGACAGTGATGAAGCGATACCCCGGCGCGGAGGCAACGGAGCGCAAGGGCTGGTGGCGGGCACACCGTTTCCTGCTGCTGCGTCGGCTGTGCCAGTTGTCGGTGCTGGGCCTGTTCCTGCTCGGCCCCTGGGCCGGGATCTGGCTTATCGAAGGCAACCTGTCCAGCTCTCGGCTCATGGACACGGTGCCGATGACGGATCCCTTCGTCCTGGTGCAACTGCTGGCCGCGGGGCACTGGCCGGTGTTCACGGCCTGGCTGGGGGCGCTGATCGTCCTTGCCGGCTATGTCCTGGTCGGGGGGCGGGTGTTCTGCTCCTGGGTCTGCCCGCTGAACCCGGTGACCGATGCCGCCGGCTGGTTGCGCCGTCGGCTGGGGCTGCGCCAGGGTTCGGGTCTTTCCAGCCGGCTGCGCTACTGGCTGCTGGCCACCATACTGGTGGTGCCCTTTATCGGCGGCGTGGTGGTGTGGGAGTCGGTCAACCCGGTATCCCTGCTGCACCGGGGCCTGCTGTTCGGCATGGGCTGGGGCTGGTTGCTGATAGTGGCGGTGTTTTTGTTCGACAGCTTCGTGGTCGACAGGGGATGGTGCGGTCATCTGTGTCCCCAGGGCGCCTTCTGGGGGCTGGTGAACAAGCTGAGACCCCTGCAGGTGACGGCAGCCGGCCGGGAACACTGCACCAGTTGCATGGATTGTTACGCGGTCTGCCCCGAGCCCCAGGTGCTGAAGGGGCCGGTGCATGGCGCCAAAAGGGGCCATGGCCCCGAAATCAAGATGACGGATTGTAGCCATTGTGGGCGTTGTATCGACGTGTGTGCGGAAGACGTCTTCAGTTTCACCACCCGTTTTGCAAATAAGGCGGAGAAAAAATGATGAGAAAGACTGGAAAAGTGATGGGAGCGCTACTGTTGGCGGCCTGGGTGGGCATGGTGCAGGCCCAGGTCGAACTGGAGGATGTGGAGGCCCACAGCGGGCGCCTGAGTTCGCTGCGGGGCGACACGGCGCTGGACGTGGACAAGGATGCCGAACGTATCAAGGATCCGGTCAAGGATCAGGGCATTCAGGACCGGCAGTACATGCACCAGCCGCCCCTGGTGCCGCACCAGGTGCGGGGTTACGAGGTGGATCTCAAGGTCAACCGCTGCCTGGCCTGTCACGGCTGGAAAAACGCGGCCGCGCGCAACGCGCCCCGGGTCAGCCCCACCCACTATGAAACCCGGGACGGCATGACCCTGGGCGACATCAGCCCGCGGCGCTACTTCTGCCTGCAGTGCCACGTGCCACAGACCGGTGCCAAGCCGCTGGTGGACAACACCTTCACTCCCGTTGAATCCCTGCGGTAAGGAGCCCTCATGGCGGAGAAGAAAAGCCTGCTCAAACGGCTGTGGCAAACCTTCCGTTCACCCAGCAAGGTGGCGGTGGGCGTGGTGCTGGTATTCGGCTTCTTCGGTGGCGTCATCTTCTGGGGCGGCTTCAACACCGCCCTGGAGGTGACCAATACCGAACAGTTCTGTATCGGTTGCCATGAGATGCACGACAACGTCTATCTGGAGTACCGGGATACCATTCACTACGCCAACCGCTCCGGGGTCAGGGCCAGCTGTCCCGACTGCCATGTGCCCCACGAGTGGACCCACAAGATAGTGCGCAAGATAGCCGCGTCCAAGGAAGTCTGGGGCAAGATCACCGGCATCATCAATACCCCGGAAAAGTTCGAGGCCCACCGCCGCTATATGGCGGAGCGGGAGTGGCAGCGGATGAAGGAGACCGACTCGCGGGAATGCCGCAACTGCCACAACTTCGACTACATGGACTTCAGTGTGCAGGGCAGCCGTGCCGCCCAGGCTCACTCCACCTCCCTGGCCAGCGGCGAGAAAACCTGTATCGACTGCCACAAGGGCATCGCCCACCAGTTGCCCAACATGCGTGGGGTAGAGGGTTTCTGAGCCTTCCCTTATGAACGACGCCAAAGCCTGTGGCATTATTGCCCCAGGCTTTGTTGTTTTGCGGATTGACCTTCCGTCGCGCTGTGCGAGAATGTTTCAATTATTATCTTTATGTAAAAATTAATGAGAGGACGCCATGAGTCATGCAAGCCAGGCCTTTGTGCCCCTGAAGATAGCGGTGCTGACCGTCTCCGATACCCGTAACGAAGAGACCGACACCTCGGGCCGCTTCCTGGCCGAGGCGCTCACCGCCGCCGGCCACCAACTGGCGGAAAAGATCATCCTCAAGGACGACAAGTACGACATCCGCGCCCTGGTTTCCCGCTGGATAGCCAGCCCTGAGGTCCAGGTGGTCTTGATCACCGGCGGCACCGGCTTTACCGGCCGCGACACCACCCCCGAGGCGGTGGGCCCGCTGCTGGACACCGTGATCGACGGCTTCGGCGAGCTGTTCCGCCATATCACCTACCAGGAACTGGGCACCTCCACGGTGCAGAGCCGCGCCCTGGGCGGGCTGGCCAACCGCACCGCCATCTTCTGCATGCCCGGCTCCACCGGCGCCTGCCGCACCGGCTGGAACGGCATCCTGGCCGAGCAGCTCGATGCCCGCCACAAGCCCTGCAACTTCGTGCAGCACCTGGTGTAGTCCCATGAGCGAACTGACCCACATCAATGCCTCGGGCGAGGCCAACATGGTGGACGTGAGCGACAAGGCGGTGACGGTGCGCGAGGCCCGGGCCGAGGCCTGGGTGCTGATGGCGCCCGATACCCTGTCGCTCATCATCGAAGGCCGGCACCACAAGGGGGATGTGTTCGCCACCGCCCGCATCGCCGGCATCATGGCGGCCAAGAAAACCGCCGATCTGATCCCCCTGTGCCATCCGCTGGCGCTGTCCAAGGTGGAAGTCCGGCTGGAGGCCGACGAGGAAAAGGGCGGGGTGCGCATCGAGAGCTACTGCAAGCTGGCGGGACAGACCGGGGTGGAGATGGAAGCGCTTACCGCCGCCTCGGTGGCGGCCCTGACCATCTATGATATGTGTAAGGCGGTGCAAAAGGACATGCGCATCGAAGGCATTCGCCTGCTGGAAAAGCGGGGCGGCAAATCGGGAGACTTCAAGGCGTCATGATCAAGGTGGTATTTTTCGCGCAGGTGCGCGAGCTGGTGGGCCAGGACGAACTGGAACTGGCCGAAGACTACGGCAACGTCGAGGCGTTGCGCCGGGCCCTGGCCGGGCGCGGCGACAAGTGGGCCCTGGCGCTGTCCGACGACAAGCTGCTGGCGGCGGTGAACCACACCATAGTGCCGCTCGACAGCCCCATCAAGGCCGGGGACGAGGTCGCCTTTTTCCCGCCGGTCACCGGAGGCTGAGATGATCCGGGTACAGCGCGAAGATTTCGAACTGGGCGAGGAGTACGCCGCCCTCAGCCGTTCGCACCAGGCCGGCGCCGTGGTCACCTTCGTCGGCAAGGTACGGGAGATGAACCAGGGGGAAGCGGTCAGCGGCATGACCCTGGAGCATTACCCGGGCATGACCGAGCATTCCCTTGCGCAGATTGTGGAGGAAGCGCACCGGCGCTGGCCGCTGCTGGAGTGCCGGGTGATCCACCGGGTGGGCCGGCTCGAACTCGGCGACCAGATCGTGTTCGTGGGGGTGGCAAGCGCCCACCGGGAGGCGGCGTTCGAAGCCTGCCATTTCATCATGGACTACCTCAAGACCCGGGCCCCCTTCTGGAAGAAGGAAACCACGGCGGGCGGCGAGGAACGCTGGGTGGAAGCCAAGGACAGCGACAACCGCGCCGCGGAAAAGTGGTGACCGGGCTGCGCTGTGGCCTGATTGTAAACTGACTCTCAACGCCGGGTTGAACCAGCCCGGCGTTTTTATATTTGGTGCCAAACGGGCGCTCTGCTAGCATGGCCATCCGAAAGGCCAACCCTGTAGCCGTTCACCATCCTGCCATTTCCGCACTAGCAAGGAGTCCCCATGCACCGTTCGTGGCGTTTCGAGCACCATGGCCGCCGGCTGGCGGTGATGGAGTGGGGCGATCCCCGGGGCATGCCGGTGGTGGCCCTGCACGGCTGGCTCGACAACGCCGCCGGCTTCACCCTGCTGGCCAGGCTGTTGCCCGAAGTGCGGCTGATCGCCCTGGATCTGGCCGGCCATGGGTGCTCGGATCACAGGCCCGCCGGCCAGCCCTACTATATCTGGGACAACCTGGCCGATGTGCAGGCCCTGCTCGACGAGCTGAGGCTGGAACGGGTGGCCCTGCTCGGCCATTCCATGGGCGCCGGGGTAGCCAGCCTGTTCGCCGGGGCCTTCCCCGAGCGGGTCAGCCAGTTGTTCCTGCTTGATGGCCTGGCGCCCCTCGATTCCCCCGCCGATGAGTTGCCGGCGCAGATGGCCGAAGCGCTGGCGAAAAACAGACGGCTGCAACGGCGTGCCCTGCGACCCTACGCCAGCTTCGAGCAGGCGGTACAGGCGCGCATGGGCGGGCGCTGGCCGGTGAGCCGGGAGGCGGCCGGCTGGCTGCTGGCGCGGGGATTGCGCGAGGAGGCCGACGGCTGGTACTGGCGCAGCGATCTGGCGCTCACCCAGCCGTCGGTGGTGCGGCTGTGCGAGCCGCAGGTAGCGGCCTTTCTGCGCCGGCTGTCCATGCCGGTGCTGCTGGTGATGGCGGAAGCGGGCATCGGCATGGCACGGGTCGAACAGCAACTGGCGCTGGTGCCGCAACTGGAGCTCAAGCAACTGGCCGGTGGTCATCATCTGCACCTGGAAGCAGCGCCGGCGGCGCGCATTGCCCAGTGGATAAGCGAGCGGCTGCAGGCCTAAAGCGGCAGTGAGTCCTGGGGTGGGCTGTCCTGCTGGGCGAGCTCCAGCTCCAGCTGTTTCTTGCGGGCGGCGGCCAGCACCCGGCGCTTGCGGTCCTGGCACAGGCGGATGACGTCGCGGCGCTGGGCCGGGGTGAACGTCAGCCAGTTGAAGCGCTCTTCCCGGCTGCGAAAGCAGCCCTTGCAGTAGCCCCTGTTGTTGACCTGGCAGACGCCGATGCAGGGGCTGGGGACGTCGAAAAACTCCAGTTGCTCCATCTGTTTCCTCCCTTTGCTTAAATGGAGCACAGTTCGCCGCCCGCGGCAAGGGGCTAGAGCAGATCCCGCAGCCGGTACCAGGCCATGGCCAGCACCAGGGCGGGGGTGCGCAACAGCCGGCCGCCGGGAAAATCCTGGTGGGGGATGCGCCCGAACAGATCGAAGCGCTCGGCGCTGCCGGCGATGGCGTCGGCCATCAGGGTGCCGGCCATGCCGGTGAGGGCGATGCCGTGGCCGGAGAAGCCCTGGGCGAAATAGACATTGCCGTCGAGGCGGCCGAAGTGGGGCGCCCGGTTCATGGTGATGCCCACATAGCCGCCCCAGGTGTATTGCTGCTTCACGCCCTGCAATTGGGGGAACACATGGCGCAGCCGCTTGCCCATGGTGTCCGCCAGGTTGAGGGGATCCAGCCGCGAATAGCTGACCCGGCCGCCGAACAGCAGCCGGTGGTCGGCGCTCAGGCGGAAATAGTCGAGCACGAAGTTGATGTCGGCCACCGCCATGTTGTTGCGGATAAGTTCGCGGGCGCGCTCCTCGCCCAGTGGCTCGGTGGCGGTGATATAGGTGCCCACCGGCATGATCTTGCGCTCTATCTCGGGGGCGACGCCTTCCAGGTAGGCGTTGCCGCACAGCAGCAGGTGCCGGCTGCGTACCTTTCCTGTGGGCGTATGGGCCACCGGGGTGGCGCCCCGCTCGATGCGGGTGACCGGGCTGTGTTCGAAGAAGCGGGCGCCGGCCGCCACCGCGGCCTTGACCAATCCCAGGGTGTAGTTGAGCGGATGCACATGGCCGCTGGCGGGATCGTAGAGGCCGCCCAGGTAGGCTTCGGTGTCCAGTTGCTGCCGCACCCGTTCCCGGCTCCACGGCTCGAGCTTGTCGTAGCCGAAGTCCCGGCGCAGATCCCGGGCCCAGCTTTCCAGCTCGGTCATGTGGCGAGGCTTCACCGCCGCGTGCAGGTGGCCATCGGCCAGATCGCAGTCGATGGCGTGTTCATGGATGCGCCGGCGCATCAGCGTCATGGCCTCGAGGGAGATGTCCCACAGGGCCCGGCTCGCCTCCATGCCCACCAGCCGGGTAAGTTTGGCCTGATCGCAGGCGTAGCCGAAGATCATCTGGCCGCCGCTGCGCCCCGAGGCGCCCCAGCCCGTAAGCTTGCCTTCCAGCACCGCCACCTTGTAGCCGCGCTCCGCCAGGACCAGTGCCGCCGAGGCCCCGGTGATGCCGGCGCCGACGATGCATACGTCCACATCCAGATCGTCTTCCAGGGGCGGGAAGCTCAGGGGATATTTGATGGAGGCGGCGTAGTAGGAATCGGCGTGCTGTTGCATAAGGGCTCCGGATGGCTAAACCAGATGTTGATACCACTGGTACTCCAGCGGGGTGACATGCTGGTCGAACTCGGCCAGCTCGTGGCGTTTGTTGATGAGGTAGGCGCGGTGAAAATCCTTGCCCAGGTACTGGGACAGCCGGTGCGACTGGGCGAATCGGTCGAGGGCGTCCTGCCAGCGGTAGGGCAGCAACTGCAGGTCGAGCTTGTTGGCGTCGCCCTGGATGGGGGCGGGGGGACGCAGTTGCTCGCTGATGCCGTGGTCCACCGCCGCCAGTATGGCCGCCACCACCAGGTAGGGGTTGGCGTCGGCGCCGGCCACCCGGTGCTCGAGCCGGGTGCTGCCCTTGTCGCCGGAGGGGATGCGCAGCGCCACGGTACGGTTGTCGAAGCCCCAGCTGGCGTGCAGCGGCACGAACATATGGGGCTGCAGCCGGCGGTAGGAGTTGGCGTTGGGGGCGAACAGCGCCATGCATTCGGGCAGCATGCTGAGGTTGCCGGCGATGGCCTGGCGCAGCAGCTCGTGATCCTCGGCGAACACATTGTTGCCGGCCTCGTCGAGCAGACTGACGTGGATGTGCATGCCCGAGCCGGCCTGGCCGTTGTAGGGCTTGGCCATAAAGGTGGCGTACATGCCCTCCTTGATGGCGATGGCCTTGATCGCCCGCTTGAGCAGTATCGCCTGATCGCAGGCGGCGACGGCATCGTGCTGGTGCATCAGGTTGATCTCGAACTGACCCGGGGCGTATTCGGCCACGGCGTTGTCCGCCGGTATCTTCTGCAGCTGGCACACCTCCGCCACCCGCACCAGGAAGTCTTCCCAGCTGTCGAGATCGTCCAGGGAATAGACCTGGGTGTCGTGCATGCGCTCGTCGGTGCCCGGCAAGATGGGCGGCTGAGGCAGGCCGTCGGGGCCCTCCTTCTGATCCACCAGGTAGAATTCCAGCTCCACCGCCACGCAGGGACGCAGGCCCTTGTCCAGCAGCCGCTGTACCACCTTTTGCAGCACATGGCGCGGATCGGCGAAGAAGGGGCTGCCGTCGCTCTCTTCCATGGTCATCAGGATCTGGCCGGAGGGGGTCTTGTGCCAGGGCACCGGCACCAGGGTATGGGGCAGCAGCCGGCAGATGCGATCGCTGTCGCCCTGGGCGAAACCGAGCCCGGTTTCCTCCACCGTCTGGCCGGTGATGTCGAGGGCGAACACCGAGGCGGGCAGGCTGATGCCGTCGCGCAGGGCGTTTTCCAGGGCGCTGGTCTGGATGCGTTTGCCCCTGAGTACGCCGTTGATGTCGCACAGCATCAGGTCGACGGACTGGTAGTCGGCCCAGGGGCTGTCGGGAGCATGATGGTGTCTGGTGCTGTGGGCCTTGTTCATGGCGTCATCCTTAACGGGTCATTCGGGTCCGATTGGCAGCTAATCATGAAAACCGGTGTTTAATATATCCATATTTTTGTTAATTATGATCCCGATCTCGTTTACTTTCCGGTGGCCTGATAATTTGTTTGCGTATCTGCAATTCCTATGTCTAGCATATTTTTAGCCAATTATGGACTATGCTTGCCTTTGTTTCCTAAACCATGAGCCTGGTTATGAGTGTTCAAGATCCCGAAAAGCGTGATATGGAGTGGCTGCGGCAGTGGATGCAGCGGCACGCCATTACCGAGGTGGAATGCCTGCTGCCGGATTTCACCGGCAACGCCCGTGGCAAGATACTGCCCGCCAGCAAGTTCCTGAAGGAAGGGGGCATGCGGCTGCCGGAAAACATTTTCCTGCAGACCGTCAACGGCGACTGGCCGGAAGACGAGAACATCGACTGGACCGAACGGGACATGGAACTGCACGCCGACATCAACACGCCCCGGCTGGTACCCTGGGCGACCGAGCCCACCGCCCAGGTGATCCACGATTGCTTCGACGCCGATGGCAACCCGGTGGACATAGCGCCGCGCAGCGTGCTGCGCCGGGTACTCCGGCTCTACGAGGAGCAGGGCTGGCGCCCGGTGGTGGCACCGGAGCTGGAATTTTTCCTGGTGAAAAAGAACGAGGACTGGGACTACCCCCTGGAGCCGCCCATCGGCCGCAACGGCCGGCCCGAGACCGCCCGTCAGTCGTTCAGCATCGACGCGGTTAACGAGTTCGATCCCATCTTCGAGGAAATGTACGACTTCTGCGAAGCCCAGGAGCTGGAGGTGGACACCCTGATCCATGAGTCCGGCGCGGCCCAGATGGAGGTGAACTTCATCCACGGTGATGCCCTGGATCTGGCGGATCAGGTGTTCCTGTTCAAGCGCACCATGCGCGAGGCCGCCATGCGCCACAACGTGTACGCCACCTTTATGGCCAAGCCGATGAAGAACGAGCCGGGCAGCGCCATGCACATCCACCAGAGCCTGGTGGATCAGAATGGCAACAACCTGTTCGCCAACGCCGACGGCAGCCACAGCGAGCGGTTCCTGCACTATATCGGCGGCATGCAGCGCTATATCCCGAGCGCCGTGGCCCTGTTCGCGCCCAACGTCAACTCCTACCGGCGGCTGGCGTTCGGGGACTCGGCGCCGCGCAACATGGCCTGGGGCGAGGATAACCGCACCGTGGGCCTGCGGGTACCGCGCTCGGGGCTGGCTGACCGGCGCATCGAGAACCGCTTCGCCGGGGCCGACGCCAACCCCTACCTGGCCCTGGCCGCCAGCCTGGCCTGTGGCTACCTGGGCATGATGCAAAAGCTCAAGCCCACCGAGCAGGTGCAGGGCAGCGCCTACAACATGCCCTTCGGCCTGGCCCGCAGCCTGGAAGAGGCCCTGCTGGAGCTGGAGCAGTGCGAGGAGCTGCGCCAGATCCTGGGCCCCCGCTTCGTCAACGCCTTTATTTCGGTCAAGCGCAAGGAATACGAGGCCTTCTTCACCGTGATCAGCGCCTGGGAACGGGAGTTCCTGCTGCTGAACGTCTAACCGAGCACGGAGCCGACCATGGCAGAGCAACAAGGAAGTCGCCGCCTGCAGGAACTGGACGCCGCCCACCACCTGCATCCCTTTACCGACAGCCAGGCGCTGCACCGCAAGGGTACCCGCGTCATCGAGCGGGGCGAGGGGGTCTACCTGTGGGATGCGGACGGCCACCGCATCCTCGATGGCATGGCCGGCCTGTGGTGCGTCAACCTGGGCTATGGCCGGGAAGAGCTGATTGAGGCCGCCGACCGGCAGCTGCGGCGGCTGCCCTATTACAACCTCTTTTTCCAGACCACCCATCCGCAAGCCACCGAACTGGCCGCCACCCTGGCCGGGCTGCTGCCCGGCGACATGCAGCATGTGTTTTTTACCGGCTCGGGCTCGGAATGCAACGACACCGTGGTGCGCATGGTGCGCCACTACTGGGCCAGCCAGGGCCAACCCGGGCGGCAGGTGATCATCAGCCGGCACAACGCCTACCATGGCTCCACCCTGGCCGGCGCCGCCCTGGGCGGCATGAAGCCGATGCACGCCCAGGGCGGCCTGCCGTTGCCCGACATAGTGCATATCGATCAGCCCTATCACTTCGGGGAAGGGCAGGGGCAGGATCCGCACGCCTTCGGGCTGGCGCGGGCCCGGCAACTGGAGCAGAAAATCCTGGAACTCGGCCCCGAACGGGTGGCGGCCTTTATCGGCGAGCCCATCCAGGGCGCCGGCGGCGTCATCATTCCGCCCCAGAGCTACTGGCCCGAGATCCGGCGCATCTGCAAGCAGTACGATATCCTGCTGGTGGTGGACGAGGTGATCTGCGGCTTCGGCCGCACCGGCCACTGGTTCGCCAGCGAGTACTACGGGCTCGAGCCCGACCTGCTGTGCATGGCCAAGGGCATTACCTCCGGCTACATGCCGTTGGGAGCCGTGGCGGTGGGCCGCCGGGTGGCCGAGGGGCTGATCGGCGGCGGGGAATTCTTCCACGGCTTCACCTATTCCGGCCATCCGGTGGCCTGCGCCGTGGCCCTGGCCAATATTGAGGTGATGCGGCGGGAAAACATCGTCGAGCGCGTCCACGACGATATCGGCCCCTACCTGCAGCGGGCCTGGGCCGGGCTGGGGGATCATCCCCTGGTGGGCGAGACCCGGGGCCTGGGGCTGGTGGCGGCGCTGGAGCTGGTGGCCGACAAGACCGACAACCGCCGTTTCGACAGCGCGGTCGGGGCCGGTCTCATCTGCCGGGAGCACTGTTTCGAGCAGGGCCTGGTGATGCGGGCGGTGGGGGACACCATGATCATCTCGCCGCCCCTGGTGATCAGCCACGCCGAAGTGGACGAACTGATCACCAAGGCGCGCCGGGCGCTGGATTTGACGTATCAGACACTAACCGCTAACTCAGGCAACTAAGGACGGAGAACACCATGACACAAAAAACAGGATACGGTTTTCGACTGGGGCTGCTGGCCACGGGCGTGGGGCTGGCGCTGGGCGCCCAGGCCCAGGAGCCTCCCCAGGTCAACTTCTACAACTGGTCCGACTATATCGCGGAAGACACCCTGGCCAACTTCACCGCCGAGACCGGCATCCAGGTGACCTACGATGTGTTCGACTCCAACGAGGTGCTGGAGGCCAAGCTGCTGGCGGGCAACACCGGCTTCGACCTGGTGGTGCCCACCGGCGACTTTATGGGCCGGCAGATCCAGGCCGGCGCCTTTATGGAGCTGGACAAGTCCAAGCTGACCAACTATGGCAACCTGGATCCCCAGATCATGGCGCTGCTGGAAGAAAAGGATCCGGGCAACAGGTTCGGCGTGCCCTACCTGTGGGGCACCACCGGCATCGGTTACAACGTGGAGAAGGTGAAGGCGGCGCTGGGCGAGGAGGCCCCGGTGGACTCCTGGGATCTGGTGATGAAGCCCGAGAACCTGGCAAAACTCAGCCAGTGCGGGGTGGCCTTCCTCGACGCCCCCACCGAGGTGTTCGCCGCCGCCCTCAACTACCAGGGGCTGGATCCCAACAGCA
Source organism: Zobellella denitrificans (assembly GCF_002237365.1). Lineage (GTDB taxonomy): Bacteria > Pseudomonadota > Gammaproteobacteria > Enterobacterales > Aeromonadaceae > Oceanimonas > Oceanimonas denitrificans. The sequence goes on from NZ_NMUO01000082.1 coordinate 12,044, forward strand.
CCAACGCCGACGACTACACCGGCCCGGCCGCCGAACTGATGCTGAGCCTGCGGCCCCACATCACTTACTTCCACTCCTCCAAATACATCAACGACCTGGCCAACGGCGACGTCTGCGTGGCGGTGGGCTGGTCCGGCGACATCCTGCAGGCGCGGGACCGGGCGGAAGAAGCCGGGCGCGGGGTCGAGGTGGCCTACAGCATTCCCAAGGAAGGCGCCCTGATGTGGTTCGACATGCTGACCATCCCCAGGGATGCCCGTCACCCGGATAACGCCCACAAGCTCATCGATTACCTGATGAAGCCGGAAGTGATCGCCGGGGTGTCCAACTATGTGGCCTACGCCAACGCCAACAGCGCCTCCAGGGAGTTCGTGGATGAGGAGATCCTGAACGACACCGGTATCTACCCCACCGAGGAAGCGGCGGCCAAGCTCTATACCGCCAAGATACTGCCCCAGAGCGTGAACCGGGCCATCACCCGCGCCTGGACCCGGGTCAAGACCGGACGCTAAGCGACTGAACCCGGAACGGAGCTGGACCCGGGCAGAGGACAACGGGAAAGGCTCCGTCGGCATTCAAGGATGTTCTCAAGGAGGTGATAATGCCGGAAAACGGTAAGGAAGAGCAGGCCGAGGTCCGGCCTTTTCTGGAGATCCGCAACGTCAGCAAGCTGTTCGACGGCCAGCCTGCGGTGGACGACGTCAGCCTGCAGATCCGGCGGGGGGAGATCTTCGCCCTGCTCGGGGCCTCCGGCTGCGGCAAGTCCACCCTGCTGCGCATGCTGGCCGGCTTCGAACAGCCGAGCAAGGGCGAGATCCTGCTCGAAGGGGTCGACATCGCCGAGGTGCCGCCTTATGACAGGCCCATCAACATGATGTTCCAGTCCTACGCCCTCTTTCCCCATATGACGGTGGAAGCCAATATCGCCTTCGGCCTCAAGCAGGATCGGCTGCCCAGGGCGGAGATCGCCGAGCGGGTGGCCAACATGCTCAAACTGGTGCACATGGAAGACTTCGCCCGGCGCAAGCCCCACCAGCTCTCCGGCGGCCAGCGCCAGAGGGTGGCCCTGGCGCGCAGCCTGGCCAAGCGGCCCAAGCTGCTGCTGCTGGACGAGCCCATGGGCGCGCTCGACAAGAAGCTCCGGGAAGAGATGCAGCTGGAGCTGGTCAACATCATCGAGCAGGTAGGCGTCACCTGCGTCATGGTGACCCACGACCAGGAAGAGGCCATGACCATGGCCGGCCGCATCGCCATCATGAACAAGGGGCGGCTGGTGCAGGTGGGGGACCCGCTCGACGTCTACGAATACCCCAACTGCCGTTACAGCGCCGAGTTTATCGGCTCGGTCAATGTGTTCGAGGGGGTGCTGGAGCACAACGAAACCGACAGCGCCCTCATTCGCAGTCCGCAACTGGAGCAACCGCTGCGGGTCAACCACGGCCTGTCCATCGCCGAAGGGCTGCCGCTGATGATAGCGGTGCGCCCGGAGAAGATGCACCTCTGTGCCGAGGCGCCGGGCGGGGACAGCAACTGGCTTTGCGGCGTGGTGGACGAGATCGCCTACCTGGGGGGGCTGTCCATCTACCATGTGCGCCTGGCATCGGGCAAGCGCATCCTGGCCACCCTGCCCAACGTGGATCGGCACCGCAAGGGCAACCCCACCTGGGGCGACCGGGTGTATCTGCGCTGGGAGGCGGACAGCTGTGCCGTCTTGCTGATCTAGGGAGGTGAAGATGAACGCTCGTTCCCGCCTGAGGCTGGGCCGCAACCTGGTGATAGCGCTGCCCTACACCTGGCTGCTGCTGTTTTTCCTGATCCCTTTTCTTATCGTGTTCAAGATCAGCCTGTCCGAGGCGGCCCTGGCCATTCCGCCCTACGGCGAGGTGGTGAAATTCGCCAACGAGCAGCTGCAAATCGTGCTCAACTTCGGCAACTACCTGTTCCTGCTGACCGACAGCCTCTATCTCCAGTCCTATCTGCAGTCGCTGCGGGTGGCGACCATTTCCACCCTGCTGTGCCTGCTGATCGGCTTTCCCCTGGCCTGGGCCATCGTGCATTCCCGGCCCTCCACCCGCAACGTGCTGCTGATGCTGGTGATACTGCCGTCCTGGACCTCCTTCCTGATCCGGGTTTACGCCTGGATGGGCATCCTCAGCAACAACGGCTTTCTCAACAACCTGCTGCTCTGGCTGGGGGCGATAGAGGCGCCGCTGCAGATCCTCAACACCAATACCGCCGTCTATATCGGCATCGTCTACGCCTACCTGCCCTTTATGGTGCTGCCGCTCTACACCGCCCTGATGCGGCTCGACTATTCCCTGGTGGAGGCGGCGGCGGATCTGGGGGCGCGGCCCTGGAAGACGCTGGCCACCGTCATAGTCCCGCTCACCAAGGGCGGCATCATCGCCGGCTCCATGCTGGTGTTCATCCCGGCGGTGGGGGAGTTCGTCATCCCCGAGCTGCTCGGCGGACCCGATACCCTGCTGATCGGCCGGGTGCTGTGGCAGGAGTTCTTCAACAACCGTGACTGGCCGATAGCGGCGGCGGTGGCCAGCGTCATGCTGTTGCTGCTGATGGCGCCCATCATGTGGTTCTACCGTATTCAACGCAAAGAGCTGGAGGGCTGATCATGAACGGCATTCCCGTCAGCCGCTCCCGGCTGCGCCCCCTGATCCTGCTGCTGGGCTTCGGCTTTCTCTACCTGCCCATGCTGCTCTTGATCATCTACTCCTTCAACAGCTCGCGCCTGGTCACGGTGTGGGCCGGCTGGTCCACCCGCTGGTATGGCGAGTTGCTGCGGGATCAGATGATGATGCAGGCGGTGGGGCTGAGCCTGACCATCGCCTTCTTTGCCGCCACCGCCGCCGTGGTGCTGGGCACGGTGGCGGGCTTCGTGCTTACCCGCATCGGCCGCTTCAAGGGCGAGAGCGGCTTCGCCTTTATGATCACGGCGCCGCTGGTGATGCCCGAGGTGATCACCGGCCTGTCGCTGCTGCTGCTGTTCGTGGCCATGGGCGACTGGCTGGGCTGGCCGTCCCAGCGGGGCATGAGCACCATCTGGATTGCCCACGTCACCTTTTGCACCGCCTATGTGGCGGTGGTGGTCAGCTCCCGGCTGCGGGAGCTGGACAAGTCGGTGGAAGAGGCGGCCATGGATCTGGGGGCCCGGCCGCTCAAGGTGTTCTTCGTGATCACCCTGCCGATCATCGCGCCAGCCATCATCGCCGGCTGGCTGCTGGCCTTTACCCTGTCCCTCGACGATCTGGTCATCGCCAGCTTCGTGTCCGGGCCCAACGCCACCACCCTGCCCATGGTGGTGTTCTCCAGCGTGCGCCTGGGGGTCAGCCCCAAGATCAACGCCCTGGCGACCATCATCATCCTGATCGTGTCCCTGGTCACCTTTATCGGCTGGTGGCTGATGGCCCGGGCCGAGCGGCGCCGCGCCCAGGAAGCGGCCGCCGTCCGCGCCGGCGGCTAGGGGAGGGAGCATGGAGCTGGCGGAACGACTGAAGTGGCTGCGCACCCGCCACGGCCTGTCCCAGCGGGAATTGGCCCGGCGTGCCGGGGTCAACAACAGCCTGATCTCGCAAATCGAGCAGGCGGCGGTGAACCCCTCGGTAGCCACCCTGAAACGGGTGCTGGACGGCTTTCCCATCTCCATGGGGGAGTTTTTCAGCCTGGAGCAGGCGCCGCGCCGTCAGGTATTTTTCCGCGGTCACGAGCTGGTACCCATGAGCAGCGGCCAGGTGCAGATGTGGCTGGTGGGCCCCCTGCACGGGCGCCGGCTGGCACTGCAGCGGGAACTCTATCCGCCCGGAGCCGACACCGGCCCCGGCATGCTGAGCAACGAGGCGGAGGAAGCGGGCCTGGTGCTGCGGGGCGAAATCGAGGTGACGGTGGGCGAGCACTGTTGCCTGCTGCGGGCGGGGGACGGCTACTACTTCGATACCCGGGAGCCCCACCGTTTTCGCAATATCGGCACCGAGGTGTGCGAGCTGGTGTCGGCGGCCACGCCGCCGACCTTCTAGAGCCTGTTTAAGGTCTTTGAAAGGTTGCCTGTTACCACCCAACGAAAAGGCAACAGGGCCACCTCCACCGACACGCTTCGGGACCTGACACTCGCCGTTTCAGCCTGCTGCGAACATTCACTGGATGTTCGGTCAGGCTGAAATGGCTCGTCACGGCGAGCAAGCTCGCCCCCTGTGGCGCTCGGCACATGCCATCCCTGGCATGTGACGGTCGGTGGAGGTAATCCCTGTTACCTCTTCCAAGCCCCTCTGTTGGCTGATGGTCTAACCAACAGGCGACACCGAGCTTTGGAGAGGACAAAGAGTGCTGCTCCGCCGACCGTTGGCGCCAGGGATGGCGCCGTCGAGCCCCCAAGGATGGGTTTACGGCGAGTCGGCGGAGTAGTGCTCTTTGGCCGCGTACACCAGATCGTAAACAGGTTCTTAGAAAGAAGGCGGAGTATTGGCGGAGACCAGCTCCAGCGGCTGGTCGCCGATGCTGATGAAGCGGTGGGGCTGGGTGCTGTCGAAATAGTAGCCGTCGCCCGGGCCCAGCTCGAACTCCTGCCCGCCCACGGTGAGCCGCAACCGGCCCCGGAGCACCACCCCGCATTCCTGGCCGGCGTGGCTGAGCAGCTCGGGGCCGGTGTCGGCCCCCGGCGGCATGGTTTCGCGCAGCAGGCCGATGGCGCGGCCGGGAAAGCCGCCGCCGATCAGGCGGTAGCTGATGTCACCGGAGCCCAGCTCGGGCTGCTCTTCGGCCCGGTACACCACCGGGTTGCTGTTATCCTCGGCCTCGGCGAAGAATTCCGCCAGCGACATGGGCAGGCCGTCGAGCAGCCGTTTCAGGGAGCCGATGGAGGGGCTGACCTGGTTCTTTTCCACCTGGGAAATAAAGCCGTTGGTCACCCCGGAGCGCTTGGCGAGCTCACGCTGGGACAATTGGGCCTGTTGCCGTACGGTTTTCAGACGATTGCCAATGTCCATCTGCGGGAATTCTCCTTGAGTCCAATTGAATATCAAAACGGATGCGAGCAAGATAATGCCATCGATTCTATAACAAGATCAGGGCGATGCCGTTGATCCGGCGCGCATTCTAACCCACAACGCGGCCGACACACAGAGGTGGATATGGATATCGGAGTACCGACGGAAATCAAGAACCACGAGTACCGGGTGGGCATGACCCCCGGCGGCGTCAAGGAACTGGTGCGGGACGGCCACAGGGTACTGGTGCAGAGCGGGGCGGGCGCCGCCATCGGCCTGCTGGATGAGGATTACCGGGCCGCCGGCGCCGAACTGGTGGCGGAGGCGGCCGAGCTGTTCTCCCGCGCCGAGATGATAGTCAAGGTCAAGGAGCCCCAGGCCGAGGAATACCGGCGGCTCAGGCCCGGCCAGGTGCTGTTCACCTACCTGCACCTGGCACCGGATCTGCCCCAGACCCAGGGGTTGCTCGATGCCGGTTGCACCGCCATCGCCTATGAAACCGTGACCGACCGCCAGGGCGGCCTGCCGCTCTTGGCCCCGATGAGCGAGGTGGCCGGACGCATGGCGATCCAGGCCGGCGCCCATTGCCTGGAAAAGGCCCAGGGCGGCCGCGGGGTGCTGCTGGGCGGGGTGCCCGGGGTGGCGCCGGCGCGGGTGCTGGTGCTGGGCGGCGGCGTGGTGGGCATCAATGCCGCCCGCATGGCCCTGGGGCTGGGCGCCGACGTCACCCTGTTCGACAAGTCACTGCCGCGGCTGAAGGAGCTGGACGGCCTCTACGGCCCCGGCCTGAAGACCCTGTATTCCACCGGGGATGCCATTGAAGCCGAGTTGCCCCGGGCAGATCTGGTGATCGGCGCCGTGCTGATCCCCGGGGCGGCGGCGCCCAAGTTGCTGACCCGCGACATGCTGAAACTGCTGCCCAAGGGCGCCGTGCTGGTGGACGTGGCCATCGACCAGGGCGGCTGTTTCGAGACCAGCCGGGCCACCACCCACCGCCAGCCTACCTATGAAGTGGACGGCATCGTTCACTACTGCGTGGCCAACATGCCCGGCGCCGTGGCACGCACCTCGACCTTCGCCCTGACCAACGCCACCCTGCCCTTTATCCAGGCCTTGGCCAACAAGGGCTGGCGGCGGGCATTGCAGGATGACGAACACCTGGCCCGGGGCCTGAATGTGCACGCCGGCCAGGTTATCTATCAGGCGGTGGCCGAGGCCCACGGCATGCCCCATACCCCGCTGGAGGATGTACTGGCGGGTATCTGACGAGGAGCCCTATGCAGCTCGGATTGTTGCTTTGTGATCATATCGATCGGGATTTTCGCCGTACCGGCGGCGACTATCCCGATCTCTTTCTCGACCGTATCCGCGAGGTGATGCCTTCGGCCCGGTTGCGGGTGTTCGATGCCGAGGCCGGAGAACTGCCGGCGCCGGAGACCCGGCTGGACGGCTGGATCATCAGCGGGGCCCGCCACGACGCCTTCGGCGACTACCCCTGGCTGGTCCGCTTGAAGGCCCGGGTGCATGAGCTGCTGGCGGCGGGGGAGCCCCGCGCCGCGGAGGGGGGCCATCATGCGGCGAACCTTGGGGTGCGCTCGTGTGTGGGTCGCGGGAGGGGCTCTGGTTGTGCGGCGTGGCCGGGGGGGGGCGGGGGTGGGGGAGGTGGTGGAAAAGAAGGCCCCACCACTGGGTTTCCCACCCCTCCCGGGGGGCTCGGGCAGCCTCTGGTTTGGTCGGACCGCGTTTCAGCATGGGGTTGGTCGCCCGCCAACATCACCAAGGGCCGCCGAGGGGACGGGGTGGGCTCGGAGAGACGGCGGAGAC
>NZ_NMUO01000083.1 GCF_002237365.1 Zobellella denitrificans
GAAGCGGGGTGCCTGCTCGCAGGCGGGCAACTGGGCGGCGCCGGCGGGCAGCCAGGGCTCGAACTCGGCCCGGTAGGGCGGCCAGGCCTGCTGTTCGGCGTGCGCCTGCAGGCGCGATTCCGCTTCCCGCTGAAGCTGACCGGCCAGCTCGGCCCGCACCGGCAGGGCGAACAGCAGGCACAGCAGCAGTAGTTTTCCGGGCGGAAGCCGCATTTCCCATGGGGGGCGGAAATGGCCCCGGCTATTTATGTAATTCATTGAAATTTAATTCTTTTTATTGATGGCATGGTTCTTGTTAGCAACAGGCTCACAGATTCGATTACCAAACGAGGAAAGCGGATGGCTCTGGGGCTGGACAAGGCGCTTGGCATTCATCCCTACGCATTATCGCTCAGGATGGACAGAACACAATTGCTGGCGGGCAACCTGGCCAACGTGGATACCCCCGGCTACCTGGCCCGGGATGTCGACTACCGCACCGTGTTGCAGCAGGCCGCCCGGCAACTGGAACAGGGCCGGGACAAGCCGTCCCTGGCCAGTGAAAACCTGTATCGCATTCCCTACCAGCCGGCCCGGGACGGCAACACGGTGGAACTGTCGGTGGAGCAGACCGCCTTCGCCGAAAATGCCATGGATTTTCAGACCAGCCTGACTTTCCTGAACATCAAGCTACGCGGCCTCAACCAGGCCATAGAAGGACGTTGATCATGTCGTTTAGCGGCGTTTATGACATCGCGGCCAGCGCCCTGCAGGCGCAGACCAGCCGCATGAACACGGTGGCCTCCAACCTGGCCAACGCCGGCTCGGTGGCGGCCAGCGAAAACGAGGCCTACCGGGCCATCAAGCCGGTGTTCGCCACCCTCTACCAGCAGGCCCAGGACGGTGAGCTCAAGGGCGCCAAGGTCAATATCGCCGGCGTGCTCCAGTCCGACCGGGTGCCCGAGCGGCGCCACCAGCCGGATCATCCCCTGGCCGACAACGACGGCTATGTGTACCACGCCGGGGTCAACGTGATGGAGGAGATGGCCGACATGATGTCCGCCTCCCGCAGCTTCGAGTCGGCGGTGGAAGTCATCGGCCGGGTCAACAGCATGCAGCAGGGGCTGCTCAACCTGGGGCAGCGCTGATCATGGCACTGGCAAGCATCAACGGCCTGGACGGGGCCATGGGCTCCTCCCTGAACAACATTGCCCCCAGCAACGACATCGGCAGCCTGCGCAGCGAATTCCTGCAGATGATGGTGGCCCAGATCAACAACCAGGATCCGCTCAACCCCCTGGACGGCACCCAGTACGTCAGCCAGCTGGCCCAGTTCAGCATGGTGGAGGGCATAGAGCAGATGAAGATGCAGGGCCAGCAGCAGGCCACCCTGCTCGATACCCTGCAGGTGCTGGGCAGCACCTCCCTGATGGGCAAGCAGGTGACGGTGCCGGCCCAGAATATCAGCCTGAGCGAGGCGGAAGCCCTGCAGGGGCATATCCCGGTGCCGGCGGGTACCCAGAAACTGAGCCTGACGGTGTTCGACAGCGCGGGCAAGGCCGTGCATGAACAGGAGTGGGGCGGGGTGAGCGGCGAGGTTGGCTTCAACCTGCCTTCCCTGCCGGCCGGCGACTACCGGTTCCGGGTGCTGGCCCATAAGGACGGACAGACGACGCCCCTGGCTCCTTATCTTTCCCGCACTGTCGAGAAGGTCAGCCTGCCCGGTGGTGGCGGCGACATCATGCTCAGCCTGGCCGGCATCGGCCAGGTGTCGTTATTCCGGGTGACCGAGTTCGGTCAGCCCTAACCCCCTTTCAAGGAGCACACTCATGTCCTACAGCATCGGCCTGAGCGGATTGCGGGCGACCAACCAGTCCCTCGGCGTGATCAGCCACAACATCGCCAACGTCTCCACCGCCGGCTTCAAGAGCGCCAGGGCCGAATTCGCCGCCGTCTACGGCGGCGGCCAGCCCGGCGGGGTGGAGGTGAACAACGTGTCCCAGAACTTCGAGCGGGACGGCGACGTGGTCAACACCGGCCGCTCTCTCGACCTGGCCATTTCCGGCAACGGCTTCTTTATGACCAGCCTGAACGGCCAGACCGCCTATACCCGGGCCGGCACCTTCAACCGCGACGCGGACAACTTTATCGTGGCCAACAACGGCATGCGGCTGCAGGGCTACATGACCAATGCCGCCGGCCAGCTGATCAACGGCGTGGTGCAGGATCTGCGGGTGGACGTGGCCAACCTGCCGGCCAAGGCCAGTACCCGGCTGGACTTTGTCGCCAACCTCAAGGCCGACGCCACTGTTCCCGCCAACGCCTTCGACCCGGACGACGCCACCAGCTACAACTTCTCCCAGTCCAGCGAGCTGTACGATTCCCTCGGTACCCGCCATATACTGACCCAGTATTTCGTCAAGACCGGTGCCAACAGCTGGGAAGTGAACTATCGGATAGACGGCAACGCCGTGGGCGGCGCCCAGGCCCTGACCTTCAATACCGACGGCACCCTGGCCACCCCGGCGGGCAATATCACCCTCAACTTTGCCCCCGCCGGCGCCGACGCCATGACGGTGACCCTGGATCCGTCCCGCATGACCCAGTTCGCCGCCGACTTCAACGTGTCCCGCAACCAGCCCGACGGCCATACCGCCGGCGAGCTGGCGGGCGTGCGCTTCGAATCCAACGGCGACATGTACGCGGTGTTCACCAACGGCCAGGATCAGCTCAAGGGCAAGGTGGTGATGGCCAACTTCGCCAACCCCAACGGCCTGCGCCAGGGCGACGACACCAGCTGGTACCAGAGCTTCGCCTCGGGCGCGCCGGCCATCGGCGAGCCCGGCACCGGCACCCTGGGCAGCCTGACCGCCGGGGCCTACGAGGGCTCCAACGTGGAGCTGACCGGCGAGCTGGTCAACCTGATGACGGCCCAGCGCAACTACCAGGCCAACTCCAAGAGCATCAGCACCGCCGACAAGATGACCCAGGTACTGTTCAACTCGTTTTAAGGATTAGTGAATGGATCGCCTGCTATACACCGCCATGTCGGGGGCCCAGCACAGCATGATGGCCCAGTCCATCAGGGCCAACAACCTGGCCAACGCCAACACCCAGGGTTTCCGGGCCGACTACGAGCAGGCCTCGGCCCACTTCCTGGCCGGCGACGGCCTGCGCACCCGCGCCCTGGCCCAGAGCCAGCCGGCCGGCACCAACATGGCGCCCGGGCCCTTGCAGCCGACCGGCCGTGATCTGGACATCGCCGTCCAGGGCGAGGGCTTTATTGCCGTGCAAAACGGCGAGCAGGAAGCCTACACCCGGGCCGGCAACATGCTGATCAGTCCCGAAGGCGCGCTGACCATCAACGGCTACCCGGTGGTGGGCGACGGTGGCCCCCTGGTGCTGCCCGAATTCAGCAAGATGGAAATCGGCGCCGACGGCACCCTCAGCCTGATCCCGCCGGGCGGCGGCGCCCAGGTGGAGGGGGGGCGCATCAAGCTGGTGCTGCCCCAGGCCGGGGATCTGAAGAAGGGGCTGGACGGCCTCTTCCATGCCGAGCAGGGCCGGCAGCTGGAGCAGGACGACGAGGTGGTGCTCAAGCAGGGCCACCTGGAAGGGGCCAATGTCAACGTGGTGGAAGAGATGGTGCACACCATGGCCCTGGGGCGCCAGTTCGAGCTGCAGGTCAACGTGATGAAGGCCGCCGATGACCAGGCCCGGGCCGGCGCCCGGCTGATCCGCGGCAGCTGAGCCGTGGCCGCGATTTTGAATCAATCAACAGGATAACAGCATGCATTCAGCCTTATGGGTAAGCAAGACCGGTCTGAGCGCGCAGGATGCGCGCATGACCGCCATTTCCAACAACCTGGCCAACGTCAATACCGTGGGTTTCAAGCGGGATCGGGTGGCCTTCGAGGATCTGTTCTACCAGGTGCAGCGCCAGCCCGGTGCGGCGGCGGATCAGCAGAACCAGGTGCCCTCCGGCATCCAGATGGGCAACGGCGTCAAGGTGGTCGGCACCCAGAAAGTCTTTACCACCGGCAGCTTCCAGAACACCGGCCAGGAGCTGGATCTGGCCATCGTCGGCCAGGGTTTCTTCCAGATAGAGCGGCCCAACGGCGAACTGGTCTACACCCGCAACGGCCAGTTCCACCGCAACGCCGAGGGCCTGATGGTCAACGCCGAGGGCCTGCCCCTGGTGCCTCAGATAGAGATCCCCGAAAACGCCATCAATGTGGCGGTGGGCGCCAACGGCACCGTCACCGCCACCCTGGCCGGCCAGGCCGATCCCCAGGAGCTGGGGCTGATCACCCTGGTGAACTTCACCAATCCGGCGGGGCTGGAAGCCATGGGCGGCAACCTCTACCGCCAGACCGGTTCATCCGGCGAACCCTTGGAGGGCCAGGCCGGTGACGACGCCCTGGGCACCCTCAAGCAGGGCACCCTGGAAGGCTCCAACGTCAACGTGGTGGAGGAGATGGTGGACATGATCACCACCCAGCGGGCCTACGAGATGAACGCCAAGGTGGTGTCCGCCGCCGATCAGATGCTCAAGTTCGTGAGCCAGGCACTCTGATGAAAAAGCTCAGACACTGGCTCTGGGCCGGCCTGCTGGGGCTGGCCGGTTGCACCACCTATGAACTGATCCCGCCGGAGCCGGGCGAGGAGGACTGGGCCCCGACCCTGGGCCAGACGTCGCAGGCGGAGCCGGGCCGCGACGGCAGCGCCTTCAGCCAGAACTCCATGATCACCCTGTTCCAGGACCGGCGGGCCTACCGGGTGGGCGATATCCTGACCATCACCCTGGAAGAGCGCACCCAGTCCAGCAAGAAGGCCGACACCAGCATGGGCAAGAACAGCGGCATCGACATCCCGGCACCCATGGTGGGACGCAAGCTCAGGACCAACCTGACCCTGGAGGGATCGGTGGACCGGGATTTCCGGGGCTCCGCCAGCACCAGCCAGCAGAACACCCTGTCCGGCTCCATCACGGTGACGGTGGCCGAGGTGCTGCCCAACGGCGTGCTGCGGGTGCGGGGCGAAAAGTGGATACGCCTCAACCAGGGCGACGAATACGTGCGCCTGAACGGCCTGGTGCGGGTGGACGACATCGACGGCCAGAACCGGGTGTCCTCCCAGCGCCTGGCCGACGCCCGCATCACTTACGCCGGTCGCGGTGCCCTGGCGGACACCAACCAGGCCGGCTGGCTGACCCGTTTCTTCAACAGCAGCTGGTTCCCCCTCTAGGAGTTGTCATGAGAATGCCGATATTGATGGTGCTGTTGCTGGCCTGGCTGCCGGCGCTGGCCGAAGCCCAGCCCCGGGTGCGCCCGCTGCTGGACGTGGTGGACGTGCAGGGCATCCGCGACAATCAGCTGGTGGGCTACGGCCTGGTGGTGGGGCTGTCCGGCACCGGTGACCGCAGCCAGGTCAAGTTTACCGGCCAGTCCATGACCAACATGCTGCGCCAGTTCGGGGTGCAGCTGTCCGACAGCACGGATCCCCGCCTGAAGAACGTGGCGGCGGTGTCGGTGCACGCCACCCTGCCGGCCCTGGCCGGGCGGGGCCAGACCTTGGACGTGACCGTTTCCTCCATCGGCGATGCCCGCAGCCTGCGCGGCGGCACCCTGCTGCTGACCCCCCTGCGCGGGGTGGACGGCCAGGTTTACGCCGTGGCCCAGGGCAACCTGGTGGTGGGCGGCCTGCAGGCCGAGGGCAACAGCGGCTCCTCGGTCACGGTCAACGTGCCTACCGCCGGCATCATCCCCAACGGGGCGCTGATCGAGCAGGAAATTCCCTCCACCTTCGCCAGTGCCCCCATGGTGACCCTCAACCTCAAGGACGCCAACTTCCGCACCGCGCGCAATGTGGAGCAGGCCATCAACCAGGTGTTCGGCCCCGACGTGGCCAGGGCCACCGGCCCCCGGGCCATCGAGGTGCAGGCGCCGGCCGACAGCCGCCAGCGGGTGACCTTTATGTCGATGCTGGAGGATATCCGGGTGGAAATGGGGCAGAACAGGCCCAGGGTGGTGTTCAACAGCCGCACCGGCACCGTGGTGGTGGGGCAGGATGTGAAAGTGCGCGCCGCGGCGGTGAGCCACGGCAACCTGACGGTGACCATCACCGAGCGCTTCAATGTCAGCCAGCCCAATCCCCTGTCCCAGGGCCAGACCACGGTAACGCCCGAGTCGGACCTGCGGGTGGAGCAGGACGAGGGGCGCATGTTCGTCTGGCCCGAGGGGACCTCCCTCGACGAGATAGTGCAGGCGGTCAACAGCCTGGGCGCCAAGCCGGACGACCTGATGTCGATACTGCAGGCGCTTAACGAGGCCGGCGCGCTGGAAGCGGAACTGGTGGTGTTGTAGGAGAACAGATGAAAACCCAAACCGCGACTTACCTGCAATGGCAGGGGCTGGAGCAGCTCAAGCAGCAGCCCGTCGAACAGGCGGTGGAGCAGGCGGCGGAGCAGTTCGAGGCCCTGTTCCTGCAACAGGTGCTCAAGCAGATGCGCTCGGCCAGCGACGCCCTGCGGGATCCCGACGGCCCTTTCGCTCCCGGTCCCCGGGAGGAGATGATGCGCGACTGGTACGACGGCCAGATAGCGGTCGATCTGGCCTCCCGGGGGCAGACCGGGCTCAAGGGCCTGCTGGTCGAACAGTTGAGCGGGGCGTTAAAGAATTCCGGCGCCGCGGTCGTTGCTAGTGGGGAGACGCCCATCGCCGCCTTCAGCCAGCCGCTGAGGACGCACAGGAACGGATAATTTCAATGGCAATGATCAACAACGCCCTGTCGGGGCTGCTGGCCTCCCAGACCGCCCTCAATACCATGAGTCAGAACGTGGCCAATGTGAACGTGCCCGGCTACAGCCGCCAGGAAGTGCAGCTGAGCGCCCGCCAGGCCGGCTTTGGCGTTATGGGTGGCAACGGCGTGCAGGTGACCGGCCTGCGCCGGGTGACCGACGACTTTCTCGCGGTGCAGCTGTGGCGCGCCGAGTCCGACGCCGGCTACCGGAGCCAGGTGAGCGCCTACCTGGATCAGATGGAAACGGTGCTCGGCAGTCAGGACAGCAGCCTGCTGCCCGGCCTCAACAACTTCTTCGCCGCCCTGCACAGCGCGGCGGAAACGCCCCAGAGCATCGCCCCCCGCCAGCAGATCATCGCCTCCGCCGGCGCCCTGGCCCAGCGCTTCAACCACTTGGCCGCCCAACTGGACGCCCAGCAGCGGCGGGTGCTGGATCAGGCCGATGCGGTCAACAGCCAGGCCAACAGCCTGCTGGCCCAGGTGGCCGAGCTCAACGACCAGATCAAGAAGGTGGGCGCCAAGGGCGGCAACACCGGCATCCTCGAAGACAGCCGCGACGAGACCCTGCGCCGGTTGTCGGAGCTGGTGGAAATCCGTACCTCGCGCCAGCAGGACGGCACCGTCAACGTCAGCCTGAGCCTGGGCCAGCCCCTGGTGCTGGGCAACCAGGCGGCCCGTATCGAACGCCAGGATCAGGACATCAGCGTGCATTTCGGCAACCAGGTGTTTCCCCTCGACGGTGGCACTGGCGGCAGCCTGGGCGGCCTGGTGCTGCACCTGCACCAGCAGCTGCAACCGGCCCGGGAGGAACTCAACCGCATTGCGGCCGACCTTGCCACCAGAATCAACGATCAACTGGCCCTGGGCGAGGATCTCGACGGCCAGCCGGGCCGGCCCCTGTTCAGCCTGGAGGCGGGAGACGCCGCCGGCAGTATCCGGGTGACGGAGGGCCTGCGGGCCGAAGAGCTGGCCCTGTCCGGCACCAGTGCCGCCGGGCCGGGCAACAACGACAACCTGCGGGCCCTGCTGGCGCTGGAAGACGACAGTTACGAAGCCTTTCGCACCCTGGTGGGGGAACTGGCCATCACCAGCGCCCAGTGGCAGGCGGACGCGGCGGCGGCCAGGAATATCCGCGCCGAGGCCCAGGCCCGGCGCGACGGGGTGAGCGGCGTCAACCTGGATGAAGAGGCGATGAACATGATGACCTATACGCAGCACTACCAGGCCAACGCCAAGGTCATCAGCACCGCCGACCAGCTGTTCAACACCCTGTTGAACATGATGTAACCGCCCAGAGAGGACGATTCCCCCATGCGTGTAAGTACAGGACAAATCCAGCGGATGGTGATGCAGAGCCTGCAGCAGGGCGGTGCCGACTACGGCAAACTGATGCAGCAGATGGCCACCGGCAACCGCCTGCTCAAGCCTTCCGACGATCCCCTGGCCACGGTACGGCTGCAGGGCATCGACAAGGAACTGAGCGCCCTCACCCAGTACGAGAAGAACGCCGTCCAGGTGAAGAGCCGGCTCGGCCAGCAGGAAACCCAGATAGACGGCATGAAGGAGATACTGCTGCGGTTGCGGGACATGACGGTGGAGGCGGGCAACGGCAGCTACGAGCTGGCCGAGCGCCAGGCCCTGACCCACGAGATGGTGTCCCTCAAGCAGGCCCTGCTCGACCTGGCCAACGCCCGCAACGAGGAAGGCCACTATGTCTTCTCCGGCTCCCGCACCGATCTGCCGGCGGTGGCCGAGACCGCCCCCGGGGTGTTCGACTACCAGGGCGACGACTACCAGCGCATGGTGGCCATCGCCAGCGGCGTTATGGTGCCGGCCAACGACAGCGCCGAACGGCTGCTGTTCAACGGCGGCAATTTGCTGCAGGATATCCACGACTTTATCGAACTGCTGCAAACCACTCCCGGCAATATCGGCACCGCGGTGGGTGATATGCTCGACAGCCTGGACCAGGGCATCGGCAACATCACCCGGGCGCTGACCGATATCGGCGGGCGCATCAACAGCCTGGATCAGGTGGTGGCCGCCCATGGCGAGATGAAGGTGTTCGGCCAGGGGCTGCACAACGAGCTGTCCGCCCTCGACTATGGCGAGGCGGCCATGAATATGCAGCAGATCCTGCTGGCGCTGCAGAGTACCCAGCAGACCTATGTGAACGTCAACAAGCTTTCCCTGTTCAACGCCCTGTAACGGATGACGGTAACCCCTATGCAAGTGAACAATGCCCGCCTCGGCCCGGTCCAGTCCGGGGTGGCGGCGCCGGCAACCATCGCCGACAGTCCGGCCTCCGGCGAGGACAAGGCGGCACGGCGGGAGCGGCAGGAAACGCCGCTCTCCGCGCCCGGCCGCTTCCAGCAGTGGGGCAGGCTCGGCCAGGCCCAGAACCGGGTGGCCCAGCTGCAGGCGGCGGAGCAGTCCCTGAGCCAGGTGTACCTGCAGCTGCGCACCCTGGCCCAGCGCATGCACGCCTCGGCCATGAGCCCGGAGCAGCAGGGGCGTTGGGGCGAACAGCTGGCCCGGCTGTCGGAGCAACTGCAACGGGAAGGTCAACTGGACGCCCGGCTGCAGCCCAGGGCCCTGGAAGGGGACGCGGCCCGTTATCGCTACCAGCTCGACAAGGTCGATCTGCTGGGGCCGCGCCCGGTGAGGGAGCGGGTGTCGCTGCTGCTGGCGGGCCAGCAGCAGGCCATGGGCATCACCATAGCCCCGGGCCAGCGGCCGGCGGAGACCCTGGCCCAGCTCAACCGCCACCTGGCGCCGCTCGGTATCAGCGCCGAGAGCGAGCAGGGCAGGGTGCAGCTGGTGGCGAAAGGCAAGGCGGACGCCGTGCTGCGCCAGCCGATACTGATGCAGGGCGAGGGGGTGCGGGTACCGGCCGGCGAGCCGGTATTGATCAAGGCCAGTCCCGAGCCCGACGCCCTGGCGCCCCTGGCCGAGGCGGCGCGCAAGGGCGAGCTGTTGAGCGAGCGTGAGCACCTCAACCGGGTGATGACCCGCATCCAGGACTATGCCCAGCGACTGCAGGCCCAGCGCCAGCTGATACTGCAGCAGATGGCCGACGACTGGCCGGCCCCGGCCATCGAGCAGCGGGGCGACGCCGCGCCCCTGGCCGGCCCCGCCAGCCGCTTCGAGCAACTGGTGGCCGCCCTGCTGGCCCAGGCCAATGTCTCCCGCCATAACGCCGTGGCCCTGCTGCGCAAGGAATAAACCCGACGCCTCTGGGCCTGCTCCGGGCCGTAGGGCCCATTTTAATGGGCCACTCGCTACTGGAGCGCAGGCGGCCCGCCTACCTTCCCGCGCAGCGGGAAACCGGGGAGCCTATCCATGCGGGCGGGCCGCCCGCGCCCCATATTGCAAGCCTGTGAACCATGGCGACGGCGAAAGCGCTTGAACCCCCTCACCCCTCAAAAAATTTTTCCGCCTTAATTAAAGTTGCCGTCCGGCGCCGCCGTTTTATCAAGGGGAACCAAGCAACCCTTTTAAAAAGGAAAAGATTATGGGCCTGTCCATTCATACCAATTACACCTCGCTGGTGACCCAGAACACCCTGAATTCCACCAACAAGATGCTGGGCAATGCCATGGAGCGCCTGGGCACCGGTTTCCGTATTAACTCTGCCGCCGACGACGCCGCCGGCCTGCAAATCGCAGTGCGCCTGCAGGCCCAGACCAATGGCCAAGCAGTGGCCATGCGCAATGCCCAGGACGCTATCTCCATGATGCAGACCGCCGAGGGCGCCTTCGACGAGATGACCAATATCCTGCACCGGATGAAGGATCTGGCCACCCAGGCGGCCAACGGCACCAATGGCACCGACGAATATACCGCCATGGATGCCGAGTACCAGGCTTTGAGTGCCGAGCTGACTAATATCATGGATAATACCAGCTATGGTGCCGGCACCGCGTTGCTGACAGGTGGTAAGTTTGCCGCTCCGGTTGACTTTCATATCGGCGCTAGTTCGGCTGAAATATTAGAAGTCGATATCAGCACCAATATTGCTGACACTAATACCGCCATTGGTCTTTTGGCCGATATTGGGGATCAGGCAAAAGGCGTTGCAGCCATCGATTTGGTCAATACCACTCTCAACGAGGTGAGCGCGGCTCGTGGCGCTCTGGGCGCCAATATTAACCGCCTGGAGCATACCATTACCAACCTGGGCAATATGCGCGAGAACGCCACCGCCGCCACCGGCCGTATTATGGATGCGGACTTCGCCCAGGAAGCCTCCAATATGACCAAAAACCAGATGCTGATGCAGTCCGGCATGTCGGTGCTGAGCAACGCCAACCAGATGAGCGGCCTGGTGATGTCGCTGCTGCGTTAAGCCGCCGTTTCTTTCCTGATGTTTGGACTCCCGCCAGGGAGTCCTCTTTGCTTTTACTGTGTTCATGTTCCATGTCCTTTGGATATGGCTCGTCTCTTGCGGCCCCCCGTGGCCGCCTTTTTTGTTTTTGCCCCGCCGATTCAAGTCCGCCGCCACCCCGGTCGTTAGCAGTAACCAGTGCACCCATCACAACACACCCCGGAGGTGGCAATGTTTGGAATGAACGGCATGGACCCGTCCACCATGGCCCAGATGCTGATGTCGGCGGAGCGTTCGCCGCTGGACAACCTGCTCAAGAGCCAGCGCACCCAGCTCAGCGCCCAGAAGGACGCCTACAGCAAGATCAAGGGCAAGCTGCAGGCGTTGCAGGATGCCATCAAGACCCTGAAGGCCGGCAAGGGGCTGCAGAGCCAGGCGGCCAGCTTCTCCGCCGAGGGCTACGCCAGCGCCAGCCTGAAGAGCGGCGCGGTCAACGGCGACTACCAGCTTTACGTCAAGCAGCTGGCCCAGGCGGATCAGTATTCCCTGGCCCTGGATGAAAACTGGACGGTGCCGGCCCAGGGCGTGCTGGAGATCACCGTGGCCGGCCAGACCCTGAGCCTGGATTTGGCCGACCACGCGGGCAAGAGCCTGGCCGGCCTGCGCGACGCCATCAATCAGGCGGCGGGGGGCGCCGGGGTGCAGGCTTCCCTGGTGCGCAGCAACGGCCAGACCCACCTGATGCTGACCGGCGCCAAAACAGGCGCTGACCAGGCCCTGAGCATCAGCCTGAACGGCGGGGATGGCAGCGCCGCCTACACCGAGCTGGAGGCGGCCCTGGCGGGCAAGACTCAACTCAGCCAGGCCCAGGATGCCATCGTCGAGCTGGGTGGAGCCGGCGGCCTGGAGCTTAAGAGCGCCAGCAACAGCTTCGACAACCATATCGATGGCCTCAACCTGACGGTGCAGAAGGCCCACGCCCGGGATGGCGGCGGCAACTATACCGACGCCCCCCTCACCCTGACCGTGGCCACCGACAAGACGGCGATAGAGGAATCCCTCAAGGGGGTGGTGAGCGCCTACAACGCCCTGGTGGCCGAGGTGGAGCAGCAGACCAAGGGTGGCGAGGGCAAGACGGCGGCGCTGAGCGGCGACAGCCTTAGCCGGGGCCTGGTGGGCCGGCTGCGCTCTATCCTGTCCAACCCGGGCGGCGGCCTGAGTCTCGCGGAAATCGGCATCAAAACCGACCGTTACGGCAAGCTGTCGCTGGATACCGAGGCCATGGCCAAGCTGCAGCAGAGCAGCCCCGGCGCCCTGGAGGAGGCCCTGACCGGCGCGGGCGGCCTGCTGACCCGGATGGAGACCGATATCAAGCCCTACCTGGATCGCAACGGCATACTGGTGCAGCGGGACCGCAGCCTCAAGCTGGGGCTGGATCGCCTCACCGACCGGCAGGAGGCGCTGGACAGCCGCATGGACAAGGTCTATCAGCGCTACCTGGCCCAGTTCACTCGCATGCAAACATTGGCACAACAAATGCAGCAAACCATGAGTATGTTCTAGATCGAGGCAGGAGCTTCCCATGTTTGATGCCGATTCCGGCTTTGATATTTACCAGCACACCCAGACCGATGCCCGGGCCGCCCAGGCATCGCCCAGGGAACTGGTGCTGATGTTGATGGATGGACTGCTGGACGAAATCGCCCGGGCCGAGGGCCATATGCAGGCGGGCCGCATTCGCGAGAAGGGGGCCTCCATCGCCAAGGCCATCGACATCCTCGGTGGCCTTGACAGCGCCCTGGACATGGAACAGGGCGGCGAGCTGGCCACCAACCTGCACCAGCTGTACGACTATTGCGGGCGGCAGCTGTTCGGTGCCAGCGTGAACAACGATGTGGCTCAACTGGCCCCCGTGGTGCGGGTGCTGCAGGATCTGCGCGAGGGTTGGGAGCGGCTCGGCCAGGAGGCCGAAGCCTGATGGCGGTGCGGAACCTCTTGTCCACCCCGGCGGAAGCCGGGGCGGAAACGGGCATTCCGCCTTTGGGCCGGCACGGGAGCGGCAGGGCATGAACGGATCCTCGATAGCCCCGCTGTTCGGCCGGTTGCTGCAACTGCAGGTCAGTGTGCAGCAGGCGGTAAACGCCCGGCAATGGGGCTGGCTGGAAGAGCTGGACAAGCAGCTCAGGCTGCTGCTGGGCGAGCTGGAGCCCCACCGGGCCGGGCTGGACGAGCGGCAGCGGGCGGCCCTGGCCCAGTTCGGCCGCCAGTACCGCCAGGCCTGGCAGCAGGTTGATGAGGAAGCGAACCGGCTCGACGAGCAGTTGCAGTCCCTGCGGCAACGGCGGGAGGGCGCGCTCGCCTACGACTGGGTCAGCCAGGCGGGAGGCGAAGAATGATATCCCCGCTGCCGGCTTCCTTTTCCCTGAGCGGGGGAAGCCTCGTTCAGCCATCGCCGGAACCGCATCCCGACAACATGGCGGGCGAGGGGTTCGAGGACATGGCCGGGCACCTGGCGGCGCTGCTGTTGCCGGGGCAGGCGGAAGAGGGAGCGGTCCCTCTGCCCGGGGAGCCGGCGCCGCTGACCGAAGAGATGCCGGAGGTCAAGCCGGAAACGCCGGAGGCGCGGGAGGAAGGCTCCCCGGCCGAGGCGGCTTCCGGCGCGATAGCCCCGGTACCGGAGGGGGAGGCGCCGGCTTCGCTGGCCGGGCTCGTCCCGTCCGGCAACGACGAGCCGGCCAGGCCTCTGAGATTCCGGCACTTTGCCGAGACCGAACCGGCGGCAAGGGCCGAAGCCCAGCCCGGCGCCCATCGGCAACCCGACAGCCCGGTGCCGTCCGTTTCCGGGCCCGGCCGGCGCACCAGCGCCCTGGCCCTGCAGGGTGAGCTGGCGCTCAAGGCGTCGGCGCCAATGCCGCCCGCCGCCCTGGCCACCCAAAAGCCGGAAAGCACAGCCCCGTCCGCCGTCTCAGTGCCGTCGTCTGCCCTGGCGACCGAGCGGCCCCTGTCGGCGGCCGTCCACGAGTGGGCCGCCATCAGGGTGGAAAACAGCGCTGCCGGCAACAAGGCGGCCCTGGGCGAGCAACTGCTGCACGCCCTCAAGGAAAAGGTTGAGCTGCAGCTCAACCAGCAGGTGCAGCAGGCCAGGATCAAGCTGGATCCGCCGGAAATGGGCCGGCTGGAGCTGACGGTGAGGCTGGAAGGCGATCGCCTGCATATCCAGCTTAACGCCAGCCAGGGCGCGGTACGCGAGGCGCTGGCCTCCCAGCTCGACCGGCTGCGGGCCGACTTGCTGCCCCACCATGCCGGTGGGGTGGAAGTGAACGTGGGCCAGGACGATCGGCGCCAGCGGGGAGAGCACAACGAAGCGGCGATTGCCAAGGCCATCGCCGAAGAGGAAGACACCACCGGGGGCGGTGCCCGCGCCCGGGACTGGATCAATGCCCTGGCATAACAGAGGAGCAGAAAGTGGCAGAAAAATCCCGAGCCAAGACCCTGATGGTATCGCTGCTGGTACTGGCCGCCCTGCTGGGCGGCATGTGGACCGGCACCTTCGTGCTGGCCGATTACCGGGAAAGCTGGGCCCGGGGCGAGCTGGTGGGCGGCCTGCTGGAACGCAAGGCCGGGCCCGAACCGGTGGCCGAGCCCCAGTTCAAGCAACTGGATCAGTTCGTGATAGGGCTGCCCGGCAGCGGGCGCAACCACTACATGGTGCTGGAGCTGGCCCTGATGAGCCGCCAGGCGGAACAGCTGCCGTTGTGGGAGGGGGTACTGCCGGCGCTGCGCAACACCACCCTGGGCTACTTCAGCGGCTTTGACCACGAGCGGGTACAGGAGCAGATGCAGGAAATGGGGCGGTTCGAGCAGGAACTGCAAATGGCGCTCAACCAACGGCTGGAAAGCTACGGCTATGCCCCGTCGGTGGAAGGGGTGCTGATCACCAAGCTGGTCATCCAATAGGAGACGCCATGTTGCTGGAGCTGGACTGGGCGGCGGCGGACGATGCCGGCCCCTTACCCCGGGTGGAAAACGAGAGCTACTGGCTCGGTCAGTACCTGCCGCTGGTCAAGCGGGTGCTGGGCCAGCTGAGAAACCAGGCCGGCACCGTGATGGACGCGGACGATCTGGCCCAGATCGGTATCATGGGCCTGCTCGAAGCCATTCGCCGCTATGGCGGCCCGCCCGACGAGGGGTTCGCGGCTTTTGCCTTCAAGCGGATCCGTGGCGCCATCCTGGACGAACTGCGCCGCCACGACTGGCGGCCGCGCCAGCTGCGCCAGCAGAGCCACCAGTGCAGCCAGGTCGAGCGGGAACTGCTGCGCCGGCTGGGGCGCCGGCCTACCGAGGCGGAGCTGGCCCGGGCCATGGGGGTCGGCATGGAAGAGCTGCGCGACATCCTCTACGCCGGCCAGATGGCGGAGATGGAAAGCCTGCAGCAGCTGCTGGAGCACGGGGTGGAGCCGGCCCAGGAGGCCGCCATCGGCCGGCTGGAGCAGCAGAGGACCATCGCCGGCCTGCTGGCCCGCCTGCCCGAGCGGGAGCAGCGGCTGATGTCGCTCTATTACCAGCATGAACTCAATATGAAGGAGATAGCCCTGGTGCTGGATCTCACCGAATCGAGGGTCTGCCAGTTGCACAAGCAGTGCCTGGCCTTGTTGAACCGTGAACTCACGGCGAATGGAGAACAGTAATGCAGAAGCTGGTAGGTATTCTGGTGGTCATGGTGTGCGTGTTCGGCGGCTTTGTCATGGCCAACGGCAAGCTGGTGGCCCTGTGGCAGCCGGCCGAAATCCTGATCATCGTCGGCGCCGGCCTGGGGGCCCTGATCATGGGCAATTCGATGGCGGTACTGAAAGGCATAGGCCAGCAGTTCAAGGCGGTACTGAAAGGCAGCAAGGACGAGGCCGAACTCTACCGCCAGTTGCTGCCCCTGCTGCACCAGCTGCTGGAAGAGACCCGGGCCAAGGGCCTGAAGGCGCTGGACGGCCACGTGGAATCGCCCAAGGACAGCCCCCTGTTCGGTCGTTATCCCCTGGTGGCCGACAACCCGGTGCTGCTCGGCTTTATCATCGACAACCTGCGCATGCTGGGCATGGGCAAGCTCAACGCCCACGAACTGGAGGCCCTGCTGGAAGCGGAAATAGAGGCGCTGGAGGAGAGCATGCTCAAGCCCTCCCAGGCCTTGGCCAAGACCGCCGACGCCATGCCCGGTTTCGGCATACTGGCGGCGGTGATGGGCATCATCATCACCATGCAGCACCTGGATGGCCCCCTCACCTATATCGGCCTGCACGTGGCGGCGGCCCTGGTGGGCACCTTCCTCGGCATCTTCGCCTGTTACTGCCTGCTGGGCCCGCTCAGCAATGCCATGGAGCAGTGGGTGGGGCGGCGCATCACCGCCCTGGAGTGCGTGCGGGCCGTGCTGGTGGCCCATATCGGCGGCAAGTCGCCGCTGCTGGCGGTGGATGCCGGACGCAAGCTGATTGAACAGGACATCAAACCCAGCTTTATCGAGATGGAGTCCTGGATGGCGCAACCCGAAGCGGACGCCGCCTGATGCGCGATCACGGCACCGTTATCGTCAAGCGCAAGTCGCGCGGCAAGCACGAGGGGCATCACGGCGGCGCCTGGAAGGTGGCCTTTGCCGATTTCGCCCTGGCCATGATGGCGCTGTTTATGGTGCTGTGGATACTGGCGGTATCGAGCGAGCAGGAGCGGGAGCTGGTGTCCACCAGCCTGCGCGACTACTCGGTGTTCGAGGGCTCGCCCAGCCCCTACCTGCTGGGGGGCACCCCCTTTCCGGTGGACTTGCTGGGCTCCCCCGTCCTCCAGCCGTCGGGCACCGGCTCACCGCTGGCCGACAGCCTGGCCCAGGCCGGCCGGGAGCTGAGCGCCGCCGCCCTGCCGAGGGGACGGTTCGAGTCCGAGCAGGAGCGCCAGCTGCTGGCCATCCTTATCGGCCAACTGGCCGAGCGCCGGGGCATGGAAGACAACCTGTTGCTCGACATAGTGCCGGAAGGGCTGAGGGTGCAGATCCACGATCACAGCCAGCAGCCCATGTTCAGCCGGGGCAGCGCCCGGCTGTCCGCCCAGTTCGAGGCCCTGCTCAAGGATCTGGCGCCGGTGTTCGAGAAGGTGGAAAACCGGCTGATCATCTCCGGCCACACTGACTCGGTACGCTACGTCAGCCAGCATTATTCCAACTGGGACTTGTCCGGCGCCCGGGCCCAGAATGTGCGCCAGTTGCTGGAACTGTCCGGCATGCCGCCGGGCCGGGTGCTGCAGGTGGTGGCCATGTCCGATCAGGCCCTGCTCGACAAGCAGGAGCCGACCTCGGGCGCCAACCGCCGGGTGGAACTGCTGCTGCTGAGCCAACAGGCGGAGCAGTTGCTGGAGCAGCTGTTCGACGCCGGCCTGCCGAACGGGGTGTTCAACAAGGCCGAGCAGAGCGCCCGGCTGAGCGAACCGCCGGCGCCGCAGGAAGTGGCCGCGCAGTAGCCTGGCACAGGCCGGGTGGCTAAGCACCGAACAGTTTAAAACTTAGGCAGTGATGATTCTTGGGGCGCGGGCGGCCCGCCCGCATGAGGGTGGCACCGAGGTGGGCGAAGAAACAGCCCGACCCGCGATGCCTGTTCTGCCTCAAGCCTCTTTAAACCTGTGGTGTGGTAGGCCAGTCCGAGGGTTCGCGCTGCGCGCGAATGCAGGCGGGCCGCCTGCGCTCCGCCAGTCCGGTGCCAATCTGCAAACATCGTTTGCCGCCGACGAGAGGTAGGGATAGCACACGCCTGACAGCTTGATTTTTAAACTATATGGCGTTCTAGTACCCCGGCCAGCCCGGCGGCGGGGCGAAGTCGAAGGCCGGACCGGCCTCGCCGAACAGGCCGCCGGCCGCGGACAGATCCAGCCCCGCCGTCCTGGCCATAAACAGCGGCTGGGGCTGGATGCGGATAAAGCCGTCGTCGCCGTCCTGCTCCGTGGTCTTGACCAGGATCGAATACTCCCGCCGGGCCGACAGCCACTCCCCCTTCAGGGCCAGATTCCAGCGTTTCAACTGCTCGACTGTCACCCCCAGACGGGCGGCCAGTTGCGGCAGGGAGACAGGGCCCTCCACCCTGTGCTCCCGAAGCACGGGGGCGGTGCCGGTGCGGGGGGAACGCAGCAGCCACTGCACCGCCAGGAAGCGGGGTACATAGTGGCGGGTTTCCTCGGGCAGGGACAGTTGCCAGAAGTCCCGGCTGCCGCTGCGCTCCATGGCGCGCCGGACCCGTCCCTCGCCGGCATTGTAGGCGGCCAGGGCCAGCAGCCAGTCGCCGTCGAAGTGGCGATGCAGCCAGGCCAGGTAGGCGAGGGCGGCCCGGCTGGCGGTCAGGGGAGCGAAGCGGCCATCGAAGCCGGCGTCCATCGGCACCCCGAAGCGCTCCGCCGTGGCGGGCATC
>NZ_NMUO01000084.1 GCF_002237365.1 Zobellella denitrificans
CGCGACGTAGGAGAGTTCCTCTCGAGTCGGCGGCGGGTGCAGAGCTGGATAAGAGCCGGGACCGTGGCGGGGCGGGGCCCCGAAGTGGCGGGCCCGGGCCTGGTGCTCGGCCTCGCTGCCGGCCGGATCATGGTCGCGCATGGCCGCCAACAGGGTGTCGAACAGATACTGCTGTACCGCCAGCGGGCGCCAGCCGTCCAGCACCACCAGCTCGATGCCGGCCGGCAACAGCCGGGCCGCCTGCTGCAGTCGGGTCAACACCGAAGCACGCACATGGCACTCGGCCAGGGCGCCCGGCACCCCCAGGTGAAAATAGGCCGGGTAGACCCGGATGGGCGAAGTGACCAGGCCGAGCGGCACCAGGGGATCGCCCACCTCCTCGATGGGCAGGGCCTGCAGCCGGCTCCAGTCCGGCTCGGGATGGGATGGGATCGGCTGGGACAGGAAATTCATAGGGACTCGCGGTACTTTTGGGAATGCCCCAGACTGGCCAATGCCGGCCGTTTTTGCAAGCCCGCCGTCAGTCCCCCTTTTCGGGGTCGGCCGCCCGGGCCTGGTAACGCTGCATCAGCCAGCCGCCGCCCAGGCTCAGCAGCACGATGCGCACCACATGATGGAAGATCACCCAGGAGGGCTCCTCGCCGGTGACCAGCGCCAGGTAGATCATCGCCTCCAGCCCGCCCGGGGCATAGGCCAGCCACACCTGGAACACCGACAGCTCCAGTTGCCAGGCCACCAGAGCGGCCCACAGCAGGGACACCAGCGAGCTGGCCAGGCAGATCACCAGGCCGATGCCCAGCAGCCCGACCAGTTCCCGCGGCGGCAGGGGGCGGATGCGGCAGCCCAGCAGGGCGCCGAGCAGCAGCATGGACAGGGGCAGCATCCAGCCGGCCAGCACCATGCCCTGGGGATGCTGGCCGGCGAAGACGCCGCCCACCAGCATGCCCCCCAGCAACGGGCTCACCGGCAGCCGCAGGCGACGCAGGCCCCGTCCCAGCACCAGGGCAACGGCCAGCAGCAGCAGGCTGAGCCCGTGGGACAGGGCCTGTTCGCCGGGCAGGGGCACCTGGTTGACCCAGCCCAACCAGAGCACCAGGGTGACGCCGCTTATCAGCAGCATCACCCTTACCGTCTGCGACAGCACCACCCGCAGCGGGTTGTCGAGCTCCGACGCCAGCGCCGCCATCACCGACAGGGCCCCCGGCGAGGCCGCCAGCATGGCCTCTTCCCGGGACCAGCCGAGCCGGCGCAACAGCCCCTGCACCAGGGGCAACTGGGTGGCCAGGCACAACAGCAGGCCGCCCAGGCTGATCAGCAGGGAAGATCCCGCCGGCAATTCGGTGCTGACGCGCAGGCCCACACTCAGGCCCAGCACCAGTTGCACCAGTTCGAGGCTGTGCGGCGGCACCCGGGTGGCGAGGCCGCGCATGGAGCAGAAGGCCACCAGCACCATGGCGCCGACCAGCCAGTCGGAGGGAAAGCCGAGCCAGTGGGCGGCACCGCCCCCCGCCCCCGCCAGCAACAACGTCAGGAGGATAGATCGCATCGGGGTATCCGGGCCGGCCACCTCCTGTGCCCGGCCTGTTCAGGCATGGGCGGCCGGAGAAGATCCCGTTCGCAGCAGGCCGCCGAGAGAAAACAGGAAAGGCGATTATTTCCCTTTCTCGGTCAAAGCTCAACCAGGACTAGAGCAGCAGGCCGCCGAACACAAAGCCCAGCATCACGCTCACCGCTATGGTCACCACCCCGGGCACGAAGAAGGGATGGTTGAACACCGCCTTGCCGATGCGGGTGGAGCCGGTGTCGTCCATCTCCACCGCCGCCAGCAGGGTCGGATAGGTGGGCAGCACGAAGAGCGCGCTGACCGCCGCGAAGGAGGCCACCGCGGTCAGCGGATCCACGCCGATGGCCAGCGCCGCCGGCATCAGCGCCTTGGTGGTGGCGCCCTGGGAATAGAGCAGCATGGAAGCGAAGAACAGGGTCACCGCCAGCAACCAGGAATAGGTTTCGAGCAGGCCGCCGGCGACCAGCTTGATGTCGTCGATATGGTTGGACACGAAGGTGTCCCCCAGCCAGGCCACCCCCAGCACGCAGACGCAGGCCGACATGCCGGACTTGAAGGTGGCCATATTGGAAATCCGGCTCGCATCCAGCTTGCAGCCCAGGGTGATGGCGCCGGCGGCCGTGAGCATAAAGATCATGATGGCCGCATCCCGCGGCAGCACCGGATTGGTGATCAGT
The DNA here is from genome assembly GCF_002237365.1 of Zobellella denitrificans. Lineage (GTDB taxonomy): Bacteria > Pseudomonadota > Gammaproteobacteria > Enterobacterales > Aeromonadaceae > Oceanimonas > Oceanimonas denitrificans. The sequence continues at coordinate 2,242 of NZ_NMUO01000084.1, forward strand.
CCCACCTTGTCGGAAATGGCGGTGGCATAGAGCACCACGGCGCCGATGGCCAGCAGGAAGTAGAGCACCGAACGCCGGGCGCCCGCCTTGATCTCGACGGCGCTCCCGCCCCGGAGTTTGACCAGCCCCTTGGCCAGTCGCTCCCGGTACACCGGATCCTCCGCCAGCGGCGCCCCCAGCAGGTTGGCCACCAGGGCGCCCACCAGGCAGGCCAGGAAGGTGGCCGGAATGCAGATGGCCAGCAGGGTCAGGTAGTCTACCCCCAGGGGCTCGAGGATGCCGGAAAAGAACACCACCGCCGCCGAAATGGGCGAGGCGGTAATGGCTATCTGGGAGGCGACCACCGCGATGCTGAGCGGGCGGGACGGGCGTATGCCCTGCTCCTTGGCCACCTCGGCAATCACCGGCAGGGTGGAAAAGGCGGTGTGGCCGGTGCCGGCGAACAGGGTCATGGTGTAGGTGACCACCGGCGCCAGGAAGGTGATGTATTTGGGGTGTCGGCGCAGCAGCCGCTCGGCCAGGCTGACCAGGTAGTCCATGCCGCCGGCCAGCTGCATGGCGGCGATGGCGGTGATCACCGACATGATGATCAGGATCACCTCCACCGGAATGGCGCCGGGAGTCAGCCCCAGCCCCAGGGTCAGCACCAGCACTCCCAGGCCGCCGGCAAAGCCGATGCCGATACTGCCCATCCTGGCGCCCAGGGTGATGGCCGCCAGCACAATCAACAACTCGAAGATAATCATTTCCACTCTCCCGCCGACCGACCCGCCTCCCTGCCGGTGATGAGCAGCATAAAAACGGGCTCCGTCTTGAGCCCGTCGCTTCAGGTTAGTCCTGGGCCCGCACGTAGCGCCTGGCCCGGTATTGGGGACGCATCAGGTTGTCGATGGACAGGATCTCGTCGAGCTGAGCGGGAGTGAGCAGGCCCCGCTCCAGCACCACTTCGCGCACGCTCTTGCCGGTTCTGGCGCAAATCTTGCCGACGATGTCGCCCTCGTGATGGCCGATATAGGGATTGAGGTAGGTGACGATGCCGATGGAGTTGAGCACATAGTCCCGGCACACCTCGGGGTTGGCGGTAATGCCGGTCACGCACTTGTCGCGCAGGGCCACACAGGCCTTCTCCATCAGGTTGAGGGATTCGAACATGGCCTGGGCGATCACCGGCTCCATCACGTTCAGCTGCAGCTGGCCGCCCTCGGCGGCCAGGGTGACGGTGACGTCGTTGCCGATCACCTTGAAGGCGGCCTGGTTGACCACCTCCGGGATCACCGGGTTGACCTTGGCCGGCATGATGGAGGAACCCGCCTGCAGCTCGGGCAGGTTGATCTCGTTGAGCCCGGCGCGGGGACCGGAGGACAGCAGCCGCAGATCGTTGCAGATCTTCGACAGCTTCACCGCCAGCCGTTTGAAGGCGCTGTGCAGCATCACGTAGGCGCCGCAGTCGGAAGTAGCTTCAATCAAGTCTTCCGCCGGCACATAGGCCTGGCCGGTGATCTCCGCCAGTTTGGCGATGGCCAGGCGGGAATATTCCGGCGGGGTGTTGAGCCCGGTGCCGATGGCGGTGGCCCCCAGGTTGACCTCCAGCAGCAGCTCCCGGCACAGGCGGATGCTTTTCACTTCCTCGCGCAGGGTGACGGCGAAGGCATGGAATTCCTGACCCAGGCTCATGGGCACCGCGTCCTGCAACTGGGTGCGTCCCATCTTGAGGATGTCCGCAAACTCCGCCGCCTTGGCCTCGAACGCCTCGATCAGCCGCGCCAGGGCCGTCAACAGGTGTTCGCAGCTGTTGAACAGGGCCACCCGGAACCCGGTGGGATAGGCGTCGTTGGTGGACTGGCACTTGTTGACGTGATCGTTGGGGTTGACCACGTCGTAGCGCCCCTTGGGCAGCCCCATCAGCTCCAGGGCGATATTGGCCAGCACCTCGTTGGTGTTCATGTTGACCGAAGTGCCCGCCCCGCCCTGGAAGACGTCGACGGGAAACTGATCGAAACCCTTGCCGGTGCTCAGCATCAGGTCGCAGGCGTCCACTATCCGGTCGGCAATGCGCGGCTCTATGGTGCCCAGTTCGCCGTTGGCCAGGGCCGCCGCCTTTTTGGTCAGCACCATGCCACGCACCAGATCGGGAAAATCGGAAATTTTCTGGCTGCTCAGGCGGAAATTGTCCAGCGCCCGCTGGGTATGGATGCCGTAGTAATGGTGGTTGTCCACCGCCAGGGTACCCAGCAGGTCTTCTTCGATACGAATGGGGATCATGTCGTTCATGTCCGGCCTCGACGTTATTCTAAATTGGCGGGCCCGGAGCGGTCGGCTCAGGGCATGGCGTCATGCTACCCCCAAGGGGGTAAGGAAATATTGATCCAGGGCACTAAAAGCCACCCTTTGAATCCATAGCCACACAATCAACCGAAATCAACAAACGATAAGGACGGATAAGCCAAAACGTAACCGGATGACGCCATAGAAGACCGGCTCCATCCTGGCGAGAGAGATTCCGTCCGGAGCCCGCCCGGACTACCATGGTCCTTCCCTCGTCCGGTTTAAGGAGACCCCCATGACCACCCTGCCCGCCCCCCTGGCCGATTTGCGGCAATACTGCCATCAGTTGGAGCTGCCCGCCGGCCAGCAGCTGATGTCCCCAGGCCAGGCCTGCCAGGGGTTTATCTGGGTACTGTCCGGACAGGTGGCCGTCAGCCTGCTCGGTCGACAGGGCCGGGACGTGGAGCTGTACCGGCTGAACCCGGGCGACAGCTGTGTACTCACTACCTCCTGCCTGTTCGGCAACAGCCCCTTTCCCGCCACCGCCGCCACTACCCGCCCCTGCCGCCTGCTGCTGTTGCCCGAAGCCGAGTTCAACCGGGCCCTGGAACAGTCGCCGTCCTTTCGCCGGTTGGTGTTCGCCAGCCTGGGGGAACGGCTGGCCGCCCTCATGGCCCAGATTGAGAGCATCGCCTTCGACTCCATCGACAGCCGGCTGGCCCGCGCCCTGCTGGCGCCAGGCCACGACGAGCTCGCCGTCACCCACGAGCAGCTGGCCCAGCGCATCGGCTCCGCCCGTGAAGTGGTGTCGCGCCGACTCAGCCATTTCTCCCGTCAGGGCTGGCTGAGCCTGTCCCGCGGCCATATCCGGTTGCTCAATGCCGATGCCCTGCGACGGCTGTTGTGACTTTGTCACTGAGCCAGGGCGTTACCGGTGCCATACTGGCAGCACCATCCCCGACGGAGAGAACGACATGGTGAAGAACATAGGCAGTGTGGACAAGGCGTTGCGCATCCTGCTCGGCCTGGTGCTGATCGCCCTGGTCTTTGTGGGACCCCAGACCCCCTGGGGCTGGATAGGCCTCATTCCGCTGGCCACCGGCCTGATCAACTTCTGCCCGCTGTACCGACTGCTCGGGATCAGCACCGGCAAATAATCGAAAGGGCCTCATTCAAGGCCCTTTTTACTCCCGCTTTATGACGCATATCAAGGCGACCTCGAGCAATTACTACTAAAGTGGTGCACAGTGACTCCCAGCTACAGGAGAGACCTGTGCAAACCCTGACCCTCGATATCGCCGTGGTCGGCGCCGGCGGCGCCGGCCTCAGGGCCGCCATCGCCGCCGCCGAGGCGGATCCCTCACTGCGTATTGCCCTGCTGTCCAAGGTCTACCCCATGCGCTCCCACACGGTGGCGGCGGAAGGCGGCGCGGCCGCCGTGATCAAGGACGAAGACAGCCTCGCCCAACACTTCGACGACACCGTTTCCGGCGGCGACTGGCTGTGCGAGCAGGACGTGGTCGAGCGCTTCGTGGCCGAATGCCCGCGGGAAATGACCCAGATGGAACTTTGGGGTTGTCCCTGGAGCCGCAAGGACGACGGCAGTGTCAACGTGCGCCGCTTCGGCGGCATGAAAACCGAGCGCACCTGGTTCGCCGCCGACAAGACCGGCTTCCACCTGCTGCACACCCTGTTCCAAACCTCGATAAAGTACCCGCAGATCAAGCGCTTCGACGAGTTCTTCGTACTCGACCTGGTGGTGGCCGAGGGGCGGGTGCAGGGTCTGGTGGCGCTGCACCTGGCCGAAGGGGAGCTGGTGCTGATCCGCGCCCGGGCGGTGATCCTGGCCACCGGCGGCGCCGCCCGGGTGTTCCGCTACAACACCAACGGCGGCATCGTCACCGGCGACGGCATGGCCATGGCCTACCGCCATGGCGTGCCCCTGCGCGACATGGAGTTCGTGCAGTACCATCCCACCGGCCTGCCCGGCTCCGGCATACTGATGACCGAGGGCTGCCGGGGCGAGGGCGGCATCCTGCTCAACCGCCACGGCTACCGTTACCTGCAGGACTACGGCCTGGGCCCGGAAACCCCGCTCGGCGAGCCGAAAAACAAGTACATGGAACTGGGCCCGCGGGACAAGGTATCCCAGGCCTTCTGGCACGAGCTGCAAAAGGGCAACACCATCCCCCACCCCCTGGGCGAGGTGGTGCATCTGGATCTGCGCCACCTGGGCGAGAAAAAACTGAAAGAACGGCTGCCCTTTATCTGCGAGCTGGCCAAGGCCTATGTCAACGTGGATCCGGTGAAGGAGCCCATCCCCATCCGCCCCACCGCCCACTACACCATGGGCGGCATCGAGGTGGACAAAGAGAGCCAGACCCGGATCCGGGGCCTGTTCGCGGTGGGCGAATGCGCCTCCAGCGGACTCCACGGCGCCAACCGGCTGGGCTCCAACTCGCTGGCCGAGCTGCTGGTGTTCGGCCGCCAGGCCGGGGAAGCGGCGGCCCGGCTGGCGGCGGAGAAGCGCCCCTTCGACGAGGCGGCCATCGCCGCCGAGGCGGGCCGGGTGCAGTCCGGGGTAGAGGCGCTCAGGCAACAGCAGGGGGATCAGAGCTGGGCCGACATCCGCGACGAGCTGGGCCGGACCATGGAGGAAGGCTGCGGCATCTACCGCCGGGAAGATCTGATGCAGGCCACCATCGACAAGATTGCCGAGCTGAAGGCGCGCTACCGCCATATCGCCATCCGGGACCCGGGCCGGGTGTTCAACACCGATCTGATCGGCGCCATCGAGCTCGGCTACTGCCTGGACGTGGCCGAGGCCATGGCCCACAGCGCCATCCGGCGCAAGGAATCCCGCGGCGCCCACCAGCGGCTGGACGAAGGCTGCCGGGAGCGGGACGACGAGCGCTACCTCAAACATACCCTGGCCCACTACCGGGCCGACGGCGCGCCCGACATCGGCTACAGCGAGGTTTGCATCACCCGCTCGCGGCCGGCCAGACGGGTTTATGGCGCCGAAGCGGAACAAGGGGAGAAAGCCCGATGAGCCAGCTGAAAACCGTGCAGATACTGCGCTACGATCCGGAGCGGGACGACGCCCCCCGCCTGCAGCGCTACGACATCCCCTGGAACGACACCACTTCGGTGCTGGACGCCCTCAACCATATCAAGGACCAGATAGACCCCAGCCTGACCTACCGCTGGTCCTGCCGCATGGCCATCTGCGGCTCCTGCGGCTTTATGGTCAACGGCGTGCCCAAACTCGGCTGCAAGACCTTTCTGCGGGACTACGACGAACTGCGCATCGAGCCGCTGGAGAACTATCCCATCGAAAAGGATCTGGTGGTGGATCTGGCCCCCTTCGTGGCGCGGATCGAAGCCATCAAGCCCTATATCATCGGCAACGACAGAACCGTCGAACAGGGGCCCAATACCCAGACCCCGGCGCAGATGGACGCCTACCACGGCTTTTCCCAGTGCATCAACTGCGGCCTGTGCTACGCCGCCTGCCCCCAGGTGGGGCTCACCCCCCGCTTCCTGGGGCCGGCCGCCATCACCCTGGCCCGCCGCTACAACCTGGACAGCCGGGACCAGGGCAAACACGAACGGATGACGCTGATCAACGGCGACGACGGCGCCTGGGGCTGCACCTTCGTGGGCTATTGCTCCGAGGTCTGCCCGAAGGAGGTGGACCCGGCCGCCGCCGTCAACCAGAGCAAGATAGACTCGGGCGTCAGCTACCTGCTGGCCGCCCTGCGTCGCAACTGAGGGGAAAACCATGAGTGTTCGCAAACCCTATATCCGGGAGATGAAGGCCGACTGGTGGCTCAAGAAGCGACCTTACCGCTTCTACATGCTGCGGGAAGCCACAGTGCTGCCGCTGACCTTCTTCAGCCTCTGCCTGCTGGCCGGGCTGTGGAGCCTGGGCCGGGGCCCCGAAGCCTGGGCAGGCTGGCTGGCCTTTATGGCCAGCCCCCTGGTGATAGTGCTGAATCTGCTGGCCCTGGCCGGCAGCCTGTTCCACGCCGCTACCTTCTTTTTGATGATGCCCCAGGTGATACCGGTGACAATCAAGGGCGAGCGGCTGCCGGCGGTGAAGGTGGCGGCGGCGCAATGGGCGCTGACCGCCGCCATCAGCCTGTTCTGCCTGCTGTGGTTTTTAAGCTAAATACCGCTTCTTAAAAGTAAATTCATTATCGGCAGCGACCGGGTGCTGCTAAGCAGACCCTTCGCGCCAGGGATGGCGCGGCGGAGCCCCCAGGGATGGGTTTACGGCGTGTCTGTGTGCAGCACACGGTCGATGTGGCCTGATTAGGACAACGACTTAGGAGTCGATATGAAACCCATCCATCCCCATCCCCGCCGCTCGGAAGAGCCCATCTGGTGGAGCCTGTTCGGCGCCGGCGGCAGCTGGTTCGCCATGATCACCCCCATTACCGTGCTGCTGGTAGGCGTACTGGTGCCGCTGCGGCTGTTGAGTCCGGAATACCTGGCCTTTGAACGCATTTACGGCTTCGCCACCGGTTGGATCGGCGCCCTGTTCATCCTGGGCTCCGTCATACTGCCCCTGTGGCACGCCATGCACCGCCTCCACCACGGCACCCACGATCTGCGGCTGAACCTGGGGGTCATGGGCAAGGTGCTCTGCTACGGCTTCGCCGCCCTGGTGTCGCTGCTGGCCGTTATCCTGGTGCTGGGGCTGTAGCCGGCTTAAATATCGTTGATAAAGGACTTGTCCAGCTGTTTGAAGGCCAGGTTGAGGGTTTCCCCCAGCTCGTAGTAGCGGGGGCGGGATACCGGCTCCTTGACCGGGATGCCGGCGGCGGCGATCTTCTCATGCAATTGCCAGTACCAGTTGACCAGGGCCGGCGGCAACAGGGTATCGGCCCGTTTGCCGAGCCAGTACAGCCCCTGCAGCGGCAGGCTGGCCAGAAACATCACCGAGGCCACCACGCTGGGCCAGTACTGGGGCGCGCCGAACTGGAACTGGAGCAGCAGGCTCAGGGTCACCAGCGCCGGCATGGTACGCATGCCCACGCTGGTGGCGGCGATCACCCGGTATTCCGGAAACAAAGGCGCCAGCCGCCGCTCCCTGGGCCAGATCCCCAGATAGGCCTTGCCTCTGTGCAGGGTAGTGGTGAAAACGCCCATGATACCTCCCGGGGCCGACAGCGCCATTTTGTTGGTAAGTTACAGTTCATCAATGCAGATCAAAAAACCGCTCTAATATTCTGTTATTTTATGACAAAAACAGGGTATTATCGCCCCCTAAAAATTACCGGTACCCCCGGTACCGTCAGGGATGGTAACGGCGTTATTCCCGCTTGGGAATGCGTCTAACCTTAAGGATAGAGTTTAACCGACATTTATTGCCCGGAAATCGCCTCCGGACAGCAAGATTTTCGTAACCCCTGACGAAAAGGTTCCATACATGACTAGCAAGCTGGTACTCGTCCTCAACTGCGGCAGCTCCTCGCTCAAATTCGCCATCCTCGACGCCGAAACCGGCGATGAACGCCTCTCCGGCCTGGCCGAGTGTTTCTACCTGCCCGAAGCCCGCATCAAGTGGAAACTCGACGGCGAAAAGGGCAACGCCGAGCTGGGCGCCGGTGCCGCCCACCAGCAGGCCCTGGACTTTATCGTAACGAGCCTGCTCAACCCCAACCCCGAGCTGCTGCAGGGCCTGGTGGCCGTGGGCCACCGGGTGGTGCACGGCGGCGAACAGTTTACCCATTCGGTGCTGATCGACGAGACCGTGATCAAGGGCATCGAAGACTGCGCCAGCCTGGCCCCCCTGCACAATCCGGCCCACCTGGTGGGCATCGCCTCGGCGCGCAAGTCCTTCCCCGCCCTGCCCCAGGTGGCGGTGTTCGACACCGCCTTCCACCAGACCATGCCCGAGCAGGCCTACCTCTACGCCATTCCCTACCGGCTGTACCGGGAACACGGCATCCGCCGCTACGGCATGCACGGCACCAGCCACTATTTCATCGCCCAGGAAAGCGCCCGCCTGCTGGACAAGCCGGTATCCGAGCTGAACATCATCAGTTGCCACCTGGGCAACGGCGCCTCGGTCTGCGCCATCAAGAACGGCGAATCGGTGGACACCTCCATGGGCCTGACCCCGCTCGAGGGCCTGGTGATGGGCACCCGCAGCGGCGATATCGACCCGGCCATCATCTTCCACCTGCACGACGTGCTGGGCTACAGCACCGACCGCATCAACACCCTGCTGACCAAGGAGTCCGGCCTGCTGGGCCTGACCGAGAACACCAGCGACTGCCGCTTCGCCGAAGACAACTACCACAGCCTGCCGGAAGCCAAGCGGGCCCTGGATATCTTCTGCTATCGCCTGGCCAAGTACATCGCCGGCTATACCTGTGCCCTCGACGGCCGCCTGGACGGCATCGTCTTCACCGGCGGCATCGGCGAAAACTCCGCCCTGGTGCGGGAACTGACCCTGTCCTACCTGGGGCTGCTCGGCTTCAAACTGGACGCGGACGCCAACCTGGCTGCCCGTTTCGGCAAGGCCGGCCGCATCACCGCCGAGGGCAGCACCCCCGCCTGGGTGTTGCCGACCAACGAGGAATGGGTGATCGCCCAGGACGCCCTGGCCCTCAGCCGTCAACAGTAAGGGGATATCATGGCCAGAACCATAATGCTCATTCCCGTCAGCAGCGGTGTCGGCGCGACCTCGGTCAGCCTCGGCATGGTGCGCGCCATGGAGCGCAACGGGGTCAATATCAGCTTCTTCAAGCCGGTGTCCCAGCCGCGCTCCCGGCGCAAGGGGCAGGATCATTCCACCGCGGTGATCGCCAACGCCTCCAACCTCACGCCGCCGGAGCCCTTCGCCCTGAGCTACGCCGAGAGCATGATCTCCGCCGGCAACCTGGACGTGTTGCTGGAAGAAATCGTCGCCCGCTATGAAAAGCACGTGAAGGACAGCGGCGCCGAGGTGGTGGTGGTCGAGGGCCTGATCCCCACCGACAAGCAACCCTTCGCCAACCGTATCAACTACGACGTGGCCAAGGCGCTGGACGCGGACATGGTGTTCATCACCCAGCCCGGCAGCGACAGCAGCCAGCAGTTGAAAGAGCGGCTGGAGCTGGCCTGTGCCAACTTCGGCGGCGTGGTCAACAAGCGCATCGTCGGCTGCATCATCAACAAGGTGGGTGCACCGGTCGATGAGCAGGGCAACACCCGCCCCGATCTCACCGAGATGTTCAATCCCCACACCAAGGGCGAGGTGTCCCCCAACCTGGAGGTGCTGCAGGTGTTCGGCAAGACCCCGCTGCGCATCCTCGGCTGCATTCCCTGGAACACCCCGCTGGTGGCGCCGCGGGCGGTGGACCTGGCCCGCCACCTCAACGCCGTCGTCATCCACGAGGGCGAGCTGAACAGCCGCCGGCTGCAGAGCGTGACCTTCTGCGCCCGCGCCATCCACAACATGGTGGAACACTTCCGTCCGGGCAGCCTGCTGGTGGCCTCCGGCGACCGTTCCGACGTCATCGTTTCGGTCTGCCTGGCGGCCATGAACGGGGTCAAGATCGGCGCCCTGCTGCTCACCGGCAGCTACCATCCCGAGCCGCAGATCATGGCCCTGTGCCAGCGCGCCATCGAAACCGGGCTGCCGATCCTGATGGTCAATACCAACACCTGGCAGACCGCGGTCAGCCTGCAGCACTTCAACCTGGAGATACCGGTGGACGATCTCGGCCGGATCGAGCTGGTGCAGGACTACGTGGCCGGCCATATCGACAAGCACTGGATCGAATCGCTCAGCGCCAAGTCGGCCCGCAGCCGCCGCCTGAGCCCGCCCGCCTTCCGCTACCAGCTCACCGAGCTGGCCCGCCGCGCCGCCAAGCGCATCGTGCTGCCGGAAGGCGAGGAGCCGCGCACCATCAAGGCCGCCGCCATCTGCGCCGAGCGGGGCATCGCCCGGCCGGTGCTGCTCGGCAACCACGACGCCATCATGCGGGTGGCCGCCCAGCAGGGCGTGGTGCTGGATGAAAAGGTGGAAATCGTGGATCCGGTGCAGGTACGCGGCAACTATGTGGAGCGCCTGGTGGAGCTGCGCAAGTCCAAGGGCATCACCGAGGTGGTGGCCCAGGAGCAGCTCGAGGACAACGTGGTGCTGGGCACCATGATGCTGGAGCGCAACGAGGTGGACGGCCTGGTGTCCGGCGCCATCCACACCACCGCCAACACCATCCGCCCGCCGTTGCAGATCATCAAGACCGCCCCCGGCAGCTCGCTGGTGTCCTCGGTGTTCTTTATGCTGCTGCCGGATCAGGTGCTGGTGTACGGCGACTGTGCCATCAACCCGGATCCCACCGCCGAACAGCTGGCGGAGATCGCCATCCAGTCCGCCGAGTCGGCCCAGGCCTTCGGCATAGAGCCGCGGGTGGCGATGATCTCCTACTCCACCGGCACCTCCGGTACCGGCGCCGACGTGGACAAGGTGCGCGAGGCCACCCGCATCGCCAAGGAGAAGCGTCCGGATCTGGTGATCGACGGCCCGCTGCAGTACGACGCCGCCATCATGGAGAACGTGGCCAAGTCCAAGGCCCCCAACTCGCCGGTGGCGGGCAAGGCGACGGTGTTCATCTTCCCGGATCTGAACACCGGCAACACCACCTACAAGGCGGTACAGCGCTCGGCCGAACTGGTGTCCATCGGCCCCATGCTGCAGGGCATGCGCAAGCCGGTGAACGACCTGTCCCGGGGCGCCCTGGTCGACGACATCGTCTACACCATCGCCCTCACCGCCATCCAGGCGGCCCAGCAGGCGGCCAAGGCCCACGGCTAAACCGCTCTTCACGCCGCCCTCCCCGGGCGGCGTTTTCATTTGTCCGTGCCGGCGAGTCCAGCAAAAATAAAAACCTTTTCCTTATCGTGAAAACTGGTAACTTAGCCTTAACTTTCACAGAAGGAGAAAAACCATGTCCGCAGTGACCTTCCAGGGCAATCCCGTGGCCGTGTCCGGCCAGTTTCCCCAGGCCGGCCAGGCCGCTCCCGACTTCATCCTGACCGGTGCCGATCTCACCGATATCCGCCTGGCCGACTTCAAGGGCCAGAAGCTGCTGCTCAATATCTTCCCCAGCATCGATACCGGCGTCTGCGCCACCAGCGTGCGCAAGTTCAACGAGAAAGCCGCCACCCTGGCCAACACCAAGGTGCTGTGCGTGTCCATGGATCTGCCCTTTGCCGCCAGCCGCTTCTGCGCCGCCGAAGGCATCGAGAACGTGCAGGTGGCCTCCGCCTTCCGTCACCCCGAGTTCCTGAAGGCCTATGGCGTGGCCCTGAGCGACGGCGCCCTGCGCGGCCTGTCCGCCCGTGCCGTGGTGTGCATCGACGAGCAGGGCCAGGTGGTGCACGCCGAGCGCGTGGCCGAGCTGACCGAGGAGCCCGGCTACGAGGCGGCCATCGCGGCCCTGTCCTGATCCTGCCGGATCCCTGCCCGTTCCGTTTTTTGTTTTAATATCAAGAAACTAGCGGCTATCCCCGGGGTAATCTACAGACTTACTCACAGTTTGTGTGGATAACCCCGGGTATTTTCCTCGCTGCCCGCCCCCTTATCCCCCGAGTCTCTTCCCCGGCAGAAGTCGTGGGGAATATCCTTAAGTCTCTGTTATCCTGATGGGATACTATCCCTGAGAGCCACATCGTCACGGGCGCAAGGAGCAGGACCATGAAGATATTGATCACCGGCGGAACCGGCTTTATCGGTCATCGCCTGATGAGCCACCTGCGGACACACCACCAGATCACCGTGTTGAGCCGCTCACCCAACAAGGTGTACCAGCGCCTGGGCCACGATGTCGAGGCCCTGGCCTCGCTGCAGAATCTGGACAACCTCGACGCCTTCGACGCGGTGATCAACCTGGCCGGCGAACCCATCGCCGACAAGCGCTGGAGCCCGGCCCAGAAGGACATCATCTGCCAGAGTCGCTGGCAGATCACCCGGCAACTGGTGGACAAGCTCAAGGCCGGCAGCCGCCCTCCACGGGTGCTGATCAGCGGCTCGGCGGTGGGCTATTACGGCCGCCAGGGAGACGCCCTGGTGGACGAAGACTCCCATCCCCATCCCGAGTTCAGCCACGAGGTGTGCGCCCGCTGGGAAGAACTGGCCATGGCCGCTGCCAGCGAGCAGACCCGGGTCTGCCTGATCCGCCTGGGCGTGGTGCTGGGCGCCGAGGGCGGCGCCTTGCGAAAGATGCTGCCCAGCTACCGGTTGGGACTCGGCGGCCCCATCGGCTCCGGCAAGCAGTATCTGTCCTGGATCCATATCGAGGATGTGGTGAACCTGCTCCTGTTCCTGCTGGAGCACGAGGAATGCAGCGGCGCCTTCAACGCCACCGCCCCCGAGCCGGTCACCAACGAGCTGTTCAGCCGCACCCTGGCCCGGGTGCTGGGCAAGCCCCATTTCGCCCGTGTTCCGGCCTGGGCAATGCGGCTGCTGTTCGGCGAAATGGCGGAGCTGCTGCTGACCGGGCAAAGGGTGATGCCGGTGCGATTGCAACAGGCGGGGTTTCATTTTCGTTATCCCACCCTGGACAAGGCCCTGAAAGAAACCCTGGGTGGCAAGCGCAACGCCTGAACACCCGAGCATTAAAGGAAGAGAGATGCCCCCACCCCGGAGCCGCCTGCCCAATGCCGCCCTCGCGCTGGTCGTACTGACCTTTCTGTTCAGCCTGCTGCTCGGCTCGAGCCTGGTCTGGCGGCACTCCAGCCAGGAGGCGAACCAGCAGAAGCTCGCCGCCATCGATATCGCCCGCTTCCATATCAACAGCCTGCAGGTGCAGCTGGAGCGAAACCTGTCCTCGGCCTATGCCCTGGCCGCCCTGGTCAAGCAGGGCGGGGGCGAGATCCGGAATTTCGACGCGGTAGCCGGGCAACTGCTGCCCTACTACCCCCAGGTCAAGGCCCTGGCGCTGTCGCCGGACGGCATCATCCGCCACACCTATCCGCTGGCCGGCAACGAGGGGTCGCTCGGGCTCAACCAGTTGACCCACCCGCTCCAGGGACCGGAGGCGGAACTGGCCCGGGACTCGCGCCGCCTGACCCTGACCGGGCCGGTCGAGCTGGCCCAGGGCGGTGTCGGGCTGATCGGCCGGCTGCCGGTATTTATGGACGACGCAAGCGACGACTTTTGGGGCTTCGTCAGCGTGGTGATACTGCTGCCGGACCTGCTGGCCGATACCGATCTGCAGGCGCTGGAGCAACGGGGCTACGCCTTCGAACTCTGGCGCCAGCTCGCCACCGCCACGGGCAGCATGCACCGCCAGATCATCGCCGGTTCAGCCCTTCCCCTGCCCGATGATGCCATGACCGAGTCCCTGCGCCTGCCCAACGGTCACTGGCAGCTCAGCCTGGCCCTGCCGGGGGGCTGGCGCGATACCCAGAGCCTGGCCCGGCACCTGCTGGCCGCCCTGGTATTCAGCCTGATGCTGGCCTTTCTGGTGTACCTGCTGGCGAAAACCCGCTGGCAGGCCAGCCGGCTGGAGCAGGAAGTGGCGGCCCGCACCCGGGAGATCTCCGCGGCCAGAAACCAGCTCGAGGCCAACCTGGCCCGCCAGCAGTCGCTGATCACCGCCTCCAACACCGGCGCCTGGGAATACGACAGCCGCAGTGGCGAACTGCACTGCAGCAAGGAATATTTCTCCATGCTGGGCCTCGACAAGCACGACTACGAACAACGCCATGGCAACGCACTGTTGCCGGCATGGGAGGCGTTACTGCACCCGGATGACAGGGAAGAGGCCAGGCAGGCCTTCGCCGACCATCTGGCCCGCGCCGACGACAGCCTGTATCAAAGCCAGTTCCGCATGCGCCACGCCAACGGCGGCTGGGTATGGATACTGTCCCGGGGCAGGACCCTGCGGGATCCCCAGGGCAAGCCGGGGCCGCTCACCGTGGGTACCCATATCGACATCACCGAGCAGATCAAGGACAAGGAGCAGATCCACTTCCTCGCCCACTTCGATCCCCTCACCGGCCTGCCCAACCGCAGCCTGCTGGTCGACCGCACCCGCCAGGCGATCCAGCTGGCCCGGCGCGAGCAGGGTTCCCTGGCCCTGCTGTTCCTGGATCTGGACAGGTTCAAGAGCATCAACGACTCCCTCGGCCACAAGGTCGGCGACAAGCTGCTGGTTCAGGTGGCGGAACGCCTCCGGCAGTTCTGCCGGGAAGAGGACACCATTTCCCGCTTCGGCGGCGACGAGTTCATCCTGGTGTTGCCGCTGACCGATGCCGACGGCGCCGTCCACTTCGCCCAACGGCTGCTGACGGTGATGACGGAGCCCTTTCGTATCAGCAAACACGATATCCGGCTGTCGGTTTCACTCGGCATCGCCCTCTATCCCGATGACGGGCTGAACTTCAACGAACTGTACCACCACGCCGACATCGCCATGTACCAGGCCAAGGAGGCGGGGCGCAACGGCTACCGCTTCTTTACCGCCGAGATGCAGCGCCGCTACAGCCGCATGCTGCTGCTGGAGAACGGCCTGCGCCAGGCCATGGAACGGCAACAGCTGCGGCTGCTGTACCAGCCCCAGTTCAGCCTGGACGAAGGGCGCCTGATCGGTTTCGAGGCCCTGCTGCGCTGGCAGCATCCCGAGCTGGGCATGGTGTCGCCGGCGGAGTTCATCCCCCTGGCGGAGAAAAACGGCTTTATCGTGCCCTTGGGTGAATGGGTGCTGGCCAGCGCCCTGCAGCAGCAGGCCAGCTGGCGGCGGCAGGGTCTGCCCGTGGTACGGGTGGGCGTCAATGTCTCGGCGGTGCAATTCCATCACCCCGGCCTGTGCGAGCGGATCCAGGCCCAACTGGCGGACAGTGGCCTTCCCCCCGCCCTGCTGGAGCTGGAGCTGACCGAAAGCGTGATGATGGACAACCCCGAGCGGGCGGTGGAGGTGATGGGGCAGCTGCACCGGCTGGGGCTGCAACTGGCGCTGGACGACTTCGGTACCGGCTACTCGTCGCTCAGCTACCTGAAGCGCTTCCGCCTGGCCCGGCTGAAGATCGATCAGGGCTTCGTCCGGGATCTGCTGGACGACGAGGAAGACAGGGCCATTGTCGGCGCCATCATCAGCCTGGCCCGCAACCTGGGGCTGCAGACCATCGCCGAGGGGGTGGAGCACGCCAGCCAGCTCGCCCTGCTACGGCAGATGGGCTGCGACCAGGCCCAGGGCTACCACCTGGGCCGGCCACTGGAAGCGGAGCAGGCCGGTGCCCTGCTGGCCTCGCAGGTCCCGGTAGCGGAGTCCAGCGGCTAACCCAGCCCCTGGGCCAGCTGGCGCAGGCGCTCGCCCAGGGGGCCGCGCACTATGCCGCCGGCACGGCCGGTAAGCAGCAGCAGGACCGCCCCCAGCAGCGGCAGGCCGAACCAGATACGGGGGTGGGGCTGCCAGGGCAAGTCCAGCCACCAGGGCAAGAGCACCGCCACGCACAGCTCCAC
>NZ_NMUO01000085.1 GCF_002237365.1 Zobellella denitrificans
AAGGGCCGTCCGAGACTAGGACGTAGATAGGCAGGGTGTGGAAGCGTAGCGATACGTGCAGCTAACCTGTACTAATGACCCGTGCGGCTTAACCATACAACACCCAAGAAGTGTGAGACCTTGCGGTTTCAAGAACAAATTCATCGAAGACAGCTTTTCCGGATTAAAGTTTATGCCTGGCGGCAATAGCGTTGTGGTCCCACCTGACCCCATGCCGAACTCAGAAGTGAAACGCACCCGCGCCGATGATAGTGTGGCAGCTGCCATGTGAAAGTAGGTCACTGCCAGGCACCCAATTCTGCTGATATAGCTCAGATGGTAGAGCGCACCCTTGGTAAGGGTGAGGTCCCCAGTTCGATTCTGGGTATCAGCACCATGATTTTGAAGTTTTGTTTGACTGCCATAGCGTTGTGGTCCCACCTGATCCCATGCCGAACTCAGAAGTGAAACGCACCCGCGCCGATGATAGTGTGGCAGCTGCCATGTGAAAGTAGGTCACAGTCAAACACCTATTCCAAGCCCCGCTGATAACAGCGGGGCTTTTTCGTTTCTGCTCCCAATCCGCATATTTTCTTCCTGACCGGGCCGCCTGACTGATCGCCATCATGGTGCCCGGTCGTCGCAATGGCCTACCATGAGTACTCCTGAGCGAGGAAAGCGGGACCGACTCGGAAAAAGGTGATAAAGATCACCCTTTTATATTAGGTTTTGCTGCAAAATGCCGCATAACTCGTATTTTATCTGCAAGTTAACAAGAGGTTACATCTTGTAGGCAGATAATGCAGCCGCAGCCAGTCAGAGTAACAATGTGAGCCTATGAACGATAAAAACAAGCAGATTGACATCAAGGATGTCACCGGAGCCGTGCGCTCTCATCGGCCGACGGACGAAGGCCATATCTATGTAAGGGCACAGAAGGGACAGTGGCAGCGGCTGCGCAAGCTGATGGGCTGGTTCTTCATGCTGTTGTTTGTCGTCGGTCCCTGGCTGAGTTGGGATGGCCGACAGGCGATCTTGCTGGATATCGAGCACCAGCGTTTCCATATTTTCGGCTCCACCATCTGGCCCCAGGATCTGACCCTGCTGGCCCTGCTGTTTATGGTGGCGGCATTCGGCCTGTTTTTTATCACGACCTTCCTCGGGCGGGTATGGTGCGGGTATCTCTGCCCGCAGACGGTATGGACCTTCCTTTTTATCTGGTTTGAGGAAAAGCTGGAAGGGAGCGCCAACAAGCGCCGGCAACTGGACAAGTCTCCCTGGAGTTTCAACAAGCTGTGGCGCAAAACCGCCAAGCACCTCGCCTGGCTGACGGTCTCCCTGTTTACCGGCTTTACCTTTATCGCCTATTTCGTGCCGGCGGCGGAACTGGGGCTGGGCTTGCTGACCTTTTCGGCCAGTTTCTGGCCGGCGTTCTGGGTGCTGTTTTTCGCCTTCTGTACCTATGGCAACGCCGGCTGGATGCGCACCATAATGTGCACCCATATGTGCCCCTATTCCCGTTTCCAGTCGGCCATGTTCGACAAGGACACCTATACCGTCAGTTACGACAGCGAAAGGGGCGAGAAGCGGGGACCGCGCTCCCGCAAGGCGGATCCCGGCCAGTTGGGATTGGGCGACTGTATCGACTGCGACATGTGTGTGCAGGTGTGCCCCGCCGGCATCGATATACGCGACGGCCTGCAGTACGAGTGCATCAACTGTGGTGCCTGTGTCGATGCCTGCGATCAGACCATGGAGCGGATGGGGTATGCCAAGGGCCTGATCAGCTACACCACCGAACACAAGTTGCGGCACAAGGAGACCCATGTGGCGCGGCCCAAGTTGATCGGCTACGGTGTGGTCATGGCGCTGATGCTGGCTGCCTTTGTCTACATGGCGTCCAGCATCATGCCCATGGGCATAGAGGTGATCCGGGACCGGAACCAGCTGTACCGCGAGACCACCGAAGGGTTGGTGGAAAACACCTATACTCTGAAAATCATCAACAAGACCCTGGAGCAGGAAACCTATCAGCTCAGGGTTGAAGGCATGGATGATCTGGAGTGGATAGGTCCGAGTGAAGTAACGGTGCAGGCGGGCGAGGTGCTGAGCCTGCCGATCAGCCTGTCGGCGGATCCCTACCTGTTGTCGTCCCCGGTCGGCGATATCACCTTCGTGATGAGCCGCAAGGGGGTCAACCCCGATGATCGCAAGGCCAGCCTGCAGACCGAGAGCAAGTTCTTCAGCTCCGCCCGCTGACCCTGATGGTCGCCGTTGTCTGACGGCGGCCTTTTTTCCCCTGGAGTGATATGAACTACTACCAGCTTACCCCCGATGTGATCACCGATGCCCTCGCCAGCGTCGGCATCTATGTCGACTCGGGGCTGATGGCACTGAACAGTTATGAAAACCGCGTCTACCGCTTCAAGAACGACGAGCAGGGGCCCCTGGTGGCCAAGTTTTACCGCCCGCAGCGTTGGACCCGGGAGCAGATCCTGGAAGAGCACGGCTTCCTGCAGGCGCTGGCGGATGCCGGGGTCAGGGTGGCAATCCCGCTGCGCCAGGAGCGGGAGACCCTGTTCGAATACCAGGGGATAGTATTCGCCGTATGGCCGGCGGTGGCCGGCCGTCAGTTCGAGACGGACAGCCTGGAGCAGCTCGAGGCGCTGGGCGAGCAACTGGCCCTGCTGCACCAGGTAGGAGAGCGCTTCGTCCTGCAGTCCAGGCCGGTACTGTCGACCGACGACTACCTGCACCGGGCATACGGCGTGCTGGAGCGCGAGGCCGAGTTGCCGGGCCGCTTGCGGGCGGATTTCCTGAGCCTGCTGCGGCGGCTGGTCAAGCGCGCCACCGAACTGTACCGGCCCGGCAAGCAGCTCAGCCTGCACGGTGACTGTCATGCCGGCAACCTGCTCTGGCGCGACGGGCCCTGGCTGCTCGATTTTGATGACTGCCGCCGGGGCCCGGCGGTGCAGGATCTGTGGATGATGCTCAGCGGCAGCCGGCAGGAGCAACTGGTGCAGCTGGATACCCTGCTGGCCGGCTACGAGACGGTGCGGGAGTTCGATGCGGCCGAGCTGGCCCTGATTGAGCCGCTCAGGGCGATGCGCATGGTGAACTACATGGCCTGGCTGGCGTCGCGCTGGTCCGATCCGGCCTTTCCGGCCAACTTCCCCTGGTTCAATACCGAGGGCTACTGGCAGCAGCAGATCGGCACCCTGGAAGAGCAGTTGCAGCGGCTGGACGCGCCGCCGTTGTCCTTGACGTCCTGGAACTGATTACTTACCTTGAGACAGCCTTTACTAAATGGGATTGAGTATGAAAAAGTTAGTCTTTGCCTTGTTGACCCTGTTGCTGGCTCCCCTGGCCTCGGCCGCGCCGGAGTTCAAGGAAGGAGTCGAGTATACCGTGGTGAAGGAAACGGCGAGCAGCAAGCCGGAAGTGACCGAGTTCTTTTCCTATGTCTGCCCCCATTGCTACAGCTTCCAGCCGCTGATGGACAAGCTGTCGGAGCGGGTGCCCGAGGCCGAACTGAAGAAGGTGCCGGTCCCCTTCCTGGGACGGGAGATGGGCCCCGTGCTGCAGCGGGCTTATGGTGCCGCCGTGCTGCTGGAAGTGGAGGACAAGCTGACCCCGGCCATTTTCGATCAGATCCACCGCCAGAAGAAGATGCCCAATAGCATGGATGACATCCGGGCGATTTTTGTCGCACAGGGTGTCGAGGAAAAAGCCTTCGACGGCGTGATCAACAGCTTCGCCCTGAACGGCATGGTCGCCCAGTACGACAGGGCGACCGAAAACTTCAACGTGCGCGGCACCCCGACCATAGTGGTCAGGGGCAAATACCAGCTGAACATGGGTGAAATCGGTTCGGAAGACCGGTTTTACCGGGTGGTGGAGTATCTGCTGGCGGCCGACTGAATCAGGCTTGGGATGCGGGGCCAGCCTTTCGGGGCTGGCCCCGTTCAGTTATTGCGGGGGGGAGCTGCGCTTTGCCGGCGGCATCAGGTGGATATTGGACGCCGGCTCCTGGTAATAGTCGCCCCTGGTTTGCCAATGCTCGGTAGGCAGGTGGAACAGATAGAACTTTTCCCTGTGGGTATCGGTGACGAACCCCATTCCCTGCAGCGCCAGCTCGTAATGAATGTCGGTGATAAATTCGTGGGTGAAGCGCTGGCGCCCGGACAGGGTGGCGATGTCGTGCTTGGTGAGATAGACACCGGATTTTATTTCTCCGAAACGCTCGTGCAGCCAGCCGGCAAACTCCTTGGCACTCTTCATGTTGATGTCCCTATCAAACGGTGACCGTCCCCTTAAGGTAGAGCAGTTTTTCCTT
Source organism: Zobellella denitrificans (assembly GCF_002237365.1). Classification (GTDB taxonomy): domain Bacteria; phylum Pseudomonadota; class Gammaproteobacteria; order Enterobacterales; family Aeromonadaceae; genus Oceanimonas; species Oceanimonas denitrificans. Next base: position 4,316 of record NZ_NMUO01000085.1, read on the forward strand.
CTTTGCAGCCCTCATTGTTGCAGCCGGTGCAGCAGCTTGTCCATGGCCCTGTAGCCCAGGGCTTCTATCAGATGGGATCGGGCTATCTGGGGTTCATCGGCCAGATCGGCGATGGTCCTGGCCACCCGGATCAGTTTGTGCCAGGCCCGGATCGACAGCTTCATCCGGTGCAGGGCCTGCTCCAGGAAGACGGCATCTTCCCGGGCCAGGGGACAAAACCGGTCCAGCTCGGCGGTACCGAGTCGGGCATTGCTCTTGCCGGCCCGCGCCAATTGCCGGGCCCGGGCCGCCAGTACCCGGTCACGCACCTGTGCCGAGCTTTCCGCGGGAGGGCGCGGGCGGCTGAGCTCGCCCGGCGGCAGCAGGGGGATCTCCACCGACAGATCGAAACGGTCGAGAAAGGGGCCGGAAACCTTGCTCAGGTAGCGCAGTATCTGCTCGGAAGAGCTGCGGCTGCGACCGTCCTCGTAGTGGCCGCAGGGGCTGGGATTCATGGCGCCGATCAGCTGGAAGCGGGCGGGGAAGGTGACCCTGTGGGCGGCGCGGGAAATGGACACGCTGCCGGTTTCGAGCGGTTCGCGCAGGGCATCCAGCACCCGTCGTTCGAACTCGGTCATTTCGTCGAGGAAGAGCACCCCGTGGTGGGCCAGGGAAATTTCGCCGGGTTTGGGATAGCCGCCACCGCCGACCAGGGCCACGGCGGAGGCCGAATGGTGCGGCTGCCGGAAGGGGCGACGCAACCAGCGCGAGGGATCCAGCCCCAGGCCGCTGATGGAGCGCACGGCGGCCGATTCCAGGGCTTCCGCCTCGGTCATCGGCGGCAGCAGGCCGGGCAGGCGGCTGGCCAGCATGCTCTTGCCGGTGCCCGGCGGGCCGAGCAGCAGCAGGTTGTGCTCGCCGGCGGCGGCGATCTCCAGTGCCCGCTTGCCCCCTTCCTGCCCTATTACCTCGCTCAGGTCGGCGGCCTCCATGTCCCCGCTCGGACCGACCGGTTCCGGGGCGGCCAGCTCGCCCTGGGATCGCAACCAGGCGGTAATGGCCAGCAAATGAGGCGCCAGCAGGGCCGGGCAGGGCGAGATAAGCCCCGCCTCGTCACCGTTGCCGCTGGGCAGCACCAGCTGCCGCTCGCTGTCCCGGGCGGCCAGCACCGCGGGCAGGGCGCCCCGGACCGGCCTCAGTTCGCCGGGGAGGGCCAGCTCCCCCAGAAACTCCAGCCGGCCGAGACCGTCGGCGGGTACCTGGCCGGAGGCCGCCAGCACGGCCAGGGCGATGGGCAGATCGAAACGGCCCCCTTCCTTGGGCAGATCGGCGGGGGCCAGGTTGACGGTGATGCGCTTGGCGGGAAACTCGAAACCCGAATTGAGCAGGGCGCTGCGCACCCTGTCCCGGGCTTCCTTGACGGTGGTTTCCGGCAGGCCGACGATGTTGAACGCCGGCAGGCCGTTGGCCAGGTGGGCTTCGACGGTGACCAGCGGCGCGGTAACGCCCAGGCTGGCGCGGGCAAAAACGACGGCGAGTGACATCCCGGTCTCCCTGGTTTTTTATTTTAAGTAATGTTTTTAATGTGGTGTTTTATTCTGGTTTTGATGGGGCGATACTGGCCCCTCATTTGATTTTGTAAACAATAAAGTCTTGTCTAGTGTAGGCCATATATGCTAGTTCTATAGGCCTGTCGGGTCGGGATGTTCCGGTCCGCCCCTTATTTTTATGGTCGGTATATGAATCTGTTCGTGCGTTTCGTCAGCATTATCGTGGTCCTAGTGGTGATTATTAAATCACCGCTCGGGGCACTGTGGTCTGACGAAAAGTAGAACAACCGGCAGACAACAACGCAAAACCCCCGAGCGACCCGCTCGGGGGTTTTTTTTTTAAACCGGCTTTGGCAGCAATACAGGGACAGCAACAAGATGAACGGCGCACAGTACATTGTTCAGGCATTGAAACAACAGGGGGTAACCCAGATCTTCGGCTATCCCGGCGGCGCCATCATGCCGCTCTACGATGCCCTCTACGACGGTGGCGTCGAGCACCTGCTGTGCCGCCACGAGCAGGCGGCCGCCCTGGCGGCGGTGGGCTATGCCAGAGCCAGTGGTCAGGTGGGGGTGTGCATGGCCACCTCGGGCCCCGGAGCCACCAACCTGATCACCGGTCTGGCCGATGCCATGCTCGATTCCATTCCCGTGGTGGCCATCACCGGCCAGGTGCCCATGGCGGCGATCGGCACCGATGCCTTCCAGGAAGTGGACGTGCTGGGGATGTCCCTGTCCTGCACCAAGCATTCCTATCTGGTGGAGAACGTCGAGGATCTTGGCGATATCATCGCCGAAGCCTTCGAGGTTGCCCGCTCCGGCCGCCCCGGACCCGTGCTGATCGACGTGCCCAAGAATATCCAGGTCTCCCTGGTGGAGCCCAAGCCGTCATCTCCCTTCGTGGCCGAGCCCAACCCCCTGGATCAGGAGGCGCTGGCCCAGGCCAGGGCCCTGCTGGCGGCAGCCGAGCAGCCGGTACTCTACGTGGGCGGCGGGGTCGGCATGGCCGGCGCCGAGGCGGAATTGCGCGCTTTTGCCCGCGCTTGCCGCCTGCCGACGGTGACCACGCTGAAGGGCATCGGCACCCTGGATCCGGACGATGAGCTGTTTTTGGGCATGCTGGGGATGCACGGCACAAAAGCCGCCAACCTGGCAGTTCAGCAGAGCGATCTGCTGATCGTGGTCGGTGCCCGTTTCGACGACAGGGTCACCGGCAAGCTGGATGCCTTCGCGGTCCACGCCAAGGTGATCCACCTGGACAAGGACGCCGCCGAATTCGGCAAGGTGCGCCACGCCCACGTGGGCATGGATGCCGAATTGAAGGAGGTATTGCCCCTGCTGGGCCGGGACGAGCTGGACATCGACGACTGGCGTGACCAGTGCCGGCGGCTCAAGGCCGCCCACGGCTGGCGCTACGATCACCCGGGCGAGGCCATCTATGCCCCGCTGATGCTCAAGCAACTGAGCGAGGCGCTGGACGACAATGCCATGGTCAGCTGCGACGTGGGCCAGCACCAGATGTGGGTAGCCCAGCACATGCGCTTTACCAGCCCGCGCAACCACCTGAGCAGCGCCGGCCTGGGCACCATGGGCTTCGGCCTGCCCGCCGCCATCGGCGCCAAACTGGCCCGTCCGGAGCATACCTCGGTGCTGGTGTCGGGCGACGGCTCCTTCATGATGAACGTGCAGGAGCTGGGCACCCTCAAGCGGGCCCAGTTGCCGGTGAAGATGGTGCTGCTCGACAACCAGCGCCTCGGCATGGTGCGCCAGTGGCAGGAGCTGTTCTTCGACGGCCGCTACAGCGAAACCATCCTTACCGACAACCCGGATTTCGTGGCCATGGCCGCCGCCTTCAACATTCCCGGTGAAACCATTACCCGCAAGGAAGAGGTCGAGCCGGCCATCCAGCGCATGCTGGCCGCCGAGTCCGCCTACTTGCTGCATGTCCGTATTTCAGAGGAAGAAAACGTCTGGCCCCTGGTGCCGCCGGGCGTCGCCAACGACCAGATGATGGAGAAACAAGCATGAACCAGCACAATTTGCATATTGAAGCCCAGTTCCGCCCGGAAGTGCTTGAACGGGTACTGCGCATGACCCGCCACCGGGGTTTTCGGGTCGACGACATGGAAATGTCCACCTCGGCCGATTGTCAAAACGTCAACATTAGGGTTACTGTCAGTAGCGAAAGACCTATCCAGTTGTTAAGCCGCCAGCTTGAAAAACTGATGGATGTCACCCGCGTCGAAGCCCGGCTCATGGAACAACGACTCAGAAAAACGGCTTGAGGAAAACAATAATGTCTACCGCCAACTACATCTGGTTCAATGGAGATATGGTGCCCTGGGACAAGGCCCAGGTGCATGTGATGAGCCACGCCCTGCACTACGGCTCTTCGGTATTCGAAGGCATCCGGGCCTACAACACCCCCAAGGGGCCGGCTATCTTCCGCCTGGAAGAGCACGTGCAGCGGCTGTTCGATTCCGCCAAGATCTACCGGATGAACATTCCCTACACCAAGGCCGAGCTGATGGACGCCTGCCGGGAAGCGGTAGCCAAGAACGAACTGGACAGCGCCTACCTGCGGCCGCTGGTGTTTATCGGCAACGTCGGCATGGGCCTGAACGCGCCCAGGGACGTGCCCTGCGAAGTGATCATCGCCGCCATTCCCTGGGGCGCCTACCTGGGCGAGGAAGGACTGGCGAACGGGGTGGACGTGTGCGTGACCTCCTGGAACCGGCTGGCGCCCAACACCATGCCCACCGGCGCCAAGGCGGGCGGCAACTATCTGTCTTCCCAGCTGATCTCCGGTGAGGCCAAGCGCCACGGCTATACCGAGGGCATCTCCCTGGACGTGCACGGCCACCTGAGCGAAGGCGCGGGCGAGAACCTGTTCCTGATCAAGAACAAGGTACTCTATACCCCGCCGGTTACCGCCTGTATCCTGCCCGGTATCACCCGGGATACCCTGATGACCCTGGCCCGCGAGGCCGGCTATCAGGTGCGGGAAGAAGCCATCGCCCGCGAGGCCCTGTACCTGGCCGACGAGATGTTCATGACCGGCACCGCCGCCGAGGTGACCCCGGTGCGCAGCGTGGACGGCATCAGCCTGGGCGAGGGCAAGCGCGGTCCCGTGACCGCCGAGCTGCAGCAAGCCTTCTTCGGCCTGTTCGACGGCACCACCCAGGACAAATGGGGCTGGCTCACCCCGGTCAACTAACCACCATCACGAGAAGGGGCGCCCAGGGCGCCCCTGATGTTCCCGACTCAGGAGTAATGAAGCAATGCCAAGGTATCGTTCCGCCACCACCACCCACGGCCGCAATATGGCCGGCGCCCGCGCCCTGTGGCGCGCCACCGGCATGACCGAAGAAGATTTCGGCAAGCCGATCATCGCCGTGGTCAACTCCTTCACCCAGTTCGTGCCCGGCCACGTGCACCTCAAGGATCTCGGGCAACTGGTCGCCCGGGAAATCGAGGCCGCCGGCGGGGTGGCCAAGGAATTCAACACCATAGCGGTGGACGATGGCATCGCCATGGGCCATGGCGGCATGCTCTACAGCCTGCCCAGCCGGGAGCTGATCGCCGATTCGGTGGAGTACATGGTCAACGCCCACTGCGCCGACGCCATGGTGTGCATCTCCAACTGCGACAAGATCACCCCCGGCATGCTGATGGCCGCCCTGCGCCTCAACATCCCGGTGATCTTCGTGTCCGGCGGCCCCATGGAAGCGGGCAAGACCAAGTTGTCCGATCAGATCATCAAGCTGGATCTGGTGGACGCCATGATCCAGGGCGCCGATCCCACTGTGTCCGATGAACAAAGCGAGCAGATCGAACGCAGCGCCTGCCCTACCTGCGGCTCCTGCTCCGGCATGTTCACCGCCAACTCCATGAACTGCCTGACCGAGGCCCTGGGGCTGTCCCAGCCCGGCAACGGCTCCCTGCTGGCGACCCACGCCGATCGGGAGCAGCTGTTCAAGACCGCTGGCCACCGCATCGTCGAGCTGACCAAGCGCTACTACGAGCAGGAAGACGCCACCGCCCTGCCGCGCACCATCGCCACCAAGGCGGCGTTCGAGAACGCCATGGTGCTGGACATCGCCATGGGCGGCTCCACCAACACGGTACTGCACCTGCTGGCCGCGGCCCAGGAGGCGGACGTGGACTTCACCATGGACGATATCGACCGGTTGTCGCGTCAGGTGCCCCAGCTGTGCAAGGTGGCCCCCTCCACCCAGAAATACCATATGGAAGACGTGCACCGGGCCGGTGGCGTCATGGGCATACTGGCCGAACTGGCCCGGGCCGGCCTGCTCAAGACCGAAGTACCGACCGTGCTGGGCATGACCCTGGCCGATCAGCTGGCCCGCTACGACATCATGGTAACTCCCGACGAGGCGGTGAAAACCATGTACCGCGCCGGCCCGGCCGGTATCCGCACCACCCGGGCATTCAGCCAGGACTGCCGCTGGCCCGAGCTGGATGATGACCGCGCCGAGGGCTGCATCCGCAGCATCGATCACGCCTACAGTCAGGAAGGCGGCCTGGCGGTGCTGGCCGGCAACCTGGCCCTGGACGGTTGTATCGTCAAGACTGCCGGCGTGGCCGACGACAACCTGACCTTCCGCGGCCCGGCCCGGGTCTACGAGAGCCAGGACACCGCCGTGGCCGGCATCCTCGGCGGCGAGGTCAAGGCCGGCGAGGTGGTGGTGATCCGCTACGAAGGTCCCAAGGGCGGCCCCGGCATGCAGGAAATGCTCTACCCCACCACCTACCTCAAGTCGATGGGCCTGGGCACCAAGTGCGCCCTGATCACCGACGGCCGCTTCTCCGGCGGCACCTCCGGCCTGTCCATCGGCCACGTGTCGCCCGAGGCGGCCAACGGCGGCACCATTGCCCTGGTGCAGGACGGTGACATCATCGACATCGACATCCCGGGTCGCAGCATAGTGCTGGATGTGCCCGAGGCCGAGCTGGCCGCCCGCCGCACCGCCATGGAGGCCAGGGGCGACCAGGCCTGGCGCCCTGAAAACCGCGAGCGGGAAGTGTCCTTCGCCCTGCGCGCCTACGCCTCCCTGGCCACCAGTGCCGACAAGGGCGCGGTGCGCGATCGCAGCAAGCTGGGAGGTTAAGCGCATGGCACAGCCGGCATTGAAAGAGGCTGCCGCACCCCGCACGGCCACCGAATACCTGCGCAGGATATTGCTGTCGCCGGTGTACGAGGCGGCGCGGGTGACGCCGCTGTCGCCGCTCAAGAAGATTTCCGAGCGGCTGGGCCATCCTGTCTCGCTCAAGCGGGAAGACATGCAGCCGGTGCATTCTTTCAAGCTGCGGGGTGCCTACAACAAGATTGCCCAGCTCAGCACCGAGCAGCAGCAGAAGGGGGTGATCGCCGCCTCCGCCGGCAACCATGCCCAGGGCGTGGCCCTGTCCGCCGCCAAGCTGGGCATCGACGCCACCATAGTGATGCCGGTGGTCACCCCCGACATCAAGGTGGAGTCGGTGCGCCGGCTCGGCGGCCAGGTGGTGCTGCACGGCAACAACTTCGACGAAGCCTATGCCCATTGCCTGGAGCTGGCCCAGGCCCGGGGCCTGACCCTGATCCCGCCCTTCGACGACGAGGACGTGATCGCCGGTCAGGGCACCATAGGTCGCGAGCTGCTGGAGCAGGACACCCGCCTGACCCATGTGTTCGTGCCGGTGGGCGGAGGTGGCCTGGCCGCCGGGGTGGCGGTGTACATCAAGCAACTGCTGCCCCAGGTCAAGGTGATCGGGGTCGAGGCCGAGGGCTCCGCCTGCCTCAAGGCGGCGCTCAAGGCCGGTGAAATCGTCACCCTGGACAGGGTCAGCATGTTCGCCGACGGGGTGGCGGTGAAGCGCATGGGCACCGAGACCTTCCGCCTGTGCCAGGAATACCTGGACGGGGTGGTGACCGTGACCTCCGACGAGATCTGCGCCGCCCTCAAGGACATTTTCGAGGACACCCGCGCCATCGCCGAGCCGTCGGGGGCGCTGTCGCTGGCCGGGTTGAAGAAGTACAGCCAGGCCGGGGACTATGCCCACGCGCGCATGGCGGCCATCCTCAGCGGGGCCAACGTCAACTTCCACTCCCTGCGCTACGTCTCCGAGCGTTGCGAGCTGGGCGAGAAGCGGGAAGGGGTGCTGGCGGTGACCATTCCGGAGCGCAAGGGCGCCTTCCTGGAGTTCTGCGAGGTGCTGGGCAACCGCATGGTGACCGAGTTCAACTATCGCTACTCTTCGGAAGACAAGGCGGCGCTGCTGGTGTCGGTGCGCCTGTCCGACGGCGATCGGGAGCTGGCGCAGATCATGGCGGAGCTGGAGCAGGCCGGGTACCCGGTGGCCAACATGACCGACAACGATCTGGCCAAGTCCCATGTGCGCTACATGGTCGGCGGCCGCCCGCCCAAGCCGTTGCAGGAGCGGTTGTACAGCTTCAAGTTCCCGGAGCAGCCGGGCGCCCTGATGCGCTTTTTGCGCACCCTGGGCACCCGCTGGAACATCAGCCTGTTCCACTACCGCAACCACGGCGCTGAATACGGCCGGGTGTTGTGCGCCTTCGAACTGCCCGACGCGGATCTGGCCTCGTTCGAGAGCCACCTGGCGGAACTCGGCTACACCTGGTACGACGTCACCCAGGATCCCGCCTACCGGTTTTTCCTGGCGCATTAAACCGAGGGCTCCCGATGGGGGCCCTCTGCTTGATGACTAAAGGCGCCTGTTTCACGGGTATGAGTCGGCCAAAGGGCCAGCTCCGCCGACACGCTTCAAGTACATCCCTGTATCGCTCGGCACATGCCGTCCATGGTATGTGACGGTCGGCGGAGCCGTTCCCTTTGTCCGCCTGCTCTGACATCAGTGCTGTCTGCTTGAGACAACCTAAAGCTTTCGCTTCCATCTATGGTCTTCTTATGAAAGGCGGCTTAACCCACCCGCAACATTGTTCACAATAATGTATTGATCAATGTCGGTCCTCCTGCTCTAATTCTCGCCGTTCCCTTTTCCTGTGCAGGAGTGTCCTCGATGGCGCTGTTGTCCGCGATGCTGGCCGGTATCAGCCAGATCTATTTTGTGAATCACCTCCTGGCCGGGCTGCTGATGCTGCTGGCGGTGGCCTGGGTCTCGCCCTGGATGGCGCTGCTGATGGTGCTGGCGGTGGCGGCGGCCACCCTGCTGGCCTGCTGGCGGCGCTGGGAGCCGGCGGCCTGGCGGGACGGCCTGTTCGGTTTCAACGCCGCCCTGGTGGGGCTGGCCATCGGCCTGTTCGCGCCACCCGGCCCGGCCTGGCTGGCGCTGGCGATCCTGGGTGGTGCCCTGAGCGCCGCCATCTACGCCGGACTGCGCCGGCTGGCCGGCATTCCCTGGTATACGCTGCCCTTCAACCTGCTGGTGCTGCCGGCCCTCTATCTGTACGGCAGCCGGCTGATCGAGGTGCCAGAGGGGCACCAGTTCGCGTTGTCGGCGGTGGGCCAGGTGGTGTTTCTGCCCGACAGCTTCTCTGCCCTGCTGATCTGCGCCGCCCTCTTGCTGGCGGGGGCCGGCCTGCTGGCCTGGGCGGTGATCGGCGGCGTACTGGCCAGCCTGGTCGCTTGGGGCCTGGGCGTCGGTACCGATGTCATTACCTTCGGCCTGGCCGGCTACAACGGGGTGCTGGCTGCCATCGGCCTGTACTGGCACCGGCTGCCGGTGGCCTGGATACTGGCGGGCGTCACGGCCGCCGGGCTGATGAGCGGCCTGATGCTGCGGCTGGGGCTGCCCATGCTGACCCTGCCCTTCGTGCTCAGTTGCTGGCTGTGCCTGGCGCTGCGCCGCGGTATCTGTTATCAGGGTAATAAACGCATTCAAGACAGGGAGAAAACATGAAACTGGGATTTATCGGCATCGGCCTGATGGGCCAGCCCATGACGCAACGGCTGTTGCAGGCGGGGTTCGAGGTGCGGGTGTGGAACCGCAGCCCGGACAAGCTGGCGGCGGTGAAGGCGGCCGGCGCCATCGAGGCGGCCAGCATCGCCGAACTGGTGGAGCAGGTGGATCTGGTGCTGCTGTGCCTGGCCAACACCGCGGTGGTGGAAGAGGTGGTGTTCGGCGCCGGCGGCGTGGCTGGCCACGGCCGGGCCGGCCAGCTGCTGGTGGACTTTTCCAGTTCGGATCCGGAGGCGACCAAGGCCTTCGCCGCCCGGCTGCAGGCCGCCTGTGGCATGGGCTGGGTGGATTCGCCGGTATCCGGCGGCGTGGCCGGGGCCGAGGCCGGCACCCTGGCCATCATGTGCGGCGGTGAGGCGGCGGACATAGAGCGCATTCGCCCGGTGCTCGCGCTTCTGTCCCAGCGGGTCACCCACATGGGACCGGTCGGGGCCGGGCAGGTCACCAAGGTATGCAACCAGATGATAGTGGGCTGCAACCTGATGGTGCTGGCGGAGATGATGGCGCTGGCCAAGGCCTGTGGGGTGGCGGCGGACAGGATCCCCGAGGCCCTGGCCGGCGGCTTCGCCGACTCCAAACCCATGCAGCTCACCGGCCCGCTGATGGCGGCGGAGTCGGATCCGGATCCCAAGTGGCATGTGCGCACCCTGCTCAAGGATCTGGACATGGCGGTGGCCCAGAGCCAGCGCGCCGGCAGCGCCACCCCCATGTCCGGGCTGGCCGCCCAGCTGATGCGCCAGCACGGCGGCCAGGGCTACCTGGAGCGGGATCCCGCCACCCTGATCCGGCTGTACAAGCCGTAATTAAAAAGGGAGCCGCGATGGCTCCCTTTCTGGTTCAGGCCGGCGGCCGGTTCACAGCGCCAGGCTGTGGCGGTAGTAGTCGTTGGCCTTGGCCAGGTCCTTGCGCTTTTCCGCCAAGCCGGCCAGCAGCACGTAGTCGCGGGCGCTGGGCTTGAGCGCCACCGCCTGTTGCAGGTGCTCTTCGGCCTCCTTGGGCTTGTTGTCCTTCAGGTACAGCTGGCCCAGGGCGGAGTGCAGCTCGGGCAGGCTTTCCTTCTTCGCCTTTTTCTCCAGGGTGCTGAGCAGCGGATGGTAGTCGCCCAGCTGCAGCCGGGTCAGGCAGGTCAGCAACTGGGGATCCGTCTGCTTGTCGAGCCCCTCCAGCAGCAGCTGCTGGGCTTCCTTGTGGGCCTTGAGCCCGATCAGCCGGTCGCACAGGGGGGCCAGCAGGTCGGCGCGGTACTTGTCCTTGCGCGGCAGTTCCTGCCACAGGGCGATCAATCCCTCGCTGCCGTCGCGTTTGGCGGTGCTGTCGAACCAGCCGGCGTAGGCCTGCTGCTGCAGCGCCTGTTTGTCGTCGGCGTCGAGCAGGCCCTTGCCGGACAGCGCATCCAGGGTGGCCAGCAGCCGTTGCCATTCGCCGGTGACCTGGTAGACGTCCTTCTGCAGCTTGAGGATGGCCGGCTGGGCACCGTACTCCTTCTCCAGTTGCTGGACGCCGGCCAGGGCCTGCTCGTACTGGCCCTGCTGGTACTGCAGCCGGGCCTGGGTGATGCCCACCGCCAGGCCGGCGCCGGGGCTCTGCTCCTGGGCCTGCCGCAGGTAGTCGTCGCGCTTTGCTTCAAGGCCCTGGGCCTGGGCGGCGGTGGCGGCGTTCAGGTAGTTGAGCAGCGCCAGATCGTTGCCCTTGGTGCCCTTGACCAGCATCTTCTCGGCGGTGGCGTAGTCCTCCGCCACCAGCGCCTGCATGCCGCTCTGGGTGTAGCTCAGCGCCTTGCGCCGGCGACGGCCCATAAACCAGCCGCGGGTGCGGTGGCTCAGGCCGAAGACGCGGCCCAGCAGCCATTCGAGGAACAGCATCAGCAGGTAGAACAGCACCGCCGCCACCAGGAAGACGGTGACCGTGGTTTCGATGGTGTAATTGCCGGCGGCCACCAGCACATAGCCCTGGCGGCCGGTGAGATCCGGCCCTATCACCAGGCCGGCCACCAGCATGGCGACGATAATGGCAAGACGTATCATGGTCACCCCCTTACAGGCCGGTCAGCAGGCGTTGCAGCCGGTCGTCCAGCAACTGCTGCAGGCGATCCTGGGCGGTGAACTGCTCGGGATAATCCACATCGATCTGCTGGCCGCTGAGTTGCTCTATCTGCTCCAGCATGAACTGGCGCACGCTGTCGTCGGCGAAATAGTCCTGCAGCCACTGGCGGGACTGGGCCAGGGCGCTGTCGTACACTTCCTGCTGCTCGCGATAGACCGCCAGCTGGGCCTGCAGCAGCTTGCCCTTGAGGTTTTCGCTCAGGTACCAGTGCTGCTGGGGCGACAGCAGGGCTTCGACGTTGCCGTCGCGGCGGCGCACCGTCACGAAGTTGTCGCTGAAGCTGGCCCAGCTCTTCTTCAGGTTTTCCTGCCAGTCACCGATATCGCCGGACAGGGTGAAGTCCGGCTCCTCGGCCCGGGCCATGATCACCCCGGCGAGCTGGAGCCGGTCGACCTGCTCGTTGATGTTGTTGAGTTTGATCACCAGGCCTTCCCGGTCGACCTTCTGCACCGACTTGATGCCGGCGATGTCTTCCGCCAGGGCCTGGCGGATGGGGATCAGGGAGGGATCGTTGAGGGCTGCCAGGCGCTCGTCGGCATTGGCCAGCATCATGGCCGCGGCCACCACGTCCTGCTCCAGCCACATCTTGCGGCCGGCCATGCGCACCAGGTATTCGGCTTCCGCCAGCATCCAGTCGTTGGGCCGCTTGCTGTCCAGATCCAGCACCTTGCGCGACAGGCCGTCGAGCTGCTCGGCGGTGGTGTTCTGGCTGTTGAGGAGATCTTTGAGCCTGGCCTCCTGCTCGGTCCGGGCGGCCTGCAGGGCGCCTTGCTGCTGGGCCAGTTCCGCCTGCAGCCGGTTCAGCTGCTCGGCCTGGGCCACCGCCTGGTTATGGCCGTGCCAGTACAGGCCGGCAGTGAGTCCCAGGGCCAGGACGATGGCGGCGATGGCCAGGCCCTTGGCGGAGGAGGTGTTTGCCTTGGCGGGTGGCTGGGTGGCTGCTGCGTCTGCCTTGGCGGATCCCGCCGCCGCTGTGGTGTCGGCCTGGACGGGGTCGGCCGCCGTGGTGCCGGTCAGGGTGTTTTCTTGGTTGTCTTTATTGTCTGTCATTCCGTTTCCTCTCATCCAGGGCGGCGATCAGCGCCTGGCTGGATGCAGCTTCTGCATTAATGACCCGAGTGAACCCCAGCTCCCTGGCGCTGTCCGCCACCCGGATACTGGGCACAATCAATAAACGGCTTAGCAGCCAGTCCTTTGCATGGGGGCTTGCCAGCTGAAAAACATGCCTGAGCAAGCCACCGCTGGTGACGATAATACTGTCGACCCCCGCGCTCTGCCAGTTTTTAACCAGGCTGCCGCCCGGGTCGGGGCGATAGTGGCGGCGGTAGACCTCGCAGTAGTCCACCCGGGCACCGCGCCCGGCCAGGGTGGGGGCAATCAGGTGGCGGCCGCCGTCGCCGCGCAGGATCAGCACCCGGTGCCCCTCGAGCCGTTGCAGCCCGGGCAGGGAGATGATGCCTTCGGAGCGGGGATCCTCGGGCACGGCGGCGTGCGCCACGCCCACGGCAGCCAGGGCCCGGCCCGTGGCTTCGCCCACGGCCACGTTGCCGCAGGCCGGCCAGGCCAGACCCAGCCGGTTCAGCGGATTATCGGCGAAAGTCACCCCCGGTACGCTGACCCCTGTCACAGGAGCCCCACGGCCGACGGCGGCGAGCTACTCCG